>NZ_CP145809.1:1609143-1930972 GCF_038049925.1 Georgenia sp. M64
TGGATGGCATGCGCTTGCTGGTATGCGATCCCGCGAATCGTATCAGTGCCTGCCATATGTCCTCCTGGTTACGACATTACGGGACACCTCTGACAGTGACGGGGTAGCTGCTGGCGAAAACATCGCGAGCGCCAGGTCTCGGAGTTCAGTAAGTTGCGTCACGGTGGTCGAACGAAGTGGGTGGCCGTGGCGCTGACGCTCGTTGAACTCGTGCGCGGGGCGCTCGGGGAATGATTCCGCGAGTCTAAGTAAGCGGACCAATTAGGTAACCAACGCGCTGCAAAACCTGCAAAATCTGACGCGCAGAGCACGCTCCTGAACCATAAAATCACTTGGTCAGGTGAGGTATGAACTTTGTTCCTGTCACTTGGGGGCTAGGGGGACCAAAAGGGGACCAGAACCACGCAAATCCTGCATTTCGTGACGTGCTCTGCATGATCTGATCCGCAGAAACACGCGGTTTTTGATGATATTTGAGCCGTTTGGACGCCTGGGGGTCAGGGGGTCGCAGGTTCAAATCCTGTCAGCCCGACGTAAAAGCCCAGGTGAGAGTAGGTTTCTCGCCTGGGCTTCTTCATGTCCGGGGGTCGTTTTCCGTGGTCCCCCCTCTGGTCCCCCCGGCGCTCTCGCTGGTGGTCGACTGTGGACGAACGGACCGCCCTGGACCTGCTTCCTGTGGATAAGGGGACCAGAAGGGGACCAAAAGGGGACCAGAACGCCTCCGGGAGCACTCCCGCGGGGGTGGGAGCGCATCACAGGCCCCTGGTCGCGGGGCTGCTGCGCCGGGTGTGCTTGCGTTGTCCGGCGGCGGAGAGGAAGGCGTTGGCCTGCTCAGCGGCGGAGGCGAGGTGGCGGTCGTCGGGGTGCAGGTAGCCGCGGGTGGTCTCCATCGACGCGTGCTTGAGGATGTATTGGAGGACGTGCAGCGGGATGCCAGCGTCGGCCATCCAGGTCGCCCCGGTGTGACGTAGCCCGTGCCGGGTGAGGTCGGGCAGGCCGAGCTTCGCGACGATGCCGTCCCAGTTGGTGGCGTCGCGGACGGTCGCGGTGGTGAGGTAGCCGCCCTTCGGGCCGACCAGTAGCGAGTCCTCGGGCTCCTTGCCGTCGGTGAGGCGTTCCAGCACGGGCCGGAGAGGTTCGAGGATCGGCACGCGGCGTTCTTTGCGGCTCTTGGTCGGCTTGGTGACCAGTCCGCCCTTGCCGGGGAACACCTGCCGGCGGATCACCACGAGGTTCTTGTCGAAGTCGACGTCCCCGACCTGCAACCCGGAGACCTCCGAGGATCGGGCCGCGAGCAGCGCGGCGAGCATCACGAAGTCGCTGTAGGACTGATGGACCTTCCCACACGCCCTGGTGAGCCGGTTGAGGGTCTTCATGTCGGGGATCGCGTGCGCCCGCGGGGAGGCGTGTTCGGCGGACTGGCCGCGGAAGGCGTTGCGGTTCAGGCTCCGCTTGGCACGGTTCTTCGCGGGGTTGATCTGGATCAGTCCGTCCCGCACGGCTTCATCGAGCACCCGGACGAGCGGGGCGATGGTGTTCTTGATGGTCGAGGCACCGTGGCGCTGTTCCCACTCATCAATGGTGCGGATCGATGATCCCCGCGGTGATCTGGGTGACCGGCAGATGCCCGAGCGCGGGCAGCACCCGCAGCTTCAGCCCGTACCCGTAGGTCTCACCGGTGGAGGTCGGGTCCAGGCCACGCGCCCACCGGTCGCCGATGGAGGTGACGAACTCCAGCAGCGTCATGGACACTTCCATGCCCTTGGTCGAGGAGCCGCGGACCCAGAGCGGACGATGACAACCTTGATGCAGTCATACGCCACCGGACCGATCGGACGATGCTCGGTCCGGGTCAAGGCCGTGATGGGTGAGCGCAGGCCTTGTTCGTCTGCCTCGAATCCCAACATGTTCTTGACCCGGACAGTCGCGTCTCAGCGTTCGTCCAGTGAGCGTTCCATCTCGCTTTCGCGCATCCGCCCCGCCAGCAGAGCGATCAGCGCAAGGGCGGGTGGCGCGATGCCGGCAATGACGAAGATCACGGGGATGGGCACGAGCAGTGAGAGCGGGCCTGCGATGGCGATCGAGACCGGCATGAAGGCGATCGAGACGAAGAAGTCGAGGCTCGCGACTCGGCCGATCATGTCGAGCGGCACCAGACGTTGCAGCAGGGTTCCCCAGATGACGACACCGGCTCCGGTCGCCGCGCCGACGATGAACAGTGCTGAGAGCATCAGAATCAGGTTGTCGGCGACGCCGATGACCGCAAGGGGGAGGGTTCCGCCGCCCCAGCAAGCGATCATGAATGTGAGGTAGCGGCGCGGGAGTTTCAGCGATGACACAACGAGTGAGCCGATCGCCCCGCCGATGCCGAATGCGGCAAGGAGGAAACCGAACGTCGATTCGGCGTCCTCGAACCTGTCGCGGGTGATGAACGGCAGCAGCACTTCGATCGGTCCCTGGATGATGAGGGCGAGAGAGGAGCCGAAGATCAGAGTCCAGAGCAACCAGCGAGTGCGAGCCACATAGTTGACGCCTGCTCGAAGGTCGCCCCACACACTCGTGCGCTGCTCCGGAGAAGTGACCGTGGTCAGTTCGTCGCGTCGACTGAGGAACAGAGTGAGAATGAACGCGATCGCGTACGACGCTGCGACGATCATGGCCCCGATGGCGGGAAAGAACGTGCCGACGACGATTCCGCCGAGGGCGGGACCGAGGCCTTGCCCCATCGAGGGTCGGAGAGCGCCTTCGAGCCCGTTCGCGGCGAGGAGCTGCTCAGACGGAAGCACCTGGGGCAGATACGCGCTGTAGGCGGGGTAGAAGAACGCGCTTCCTGCGCCCATCGCGAAGGAAGCGGCGCCGACATGCCACAGTTCGATCGTCTCGGTGAGGGACAGGACTGCCACCACGGTCATCACAGCCGCGGTGCATCCCTGCACGGTGATGATGATGCGTCGTTTGGAGAACCGATCGGCGACAACGCCACCCAGGATCGAGAAGGCGAACAGGCCCAAGCTCATCCCTGTTGCGACCGCTGAGAGCGCGAGCGGGCTGTCATCGAGCGCGAGGACTTGGAAGACCATCACGATGGTCCACATCCCGGTGCCGAAGACCTCGATGCCGACTGCGGCGAACAGGAGCCGATAATCCCGCGAACCCAGTGGCCGCAGGGCACGTATCCGGTTGAGGTTCTTCTCGCTCATACCAGCGCCTCGCCTTCGACCATCGAAGTCAGTTCGAGGCTCGGCCATTCGTCAACGTCACGGAGCAGCTGCCGGTCGTGCGTTGACAGGACGACCGCCGCTGCGGTCGCTCCGAGCGCGTCGGTGAGTTCGTCAACGAGCGCGATTGAAAGGTGGTTGGTGGGTTCGTCCAGGAGCAGCACATGCGGGCGCATCGCGAGCACGAGTGCCAGATCGAGCCGGCGCTGTTGCCCCATCGAGAGCTCGCCCACTCGTTTGCCCGCCTCGCGCGGGCGCAGGAGACCAAGCTGGGAGAGGCCGATCGCATCCGATTCCTGCAAGGTACCTTCGGACACGAGCGCGCCGACGTGCGTGGCGTACACCTCGCTCGCTCTCCGATCGGGCGGCAGGGTCGTCTCCTGATGGAGAAAGCCGAGGCGCGTGCTCCGAGGCATCCGAACCGCTCCGGTGTCCGGCGATAGCTCACTACCGACCACGCTCAGCAGTGTGGACTTGCCAGCACCGTTCGGGCCGGTCACAACGAGACGGCCGCGGTGGGAGAGTGAGAACGACACTGGCTGGCTCAGCCGCCCGGCGACGCTGACGTGATCGACGCTGAGGAGAACCGCGCCGGTTCTTGTGGGGAGTTCGGGGAACCGGAAGAGCTGAGGCGGTTCCGGCACGGTGACGGCGTGGGCTTCGAGTGCTTCCTGGCGTCGGTGCACGTTCTGCACAAGCCCGCCGGCCCGGGTGGCGCGCCCATGCTTGTTGGTGCCCTTCTCTGGTCTCCACCCCGAGACGAGTCGGTTCTGCGCGGCGCTGAGACTGTCCTGTAGCCGAGCATGCTCGGCCTGCTGGTGGTCATAGTCCTGTTCCCAGCGTTCCCGCTCGGCCAGACGTCCCTCCCGGTAGCCGGCATAGCCGTTCCCGTACACGCGCGGCCGATCGTCCGGCGTCGGGTCCAGGTCGACGATGGTCTCCGCGATGTCGGACAGCAGCGCGCGATCGTGGCTGACGACGACAACACCCCCGCTCCGCGCTCGGAGCTGCGCGGTCAGGAACTCGAGCCCGCTTCGGTCGAGGTGGTTGGTGGGCTCATCAAGCAGGAGGAAGTCGTGATCGGCGCCCAGGAGGCACGCCAGCCGTACCCGATAACGCTGTCCCACCGAGAGGTCTGCGAGAAGCCTGGTCGAGTCCGTCTCCGCGTCGAGTGCTTCGAGCGCGATCTGCACGCGCCGTTCGGCATCCCACGCATCGAGCGCTTCGGCATGTTCCAACGCGGCCGTGTACTGCTCCTCCGCCCGGTCCGTGTTGTCCGCGAGAGCGAGAGCGGCCGCGTCGAGCGCCGCCAACGCGGCCAGTGGTTCGGCGATCGCCTCTGCGACCGCTTGCCCAACAGTTCGACTGTCAGCGGCGGTCATCTCTTGCTCGGCCACAGCGATCGTGCCAATGCGCTGGACTGTTCCGCTGTCCGGGACCAGGACGCCAGCGAGTACCTGCAGGAGGGTCGATTTCCCTCGCCCGTTCTCTCCCACGATCGCGACACGCGATGAGGAAGTGAGGGTGAGGTCGACATGATGGAGGACGGGTGTGGCTCCGCGCATCAAAGACACGTCGGAAGTGATGAGTTGCGCGCGATGGCGCGCCGGATGACGGTTCGTCGGGGTAAGCATTGAAGTCCTTCGAGACGACGCACCACCAGCCACGGACAGGCAGATAGGTACGCAAATGACGGCGACCCAGAAGGGTCAGAACGAGCGGTCGCCGCAGTCTCGGATTTCTCAACGAGCGCGGTAGGCCTGCTCAACCGTCACAGGAAGTACAAATGCATGGACTCGATTCTACCGCATGACACCGCCGGCTGGCGACTCTGCCTCGCTGCCGACCTCCTCCGCGACACCGGCGCGACGGTCGCCCATCAAGTCGACTCCTCCAACGCGTTCGTCCTCAGTACCGCCTTCGCCCGACAGTTCGGTCACCGGGCTCCGAACACCGACGCCTCCACAAGCGGTATCGATTTTGAGAACGTCAGCGAGAGCGACCTGCGAAGCATCAACCTGCTCGGTGCGATGCTCTATCACGGGGTCAACACCGAGGCAGGCGTGGTGATGCGGATGAGTTCAGTTCCGAGAACGGCAGCTAACTCGCTCGGGGCGGAGTTCGCACAGGGCCACGAACCAGGATCCCTTCGTCCGTCAGAGGCGCGTGAGTTCCTTTCGCAACTGTCTGACGCTGATTGGGGTCGGCACGTTCCGCGCGGGTCAGACCTCGCCGGTTCTGACCTGAGGGACCTGTGGCAAGTGCACTCAGGCAGCACCGCTGATCCCGGCGCTCGGTCTGCGGTTCGCACCGCGGAGCAACCTCGTTCAGGATCTTCGTGATTGATGAGGGGGACCAGAAGGGGACCAGAACCGTGCAAACCATGCATCTCGTGACGTGCTCCGCATGATCTGACGCCCGGAATCACGCGGAATCCGGTCCGGCCGAAGCCGTCTGGACGCCTGGGGGTCAAGGGGTCGCAGGTTCAAATCCTGTCAGCCCGACCGATGTGATGTCGCAAGACATCCGCGACAGGCCGAACCCTCATTTTGAGGGTTCGGCCTTTGTCGTTGTTCGGGGTTGGTAGTCGCGTGTGGGGTCGAGGGTGAGCTTGCGGATGATCTCGCCGGTGTCTTTGGCGGCGATGACGATGTGGCGGTCCTGGATGACGATGACGACGGGGGTTCGGGCGTGGGTTCGTCCGACGCCGATGTGGTGCAGGCGGCCGTTGTAACGCAGGGTCACGGAGCCTTGCCCGTCGACCTTGTCGTGGCGGACGCGGTTGTCCTTGCCGGCGGGTGATCCGATCGGGATGGCTTTGGGTGTGGCGATGTACGCCGCTCGTGGGGTGCGCCCGCCGAGGGAGCGGTGCGGGCGGGTGGTGTTGTAGTAGGTGACGAAGGCGTCGATCTGGGCCTGGAGCTCGGCGATGCTGTCCGCGGGCGCTCTGGTGGCGAGGTGCTTTTTGAGGGTCTGCTGGAAGCGTTCGACCTTGCCCTGGGTCTGGGGGTGGTTGGGGGCGCCGTTCTTCTGGTGGATGCCGAGCTTGTGGAGCAGTCGCTGGAAGCTGTTGCGGGCCTTGAGCGAGTGGGTGGTGTAGACGAGGCCGTTGTCGGTCAGGACGGTGGCGGGTAGGCCGTGCTCGGCGGCGGTGGTCTGGAAGGTGGTGGTGACGGTCTGACCGGTGATGACGGTTGTGGGCGGTGACGGACAGGGCGTAGCGGGAGTGGTCGTCGAGCCAGGTGATGACTTCGGTGTCGGTGCCGCCGGCGAGGCGGACGTGGGTGAAGTCGGACTGCCAGCACTCGTTCGGTGCGGATGCCTGGAACCGGATGTAGGAGGCTTTCGGGCGTTTCTTCGGCTCGGGGCTGATCAGGGCGTGCCGGTTCAGGGTCCGCCAGATCGTCGCCACGGACACGGTGAGGCCGCGGCGGGTCAGGTGCTCGGCGATGGTGGCGGGGCCGGCGTCGTGCCCGGCGGTGGTCAGCTCCTCGCGCAGGGCCAGGATCGCCGTCACCTTCTCCGCGCTGGTCGCTGTGGGGACGGTCTTGGGACGGCGTGAGCGCGGCTCGAGCGCTGCCTCGCCGTCCTGGGCGTACCGGCGCACGAGCCGGTAGACCCACGAACGGTGGACACCGTAGGTCGCGGCGACTTCGGCGACCGGGCGGTTCTGATGGACGACGGCGGTGATGACCAGGCGGGCTGTCGAGGACATGACCGAGCCCTACTGGGTCCGAGCGGTGTCGCGGATGTCTTGAGAGACGTGTCGCGCATGTCTTGAGACATCTGTCGCCTATGTGTTGAAACAGGACACTGTCAGCCCGACCGAGTGAGATGGCCTCGGACTTGCGAACGTGCAGGTCCGGGGCCATATGCGTCTCCCGAGCGGGACTGGTGACCGTGACCGAAAGGTTGCCAGTTTTGATTCATGGGGCATTTATGGGGCATAAACCCCTCGCCCGAGGCCCGCAGTGGCCGCAGGTCCACGCCGCGCTGCGATCGGTGGTCCGAGCAGGGCTGAGCGAGGTGGACGGCGCCGCGCACCTGAGGTGCATGACGACCAACTCCACGCCTGGCGGCGGGCTTGAGCCGCTGATGAGCATCGACGCGCTCTCCGAGCTGCTCGGGGTGCCGGTCAACACGATCAAGGACTGGCGCACCAAGGGTCAGGGACCGGTTGCCTACAAGATCGGCAACCACCTGCGCTACGCCGCCCAAGACGTGCGGGCCTGGTTGGAGCGTTGCCGCGAAGAGTCGGCCGGTGTCGCGCCGCCACCCGGGCGGCGGTGACCGGCGATGGCACGACCGCGCACCCCGATCGGCACCTACGGCGACCCGTACTACGAGGAGACCGACGGCGGCCGGCAGATCGCCGTCGTCAGGTTCCGCGACTTCGACGGCCGCACCCGCAAGATCAAAGCCGTCGGCCGGTCCAAGGCCGAGGCACTGCGCCGGCTCAAGAAGAAGATCGCCAACCACGAGGCGGCCAGCGTCGGCGAGGAGGACCTCACCGCGGACTCGCTGTTCGTCGACCTCGCCGACGCCTGGCTCCAGTCGCTCGACGACACCAAGCGGCTCGCCCCCAGCACCCGCTACCGATACGAGCGTGACCTGCGCACCCTCGTGCTCCCGGCATTCGTTTCGACTTCACACCGGCAGAGGCGGCCCGAAGCGGGCCCGGGGCCGTGGTGGCCACTCGTGGTCCTCACACCTCTGGCACCCGAGGCGCACCTGGTGGGTGTGACGGTCTCGATGCGGGTGGTCTCGGCGGGCAAGGGGTACGGGTACCTGCTGCGGTCGGTCGTGCAGGGCGACGGCGACGCCACGCAGGCGAGCGGGTTCACGCGGTACTTCACCGATGCCGGCACGCCGCCGGGGGTGTGGCTGGGCAAGGGCGTCACGTTCTTCGGGGCGGGGGAGCTGCGCCCGGGCATGACGGCAGGCGGCCCGTGGGTCACAGACGGCGACGGCGGGGTTCGATCTGACGTTCTCGGTGCCCAAGTCGGTGTCGGTGCTGTGGGGTCTGGCGGACGCGAACACTCAGGAGCTGATCGTCGAGGCCCACCACGCCGCCGTCGCGCAGGTGCTGGATTTCTTTGAGCGGGAGGTTGCGGCCACCCGCACCGGGCACGCCGGGATCGCGCAGGTGCCGGTCGTCGGGGTCGCCGCGACGGCGTACGACCATTGGGACTCACGCGCGAACGACCCCCAGCTCCACACCCACGTGGTGGTGTCGAACAAGGTGATGGCCGCCCATGACGGGCGGTGGCGGACCCTGGACTCCCGGGCCGTCCACCACGCGGTCGTGGGCCTGTCCGAGCACTACAACGCCGTCCTCGCCGACCGGCTCACCGGCACGTTCGGGCTGTCGTGGGAGCGGCGCGACCGCGGTGAGGACCGCACCGCACAGTGGGAGATCCGCGGCGTCGGCGAGGACCTGATCGCCGCGTTCTCCAGCCGCGCCCGGGCGATCGACGTCGCCACCGACGCGAAGATCGCCGCCTACGTGACCAAGCACGGCCACCGCCCCACCGGCCGGCGGATCGTGCAGCTGCGCGCCGAGGCCACCCTCGACACCCGCCCCGAGAAGACCATCCGCGCCCTGTCCGACCTGACCGCCGAGTGGCGGACACGCGCCCGCGACCTGGTGGGGGGCGACCCCACGGAGTGGGCACGCACCCTCACCACCAGGCAGCCCGCGCACGCGCTCACCGGGGAGTCCGTACCGATGTACCTGATCGACCAGGCCGCCGCCGACGTCGTGGCCGCGGTGTCGGAGCGGCGGTCGACTTGGCGGCACTGGAACGTGTGGGCCGAGGCCTCGCGCCGCACGATGGGGTGGCGCTTCGTCACCGCCGTCGATCGCGAACAGGTGGTCGCGCTCATCGCCGACGCCGCCATCCGGCGGTCGGTCCGGCTCACCCCGGGCGAGGTCGCCACCACCCCGGCGGGGATGCGGCGGGGCGACGGCACCAGCACTCTGCGGCCCCGGCACTCCACGTACTACTCGAGCGAGCGTCTGCTCGGCGCGGAGGACCGGCTGCTCGCCCTGGCCGAGGACCGCACCACGACGCTCGTCATCCCGCAACGAATCGTAGAGACCGTTCCCGGTTCCCGGGGCGACGGCGTGGTGGTCGACGGCGAGCAGGCCGCCGCCATCACGCAGATCCTCACCTCGGGGCGGCGGCTGGACGTTCTGGTTGGTCCGGCCGGGACGGGGAAGTCCACGGCGATGGCCGGCCTGGCCGGTGCCTGGACCACGGCGCACGGGCCCGGGTCCGTGGTCGGGATGGCGCCGTCAGCCGCCGCCGCCCAGGTCCTCGCCCAGGACATCGGCATCGGGTGCGACAACACCGCCAAGTGGGTCCACGACCACGCCCGCGGCAGGGCGGACTTCCGCCCGGGCCAGCTCATCATCCTCGACGAGGCCACCCTCGCCTCCACTCGCACCCTGGAGACCATCGCCAACCGCGCCGCCGAGGTGGGGGCGAAGGTCGTGCTCGTCGGGGACCCGGCCCAGCTGCAGTCCGTCGACGCCGGCGGTGCGTTCAACATGCTCGTCCAGGCCCGCGGCGGCGACCTGGCCCGGCTGGTGGAGGTGCGGCGCTTCGTCCACGTCTGGGAGAAGGACGCGTCTCTCGCCCTGCGCGACGGCGACCCGACCGCGATCGACGCCTACGCCGGCCGCGGCCGGATCGTTGAGGGGACCACCGAGGCGATGGTCGACGCCGCCTACGTGGCGTGGCAGCACGACCTGCAGACGGGGATTTCGTCCATCCTGGTGACCGAGGCGGCGGAGTCGGTGCGGCAGCTCAACGAGCGGGCCCGCGCCGAACGCATCCAGGCTGGCCTGACCGACACCGGCCGGGAGGTCCGGCTGCGCGAGGGGGCCCGCGCATCGGTGGGTGATGTGGTCATCACGCGCCGCAACGACCGTCGCCTCCGCACCGGCCCCGGCACCTGGGTTCGCAACGGCGACCGCTGGACCGTGACCCACGTCGGAAGCGACGGGACGCTCGACGTCCGCCGGCCCGGCGACGGCGCGAGCGTGAGGCTGCCGGCCCGGTACGTCGTCCGGCACGTCGACCTCGGTTACGCCGTCACCGCGCCCCGCGCGCAGGGCATGACCGTCGACGCCGCCCACGTGGTCGTCTCGCCGTCGACTACCCGCGAGAACCTGTACGTGGCCATGACCCGCGGCCGACGCGCCAACACCGCCTACGTCGCCCTCGACCAGCCCGACCCCCTCCACGGCACCCCCGCCGAGACCGACACCACTGCACGGACCGTGTTGTTCGGTGTGCTCAACCACTCCGGCCTCGAGCTCTCCGCGCACCAGACCATCACCGCCGTGCAAGAGAGCTGGACCGGCATCGCCCAGCTCGCCGCCGAGTACGAGACCATCGCCACCACCGCCCAACGGGGCCGCTGGACCCGGCTCGTCATGGACGCGCTTGTCCGGGCGGGCGGGCTCACGATGTCCGAAGCCGACCAGGTCACCTCGTCCGAGGCCTTCGCCGTCCTCACCGCGGAGCTGCGCCGCGCCGAGGCAAACCACCACGACCTCGACACCCTCCTGCCACGCCTGGCCGCCCAACGCACCCTGCTCGACGCCGACGACATTGCCGCCGTCCTCACCGCCCGCCTCGCCCGAGCCACGGCACGGCCCGCACCCGGCACGACCCCGGACCTCGTCGCCGGACTCATCCCCGCCGCTAGCGGCCCGTTGCCGGCCGACGCCGCCCGCGCGCTGGCCGAACGCCGCCAACTCATCGAGACCCGCGCCCACACCCTCGCCGAGACCGCTGTCCGCGACCGGGCACCCTGGGTGTCCCACATCGGCGAACGGCCGCACAGTGCCGGCGACCGGGAACGTTGGCTGGCCGAGCTGGCCGTCGTCGCCGCCTACCGCGACCGGTACGCCATCACCTCCGCCGCACCACTCGGCGCCTCCCCCCAGACCCACGTCCAGGAACGCGACCGCCACCGAGCCACCGACGCACTGCACCGTGCCCAGGTCACTGCCCAGACCCGCAAGACTGACGCGGCCAGGGGGCGTACCCACGGGCGCAGCATCTAGGACAGGTCTTGGACACGCTCGTGCGCGCCTTCGTTGACACGTCATAACGGGGAAAGGACGCTCGACGCCCCGTTCGAGTTGGGACGTCGAGCGCCTTCCGTGTCTTGTCCACGCGGCCGATCACCGCCCCGTGGCGGCCCTGTGGGAGAACGGTTAGGACTGGTCTTGGGTTTCGGTAGTCCCGCCAATGCCCCTGAAGACCTTCGTGTGCTCGCGAAGGAGCTCCGGTAGTGCTGGGTCAACTCGTGGCTTGTCAATGAGCATGACCATGGGCTGATACCACATGTGCACGCACCAGGAATTGAGGCGGCCGAAGGCGAGTTCGTCCTCGACCGAGAGAGGCTCCCCGTTCACCAATCTAACAAGAGCGTCCCGCGCACGAGCGGACTTGATGATCAACTCGGCGTCGATTCCAGTCGCAACTGGTCCTGATGAGCTCCAATCACGGAGAGGTTCTCCAGGCCGATAGTTCGATGACTCGGATGTGATGCTCAAGACCCTTGCAGCCCCTTCCCTAGAATCAGCAGGTGTCGGTGTCGGAGCCAGTAACCCCGGCAATCTTGGCAGTGATCGTGACACTGGTGGTCCCCGTTCCTGCGTTACCATAGTAGGTACTTGACGACCCGATGCCGTACCGACCGGTTGTCAAGTTGCCAGCGTAGATCCAGTTGAAACTGCCCCCACCTCCGGTTGGGGAGGAATGCTTCCACTGGTAGTAGACGCTGTACGTCGTGTAAGACGAAGCATCCGTCATCGTCGCGTTCCAGGCGTAGCGACCGTCCGATTGGCAGGACACGCTCACAGTCACCTGTGTCGCCTGGATGGAGTACAGATCCTCCACCCTCATGTCTCTGACGGAAGTGGCGCCCGCTGGAACTCCCCCGGCAAGCAGGATCGCGGTCGCCGACAGGACTGCTAGAAGCGACACCCACATCCGGCGAATCGCCGTTTGCTGGCCTCCTCCGGTCCTGGCGTCGGACCGCTGGGTCGTGATTGGCCCATCGCGGAGCGTAACCGAGGGTTCGCTGCTGGACGACATGAGAATCTCCCTTGACTTCCATGTGAAGGACGACGCGTCCAGGCGCCAGATTCAGGTCGCCTCCACGCAAATGTTTGTCTCTTCTAAGTCCCGCCTCGTCAGAATTGATTGGCCGGAAGGTGTCATGGCCCAAAGAGGACAGGTTTGGAGGGTGATGCGGCGACGGAGATATATGACGCCGCTCAGGGTTTCGGTGCCGCCGTTTGAAGAGCGGTGGGTTGTGGTGGCGTAACTGAGGAGCTGTCTCCTCTGATATAGAGGGCCCTGCTGTCAAGCGGGCATGGTGAGGCGCCGCCGGCAGGTCAGGGCACGCAGCGGCGCGCCGACCAGGGGGCCGTGGCCCGCACCGGCGCCGGGGACGAGGCGGTCCGGGCGGCGGTGCAGCGTCATGCGCTGGCGCACCCGGTGTGGGGGCACCGCAAGGTCTGTGCCCTGGTGCGTCACGACGGGATCGCGGTGTCCGAGGCCAGCGTGCTGCGCATCATGCACGAGCTTGGCCTGTGCTGCCGGCCGGACCAGAAGGAGCGGCGCCAGCTAACGACCAAGGGTCGCTAGCCGTCGCGCGCAAGGCCGCCTTCTCTGCCCCGCCGACTGGGCCGGGCCAGGTCTGGCAGCTGGACTTCAGCGAGTTCGAGACCACCAGCGGCGGGGTGTGGCGGATCGCCGCGTGCCGGGACTACTGGTCGAAGTACGAGTACGCCCCGCACGTGTCCCTACGGCGAACCAGCACGACGCGATGGCCGCGGTCGAGGCGGCCCTGGCGGAGTACGAGGTCCTGCACGGGCGCCGGCCCATCGAGGACTGCGACGTTGACGAGGACGGGAACGTCCTCGCGCGCCTGACGCTGGTCACCGACAAAGGCGGCCCGTTCCGCTCGGCGCGGTTCGAGGCCTTCATCGTCGCTCGCCCCGAGCTGCGTCTGGACATCATCGAGCACCGCACGAGCGACGGCAAGCTCTACCTCTGCGCGATCGAGGACGTCTACTCCAACAGGATCGTGGGGTACTCCTTCGACTCGAGGATGAAGTCACGCCTGGCCGTAGCCGCACTGAACAACGCCGTGGCACGCCGCGGTGACACCGGTGGATTCTCACTGACTTTGTCAAGCCGTTTGGGCCATCGGTTCTCGCGAGGGTGGGGCGAGTTCGAAGGGTCGGTTGTCGCGGAGCAGGGCCCATAGGACGTCGACGCGTCGGCGCACCAGGGCGATGAGCGCTTGGACGTGCCCGTGGCCTTGTCCGCGTTTCTTGAGGTAGTAGTCGCGGCTGGGGCCCTCGCGCATCATGGCGGCTGAGGCGGAGAGGTAGAACACTCTGCGAAGCTTGCGCGGGTAGCGCATCGGCCGGTGCAGGTTCCCGGTGCGCCGGCCAGAGTCCCGCGGGACCGGGACGAGCCCGGCGGCCGAGGCGAGTCGTCCGGCGTTCGCATAGGCGGCAAGGTCTCCTGCGGCGGCTACCAGCTCGGCACCGAGGATCGGTCCCATGCCGGGCAGGGACTCGATGATCTCGGCCTGGGGGTGCGCGCGGAAGGTGGTGGTGATCCGGGCGTCGAGGTCGGCGATCCGTGCGCCGATCGCCAGGAGCTGAGCGGCGAGGTCGGCCACGATGCTGGCCGCTACATCCTGTCCGGGCACGACGGTCTGCTGGGCCTTGGCCGCACCCAGTGCAGCTGCAGCGATCTGGTCGGCGCTGCGGACCTTCCGCTTGACCAGCCATGCCCGCAACCGTGACTGACCCGTCCGGCGGATCGCCTGCGGCGTCTGGTAGCCCGTCAGCAGGACCAACGCACCCCGACTATGGGCGTAGTCGAAGGACCGCTCCAGCGCAGGGAAGTAGCCGCTGAGGACGTCGCGGAGCCGGGTGACCATGCGGACCTGGTCACCGACCAGGTCGGTACGGTGGGTCACCAGTAGCCGCAGTTCGGTCACCAGCGCGGTGGCGACCTCGACGTCCTGTAGATCGCCGCGGTGTCGAAGGGTCTCGGCGATGACGTAGGCATCGCGGGCGTCGGTCTTGGCCTCACCGCGGTAGGCGCTGGCCATCTGGTTCACCGTGCGGCCGGGGACGTATCTCACCCGTTGACCGTGGGCTGCCAGCAGTGCCAGCAGCAGTCCCGACATGGTCCCGGTGACGTCGACTCCCCAGACGACCTCGTCGGCGTGGCCAAGGACACCGGCGATCGCGTCGAGGATGGCGGCCTCGTCGTTGACCACCTTCGTCGACCGGACTGTGGTGCCGGCCTCGTCGATCAGGCAGATCCAGTGATGACCCTTACCGACGTCGATACCAGCCCACCCAAGCGCGATCCGTTGCTTCATCAACTCCTCCTTCGAGCACACGAGCGATTGCCATGGCCCGAAGGAACACCCCGCCGACAGATCCGTAAACAGCGACCAGGACGCGCATCTCAATCAGCAGTCAAGGCGCCCCAGGAGGAACCGGGCAGCCAATCCATCGGAGCCATCAACGGGCGATCAAGGCTCAGCCACACCCAGCCCTCCCGGGCCATCTACGAACTTACGGATCAGGGCTCAGGCGAACCGAGGCATGATCACGCCTGTTCCGATGACGTAGATGAGTAGCCCAAGAACACCAGTGGCGGCGATCCCGATCGCGGCGCCGGCCAGCGCTCTTCCGGTTGGCCGCCGTACTCCAACGAGCCCCAGGGCGAGGGCAAGGACGTCGAGAACCAGCACGATCGCCAGGGTGACGACGGGGAAGGTGTAGACGCTGTCGTAGTCGGAGAGGGACACCGCCCGACGCATCGCCCACGGCGTCACGACCACCGACACCCACACGAGCATCGCTCCGAGCACCGCGGTCACCAGCGCTGCCCACGAAACGCCGGAGGGGGTCGAAGGCGAGGTCGACGGCGAGCATGCCTCCAACGGTGCGTCCCTGTGTGTCTGCGGGTCTGCCATACCCCAATTTAACCGCGTCGAGGGCTATTCGGACGTGGTACCCGGTCCGTTATTGTATGGCAGGAAGCGGACATGGCAGGAAGCGGACTTCTCGCCCGCCAAAAACTGGGTCGCCTGGCAAATGCTTCGATGATACGTTCCCCAGATCGGAGCAACGAGGCTCCTGTCCAGATTGAGGCTGCATCATGCGAATAGCGATCAGAGAAGATCCACAGTCCTGCGACGATCAAGGAGTCGTCGGCATGGGTTCGCTAGTGAAGAGGCTCCTGGTGATCGGGGCGAGTGTCATTGCCTTCGGGACAATGATCACCGCTGGCTCCGCCTCAGGAGCCTTCGCCCATGCCGAGACAGGAACGGTCGGGTCTGGCTACACGTATTTCCCGACCGCGTCTCCCTACCATTCCTACGCGTACGTGACCAAGTGTCACAGCGCCAACGGCTCCGCCCCCTTCTATCAGGGGGAAGCAATACTAGGGACCTCCTCGGCCCTTGGTCCGCGTCAAGCCTTTCCGGGTCCCGACAGCACCGTCACCCTGCACAAAATTGGGTCCTACCGCGGCACATGGCACTGCCTGAACGTCGGCTAGACGCGGACGAAGGTGAGTAACTCGCCTTGAGGGGCGGATTTGTTGAATAACACTCGAAATGGGGGCTTGGCAATGCACCGGATAACACGATGTGCGCTTGCGGCGGTTGCTGTGATCGGCTTGTTCTTCGCCGGGATCGTGGCGAACCAGCCCGACGCTGCACAGGCGGGCAGTTCGCCGACGCGGGTGAACGAGACAATGGCAAAGGGGATGCCAGAGCTGATTCAGACGTACCTGGACAGCATGGACCTCACGCCGGCGGAGCGGGGCGTTCTGGAGCGCTCGAAGAAGAACGGCCGTATAGCGCCGGCGGACTACCAAGACGCCCAGTCGCGATACGCGGAGTGTATGGAGAGGAGTGGCTTCACGCCAGAGTTCCGAGAGAGTTTGTACGGCTTCTATGTGCAGTTGCCCTTTCATGACGTCTCGAACCAGAACGCTTTGGATGCCGCGAATGTCAAGTGCTCGCGGGGCATGGCTGCCGTGGACGTTCTGTACCGCACTCAACAGGCCAATCCCAAGTTGCTCGCTGACTCTCGGCTGGTGGCCGTCGAGTGCTTGGAGAGCAGCGGATTCGTAGACGGCGATTACACCGTCGAGCGTTTCGAGCGGGACTGGCTGCACGACGAGTTCCCGTTCGATGCGAGTGAACCAGGCCCCAACGACTGCCTGTGGGGGGCCGGCTACGGATACTTCGAGTCATGATCGGCGCGATGAAGGCCTTGGTCGGCCTCGCCGCAGGGGCGGCGATCGTCGCTGGCTCTGCTACAGCGGCTATCGCAGCGGGTGCCGACCCAGGCACCTACGGAATGGGGCACCGTTACGTGCCGACGGCATCTCCGTACGTCTCCTACACCTACGTGACTGAGTGCCGCGGTTACAGCGGCGGAGCGTACGTCTGGCAGTCGAAGACAGTCATGGGCGACGAAACGGCGCACGGACCGAGGTACACCGTCACTGACGGAGACAGCAAGCTCACGCACAGGCGCATCGGGACCTACTACGGGACCTGGTACTGCTTGAACCTCGCACCAGGCGCGTAGCTCACGACCGCTGGGCACCCGGCGGCGTGAACCTTAGCCCCACCAACTCACCCCCATTTTCGGGTTAGGCAGCCCACTTTCTCGTTCGGCGATGCAGTCCGTGATGGGAAGTGCCGTCTGGAGCCGGTTTCCCTGGGACGGTGAACACGTCGGACACGACGGCACACTCGAGGTCCGCCGAGCCGGCGGCAACAGCGGCGGGCGGGTGAGGTTGCCGGCGGGGTACGTCGCCCGGCACGTCGACCTCGGCTACGCCGTCACCGCCCACCGCGCCCAGGGCATGACCGTCGATACCGCGCACGTTGTCGTCTCGGCTTCGACCACCCGCGACCTGGGGCAGGTCCTCGCGGGAGTCCTTGGACTTGCCCCACGTGCGGAACCCGGCCTTCTTCACCGCCCCGGCCGGCGCCACCTCGCCATCGGCGCCGTCGGCGTCGGCACGTGCCCCCGCAGTGTCCGCCACGACGCGGCCGCCCTCGTCACGCCAGCGGGCCTCGTCGGCGTCGCCGGTCTCGAAGTACGTCGACGTGGTGTCGAAGAACAGCACGTCGACCTCGAGGTTCAGCAGGTCGGTGACCTGGTAGTACACCTGCCTGGCCAGGACCGGCTCGACGTCGTGGAGCCAGTCCATCGCCCGGTAGCAGGCGTCCTCGTCCACCACCGCACAGGTCTGGGCCAGGCGCGGGATGAAACACATCAGAGTTCATCCACTCCGCCGCGGCCAGCTTCGAGCTCGGTGCCAGGGCCCGGCCAGCGACCAGGGAGAACAGCACCCGCTCGGTGGCGGCCAGGTCACGCTTGCGACCGCGCCCCGACTGGCTCCATGACCGTTGAGGTTGTCGCCTACTCGGCCGACTGGGCTCGTCAGTTCGAACTCGTTGCCGCTGGCCTCGGCGCCGCCCTCGAAGGTGTGCCCTCGGCAGTGGTCGAGCACGTCGGCTCAACGGGCAGTGCCTGGTCTCACCGCTAAGCCGATCCTCGATATCGACGTCATCGTGGAGCGGCACGAGGTGGCTGCCGCAGCGCGCGCTCTGGTCTCCATCGGATATGTGCATCGTGGCGATCTGGGGCTCACGGACCGGGAGGCGTTCACTTCACCCGATCACGACCCGCGCCGTCACGTGTACGTGTGCGTTCGCGGAACGCTCCACGTTCGGAGGCACTTGGCGGTCCGGGACGCGCTTCGCGGCAGTGCAGAGCTGCGCGATCGCTACGCACGCGTCAAGATCGACCTCGCTGCGGACCCCGATATCGGCATCGCCCGGTACATAGTCGGCAAGTCGGCGGTGCTGCAAGAAGTGCTCATGGCCTCGGATCTGACGCCGGCGGAGAAGCGCGAAATCTACGAGGTGAACACCAGCCAGGAGCCCTGAATGCCGGTCAGACACTCCGAGTCGGCTCCACCATCGCCGCCCCGTAAGCGAACGTGGGTACAGGAGACTGCGAGTGGTGAGGTGCCGCATGGCCTCTGGTGTCGATCACGTGGCAGCGCGATGCGACCTCCAGAAGGTCGAGTGGAGTCCGACCGCCGACGGTGCTGGCTGCTGGGTGCGGATGCAGGCTACGGCGACCGTCCTTGGGCTCCGATGTAACTATCCCGCGGAGGGAGGTCACGGGGTCGGTTCGCCGCTCGCGTCTTCGGTCGACGCGTCGCTCCCGTGGCTGCGTCTTCGGGGGTGGCAGCGTCGTTGCCCCCGTCCGGCGCGAATCCCGGCACGGGGAACAGCGACCCGGCAGGCCACCGCGGGTCCGCGGCGAGATCGAGGTCGAGCCTCGGCTCACCGGCGTCGGACCACACCGTGCCGTCAGCGTCGACCATGCGGTACGGGTAGACATTGAGGGGGACATCGCCGCTGACCACGCCGGCGGGCACGTCGGTCTCCGTGGCGAGGTAGTCGCCCAGCATCGCCGGGTCCCAGGCGCCACCGGATATCGGGTCCACGAGCACGAACGGGCGCCCGTCCTGGTCGACGAGCTGCGCGCCATCGACCGGTTCAGCGTCGGGGCCGTATACGAACAGGTTGGTCACCCCCGCCACACCACTGGGGCCCCGTAGCCGGGAACGCCGGTGGACTCGGAGCCGTCGGCGTAGCCCTGGTCGTACGACGACCCGTCGAGCGCGTTCTGGTGGGCGCCCGCCGTGACGGCCCAGATCAGGAACGGCAGGACGATGGCGGTGACGAGGCTCGCGAGCCGCCCGACACCGTGCCAGAACCGGCTCTGACCGAGACGGCCGCGACCCCACTGCGTGCTCAGGACCGCGAGGACGACGAAGGCGGCCCAGTCCACGAACCGTACGGCACACCGAGCGGCCAGCTGCCGACGACCCCCTGCACGGCGCAGAACACCACCCACGCGCGCGCCACCCACCACACGGGCCGCAGCGCGCCGAGCACGTCGAGCGTCGCAGCGAACCACCGGTGGCGCTCGGCGATCTCGAGGACGTCGGCCCGCCACCCCGCGGCGGCGTCGACGAAGACATCGCGCACGCGGCGGCGCGAGCGGGATGCGACCGCGGGCAGATCAACACCCGCCGCTTGCCGCAGCTCGTCCGCGTAAGCGTCGGCGGGCCCGAACCGCACGGTCATGTCGTGGATATCGAGTGCGGGGAGGTCGAGTGCAGGATCCTCCGTCGCCTCGTCGACGAGGGCGTCGGCGAGATCTGCCTCAAGCCCTCCGGTGAGCTCATCGAGCGTCTCCGCATCGAGTGCGCACAGGTGGTCGCGGACCGCCTCTACGTAGGCGGTGACGGCGCCCGGTCGGGCGATGGTGGACATCAGGAAGCCTCCGGCATGTCGAGAAGATCGGTCATCGTCGTGGCGAACTCCTGCCACTGTTTCGACTGGTGAGCGAGCGCGGTCCGCCCCTGCGGCGTCACGCCGTAGTACTTGCGGTGCGGTCCGGTGCCCGACGGCACGACATAGCTCGTGAGGGCGCCGGCGGCGTACAACCGCCGCAGCGTCCCGTAGACCGAGGCGTCACCCACCTCGGTGAGCCCGGCGGCCCGCAGTCGCCGGACCACGTCGTACCCGTAGGAGTCCTCGCGCTCGACGACGGCGAGCACCGCCAGGTCCAGCATTCCCTTGAGGAGCTGCGTGGTGTCCATCCACCTCTGCCTTCGTCGCGTGCGGCGCCCGGTGGGAGCAGGCCCCCTCCCCGCTCCCACCGGACCGATGACGACCGTCGTGCGGGATCACCTGCTCGACGTCGCCTCCCATGCACACTAGCGTGCTATGCGCGGTACCGCGGGGATCGCGGTATGGTTTGCGCGTGTCGCTTGGCAGATGCTCTGGTCGCACCCGCTGCGGCGAGCGCGCTGGACTCGAACCTTCTCCCGGGCATACCCGCCGGACGATGGCGGCAGGGTCCCCGCAAGAGCCGTCACGGGACGACGCGCCTACGCCGATACGTGACATGACCGAGGGTTACTCAGTAAGGTGACGTTACTTGGTAACCCCGCAGTCAGAATGGCCTGCCTGGAGGTGCGAACGGTGTCTGATGACGATGTGCCGGCCGATGGTGATGACCGGCAACTGCGGCGCGGCCTGTTCCTGCTTGAGCTGCGCGGGCGGCGTGCCGTTCGGATCGTTCGCAGTGTGGAGGCTCGGCAGGCTTTAAATGAGCTGCGGTTGGCGAGTCGGCGCGTGAGTGAGCGGCCGTGATCGCGCCCCAGCTCCATGCCAGAGGGTCAGTAATCGGTGTTCGTAGGAGGTCATGGTGTCGGTTCGTCTAGGGCTGCTGGCTCTTCTCAGTGAGGTGCCGGCCGGGGTGTACCAGTTACGCAAGGACTTTGAGGCGCGCACCGGGGGGACGTGGCCGCTGAACATCGGGCAGGTCTACACCACCATCCAGCGCCTGGACCGCGACGGTCTGGTCGAGCTGCAGGGCGAGCAGGACGGGGTCGAGCTGTACCGGCTCACCGACGCCGGGACGGCGAAGCTCGCGCAGTGGTGGGCCGGGCCGGTCGAGCGGGGGCACCCGGGACGGGACGAGCTGGCGATCAAGATCGCCCTCGCGGTCAGCGCCCCGAACGTCGACGTCGCTGCCGTGGTGCAGACCCAGCGCACCGAGTCGATGCGGGCGCTGCGTGACTACACCCGGCTCAAGGCACGCGCCGGGACGGCGGACCGCGACGAGCTCGCCTGGTCGCTCGTGCTCGACAACCTCATCTTCGCCACCGAGGCGGAGCTCCGGTGGCTGGACCACATCGAGGCCGCCGTCGTGCGGGCCGCCGCCGGTCGGCAAGACATCACCTCAGATACCAAGCTCCCCACCGAGAGGGTCGACGAACCCCGTACCCGCCGGGAGAGGAGCAGGCGATGAACCGCCACCAGGACCCCGCCATGCCGGCCGAGGACGCCCCGGAGGCAATGCCGACCCACGGCCGCCGTGCAGCCGGACCTCTCGCGGGGGAGCCCGACCCGGTGCTGCTGGCGATGACCGGGCTGAGCCGCGTGCACGGCGAGGGGGCGGCGCGGGTACGGGCTCTGGACGAGGTCGATCTACAGGTCCGTCTCGGCGAGCTTGTGGCGGTCATGGGGCCGTCCGGGTCGGGGAAGTCGACACTGTTGAATCTGGCCGGCGGGCTGGACACGCCGACCTCCGGTGCGGTGGCGCTGGCCGGGGACGTGATCTCGGACCTCGATGCGAGGAAGCGGGCGGCGCTGCGCCGCCGCAAGGTCGGCTATGTCTTTCAGGACTTCAACCTCATCCCGGCCCTGACTGCCGCGGAGAACGTCTCCCTGCCGCGTGAGCTCGACGGTGTCCCGCTGCGCAAGGCCCGGGCCGAGGCCATTGCCGCCCTGTTCGAGGTTGGTGTGGATGACCTCGCCGAGCGGTTCCCCGAGGAGATGTCCGGCGGCCAGCAGCAGCGGGTCGCGATCGCCCGCGCCCTGGCCGGGCCACGGCGTCTGGTGCTTGCTGACGAGCCCACCGGTGCCCTGGACTCGGTGACCGGTGAGGCGGTCATGCGGGTGCTGCGTGCCCGTGTCGACGCCGGCGCCGCCGGGCTGCTGGTCACCCACGAACCACGGTTCGCCGCGTGGGCGGACCGCACGATCTTCCTGCGCGACGGCCGCGTCGTGGACGCCACCGGCGACGACGCCCCCGAGCACCTGCTCTCCCGGAGCCGCTGATGCGCGCCCTTACGCGCTGGGCACCGCCGCTGCGGATCGCCCGCCGCGACGCACGCCGCCACAAGGGCCGCACCGCCCTGATCCTGGTGATGATCGCGCTCCCGATCCTGGCAGCCACCGGGATCATCACCATGATCCGATCGATCGCGCCCACTGACGCCACGTTTACCCAGATGACTCTGGGCGACACGGCCCAGGCGCGGCTGACCGCCGACTGCAACGGCACGATGAAGCAGGACATCCGCGGCGAGATGGGCTCCTGCGGCGGCACAGAAGAGGGGGAGCTGGCCACCGAGGACCACATCGCCGGGCAGCTACCGGCCGGTGACGTCCTGCTCGCCGCCGTGACGTCCGATGTCGCTGCCAACGCCCCCGGCCGAGCGGTGGACGACCTCTGGGTGACCGAGGTCGACATGACCGAGCTGCCGGGGCTGTACGTCACCGTGGACGGAGAGCTCCCCACCCGTCAGGGAGAGATCGCCCTCAGCCGGCCCATGGCGGAGGCGCTCGACGTCACCTCGGGCGAGAACCTGACCGTGCAGTCCCGGGAGGAGGCGAGCGTCGAGGTCCGGATCACCGGCATCTTCGTCGGCCAGAGGCAGGACGCAGCCCTGGCCCTGCCCGGCGCCGTGCCCGGTCTCGCCGACGCCGCGAACCAGTGGGGCAAGGCCTGGTACGTCGTCGGAGATGCGCCCGTCACCTGGGACGACGTCCTGGCCCTGAACGACATCGGAGTCACCGCCGTCAGCCGCGCGGTGCTCGCTGACCCACCGGACCCGGCCGCCATGCCCATCTCCGACCTCGACTTCGGTGGCACGAACTACCAGACCATCGGCATCGTCGCCGCCGTCGTGGGTGTCGGCCTGCTCGAGGTCGTCCTGCTCATCGGCCCCGCCTTCGCCGTCGGCGCCCGGCGCAGCACCCGGCAGCTGGGCCTGGTCGCCGCCAACGGTGGTGCCCCGCGGGACCTGCGCCGGATCGTCCTCGCCTCCGGCCTCGTCCTGGGTCTCTTGGCCGGCCTCGCGGGTGCCGTGCTGGGCGTCGGATCCGCTGGAGCGCTCACGCTGATCCTCCGGGCACGCGACATCGTGATCCCCAACTTCATCGTGCCGTGGGCCGAGGCCGCCGGGATGGTCCTCGTCGCCGTCCTGCTCGGGGCAGCCGCGGCCTGGCTCCCCGCACGTCGTGCAGCCGGTCAGGACGTTTTGGCCGCCCTCGCTGGACACCGCCGCGAGGCCACCCCGCGGCGCGCGGTGCCCTGGGTCGGTCTCGTGCTCGCCGTCGCGGGCCTAGCAGGCGCGACCGCCGGGGCACTGACCAGCCAGGTGACCCTACTGCTCGGCGGTGCCGTGGTGCTCGAGATCGGCCTGATCCTGGCGGCCGGCGGCATCATCATCCTGGTCGGGCGGCTCGCCCCGCGCCTGGGTCCCGCCGGGCGCATCGCTCTGCGTGATGCCGCCCGCCAGCGTGGCCGCACCGCTCCGGCGGTCGCGGCTGTCCTTGCGGCCGTCGCTGGCATGACCGCTGCCGGTGTCTACGTCGTCTCCGACGCCCGCCACTACCAGCAGATGTTCCAACCCTTCCTCGCCCAGGGCCACCTCGAGATCGGGCTGGACACCTCCAGCAGCAACACGCAGGAACGCATGGGCCGTCTCGACGACGCGGTGGCAGCCCTGGGCCAGGAGCTGCCGATCCGGCAGAGCGCTCCCGTTCACGTCGCTGCACTGCCTGACAGCGACGGGGCTTTCCTCTCGATCTATCCCCAGATCCCGCCGGAGAAGGTGTGCCCGATCTGGGAGCTCGGCCGGGCGCCGACAGCAGAGGAGGAGGCCGCCTATGCCGACGACCCACGGTGCGAGATCGGTGAGCCCGCATTCATCTCCTACTCCTCGCGCGCCCGGGCGTGGACCGCGGAGGGGCCCTCCGACACCTACATCGATGACGGCACCTCGGTGCGGCTCTACGGTCTCCCCGGGGCGGAGGAGGCAGCCGACGCCCTGGCCGAGGGCAAGATCCTCGTCACCGATCCTGACTACATCGACGACGACGGCAACGCCCTGGTCGGCACCTCGTCCTACGATCCGTCGACAGGTCAGGAGAGCGAACCGGTCCTGACCGAGTTCCCCGGGGAGTACGTGCCCTGGACCAACCACACCTATCAGGTGATCCTGACGCCTCAGGCGGCCGAGGAGCTCGGGCTGGAACCGGTCGTCGTCGGCATGGTCGCCGTGCCCGAGGAACCTGCGGACGCGGGCGATGTGGCCGCCGCCAACGCGGCCGTGGCCACGGCGGTCGACGATGTCACCGTCCGCGCGGAGCTGCCCCAGGAACGTGCCACCGCAGTGGTGCTCCTCGCCCTGGTCGGTGCCGCCGCCCTGGTCGGCCTCGCCGCCACCTGGGTCAGCGTCGGGCTCGCCGCGGCCGACTCCCGCCCGGACCTCGCCACGCTAGCCGCCGTCGGAGCCGCATCGCGTACCCGCAAGCGGATCGTCGGCGCCCAGGCAGCCGTCATCTCCCTCGTCGGGGTCCCGCTCGGTGTCCTCACCGGCCTCGCCCTGGGAGCCGTGTTCGTGACCTGGCAGGCCAACGTCAACGGCCACGACCCCACCTGGCAGATCCTCATTCCCTGGCCGATGGTCGCCGCCACGCTCGTGACCATCCCGGTGCTCGCGGTACTCGGCTCCATGCTCGTGACCCGGTCTACGCTCCCACTGACCCGGCAGACGGGTCTCTAGAACTCGCTGGGCGGCGCCCGAGGGTGGAGGGCCCCCCGGGCGAGCGCCGCCCAGCGGACCAATGCGCTGCTTCTTATGCCGGTTGGTGCTCCAGGAGCAGGTGGCGCTGCTCGGCGGCCTGAAGACGGCGCAAGCACCGAACAATGCGCGGTGTTCGCCAGCTTCGGCGCGATCGAGGAAGGCGGCGCGGACGACGCCGGCGAGGACCTGGTCGCCGTCAGGTTTGCACCGGGTCCTGGTCTCGGCGATGAGCGGTCGGGGCCGAGAGCGAACCGGGGGTGGTGGCGGTCGAGGTCGGTCAGCTCCTCGGCCAGGTGCGCGTGGCTGTCCGGGGTGGCCGGGGTCCAGCGTTCGTGGACCCAGACGTAAGGTCTCGATCCGGGCGCGCAAGAATTCAGTGTCTGGCACCGCGTCTGCCAGGCCAGACGCGATCGCCAGGGCTGCGCCCACAAACGATCGTTATCTTGAGTCGCTGGCGTGGGCGCTGCGTGACCTGGGAGTTTCCGTCTTGGACGGTGTCCCCATCGAGGCCGTTCATGGTTCTTGAGGCCGACGTACGCAGGACTCGATCGTTACCGAATTGCGTCCCGAAGCTTCCTCCCGACTTCCACAGGTGGTGGCGGGCTGAGCGGTGTTTGTGCTGGTCAGGGCTCTGTGGTGGGTTGATTTGGGGCACTAAGTTGGCGGGTATTCTCAGGATGTGTCGCCCTACATCCGCAAGGTGAAGACCGCCTCTGGGGCGACCGCGGTACAGATCGCGGAGAAGCGCGGTGGGGTGCGCCGGATCGTGGAGCATCTGGGCTCTGCCCGTGACGAGCTCGAGCTGGCGGTGCTGGTCCAGGCCGCCCGAGAGCGTCTCAACGCCGGCCAGGACGAACTCGACCTGGGCCTGGACACCCCGGCCGTGTCTTCTGCGGTGCGTGCCCATGTGGTCGGGACCTCGAGCCGGGTGCTGTGGGAGGTCCTCTCCGACGCCTACCGGGTCCTGGGGTTCGAGTCGTTGAAGGACGAGGCGTTCGCCGCGGTGGTCCTGGCCCGGCTCGTCGAGCCGACGTCCAAGGCCGACACGGTGCGGGTGCTGGAGGAGATCGGGGTCAGCGCCCCGCACCTGAACACGCTCTACGCGGCCCTGCGACGGGCGCAGGGCAGGGACTACCGCGACCGGCTCGCCAAGGCGTGCCTGGCCCATTCCGCCCGCACCAGCGGCACGGCCGCGTTGGTGATGTACGACGTGACCACCCTGCACTTCGAGAACGAGGACGAGGACGACCTGCGCAAGGTCGGGATGAGCAAGGAGCACCGGGTCGACCCCCAGGTCCAGGTCGGGCTCTTGGTCGACCCGGGTGGCTTCCCCCTCGAGGTCCACCTGTTCGAGGGCAACAAGGCCGAGACCACGACGATCGTGCCGGTCCTGCGGGCCTTCCAGGAACGCCACGGCGTGATGGACATGGTCGTCGTCGCTGACGCCGGCATGCTCTCCGCGGCCAATCTCAACGCCCTGGAGGACGCGGGGTTCTCCTTCATCGTCGGCTCGCGGCTGACCAAGGCACCCTACGACCTGGCCGAACACTTCGAACGCAACGGCAACTACTTCGACGACGGGCAGATCCTGGAGTCGACCCGGGTGATGGGCACCGGGACGAATGCCCGGGAGCGGCGGGTGGTCTACCAGTGGTCGTTCAAGCGGAACAAGCGCGATGACCGGGACATCAACTTGATGATCGCCAAGGCGGAGAAGATCGCCGCCGGCACAGCCCCGCTGAGGAAAACCCGGTTCCTAAAGGTCTCCGGCGCCACCAAGGAGCTCGACCAGGCCACCATCGACCGGGCCCGTCAGCTCGCCGGGCTGAAGGGGTATGTGACCAACCTGCCCGTCGAGACGATGACCGGCGCGGCGGTCATCAGCGCATATCACGACCTGTGGCGGGTCGAGCAGTCCTTCCGCATGACCAAGTCCGACCTGCGCGCCCGCCCGGTCTTCCACCACCAACGCGAAGCCATCGAGGCCCACCTCACGGTCGTCTTCGCTGCTCTCGCCATCAGCCGCTACCTCACCACCGCGACCGGCAAATCCTTGAAGAAGATCGTCAACACCCTGCGGCCCCTGCGCTCGGCGACCATCAGCATCAACGGCCACCACATCACCGCAGACCCCGCCATCACCCCCGACGCCCGCGAGATCCTCGACCACCTACCGGCCATCACCACGACGGGGCACTAACCCTGTGGAACTCAGGTCTGGCACCGCGTCTGCCAGGCCAGACGCGATCGCCAGGGCTGCGCCCACAAACGATCGTTATCTTGAGTCGCTGGCGTGGGCGCTGCGTGACCTGGGAGTTTCCGTCTTGGACGGTGTCCCCATCGAGGCCGTTCATGGTTCTTGAGGCCGACGTACGCAGGACTCGATCGTTATCGAATTGCGTCCCGAAGCTTCCTCTAGCCGCGGCATTTGACGCGAGCGGGACGCCCCTGCGCGGTAGACAGACGGAAGCACCACCCAGCGCGACGCTGCGGCCACCCCGAACCCGACGAATCGCCTTGGTCACAGCCCACGTGAAGGACGCGAGGCTATCCACCTGTGGCCGTTTGCGGCCCTGGCAGCAAACGGCCATCTAAATCGACTACCACGTTCTCTCCTGTGTGACACGTTGCAATGGTGAAAGTGCACTTTCCATGAACAACCATCGGAGGACGAAATGCGGATCCGGACAGCCCTAGTTTCACTGGCGGCATCAGTTGTGGTCTCGCTACCACTGGCCGTCACCTCATACGCTGACACCGCGGGAGCTGAATCGTCACCCGAGATGTCAGCGGCGGCGGGATGCACGCCCTATGGATACCTGGCCACCAAGAACTACGGCAACATCCGCTTCTCGGGCGAAGCCAAGTGTTCGGGTCCAACGTTGACGCATCTGACCCTTGAAGGTCAGCGTCAAGGCACGGGATTCTGGGCGCAGATGGTTTTGACAGGATGGCCCTACAACTACACCTACGGAAGTGGAATAAAGTACGCAGAGGCTCTGTGCCGCCACCCCAACTCCACCTATCGGAGCAAGGTAACGTCGAACGAGAGCGGAGCGACCCGTGTAGGCTATTCGAGCGGCCGAACGGTGGCATGCTGATGCTCATCTTTGGTATGTTGTGTGGCGGGGACCCAGTGGTGCGGCCCCACCTGGGCCACGAAGGGTGAAACCGTGCGCCAGTCCGATAGCCGTGGCCACCTGCAACAGGGGCTGCAAGGCCATACTCGATCTCAACTGTGCGCTGTTCTGTTCGGGGCAATTTTCTTCCTGACCGCCTGCAGCGCACCTGGCGCGGAGAACGACCAGGTGACAGAGGCAGAATACCGCGCCGCTGTCCAGGCCACAGCCGATTGTATGAACGAAGGTGGCTGGGAGGTCGGTGAGGTCACCGAGAACCCCGACGGTGTCACCTACGGTTTTGTCATTACGACCGAGGGTGACGATGCAGCGGCCTCTGCAGCTGTTGACGGTGCGTTCAGTTCCTGCGCAGCGAGCCATCTTAATGAGGTGGAGTCCGCGTACCTCAGCGGCCTGCAGTTGTCGGGTGCTGAACGTGACGCCGTCTACGAACAAATGATCACCTGCCTCGAAGCAGCCGGGGTGACCACCGTCGTGTTAGGGGACGACGAAAGCGCCGTCACGTCAAAGATCGATGCTGCGATAGCGACGGGTGAGAACGCCGTCAGTGCCGACGATGCGTGGCGTTGTCAGCAGCGTTACCTTCTTCCGTTGTTTGGAGGGTGATATTGCAGCACGGTGGGAACAGAAGCGGTGCCCGGATCTGGACCATGCCGTGGATGTACACCGTGCTCGTCATTGCGGTGGCTGGTGCCGCGGTGGCCGTAGCCTGGCTCCTCTCACGCAATGTTCCACATTCTTTGTCCTATCTGGAGCCAGACCCCGCCCCCGTCACGGTGAGGGTTGAGGCGGCAACTCTAGACCATCGATCTTCGGCGACTCTGACGGCGACCTATGAAAGCCCTCGCGCTCTACTCGCGTCTGGTCGGTCAGGCACGGTGACGGCCGTAACGGTGGATCACGGGGATGTGCTCTCCACGGGGGATGTGGTCTACGAGGTCGACGGGACTCCCGTCGTCGCCTATGTCAACGATGTGGTCTTCTATCGACCGTTGACGCGCGGCAGCGAGGGCGAGGACGTCGCCGCCGCCCAGGAACTGCTCAACGCGGTCGTCCCAGCGACCTCGCTTGTTGCAGACGGTCGCTTCGGTGTGGCGACTGAGGAGGCCGTACGCATCTATGAGCGATCCCTCGGTATCGAGCGCCCTACAGGCGTGTTCGACCCAGCGTGGTTCGTCCGGGTGCCTCATCTAGAATTCACTATTGCTGACCTCACCCTGATCGCGGGCCAGCCTGCTCCCGGTCGGGCTGACCAGATCGGCACGGGGGCGCCGGTATTGGCCAGTGTCGCGATTGTTACGACCACCAGCCCGCCGGACGGCGCTTACCAGTTCACTCACCAAGGACGTGCGCTGCCGGTGACTAGGGCGGACGGGGCGTGGGGTGTCGACGTCGCAGACGCCGGGGCCTTATTGGGCGCCACGCCACCGGAAGCTGGCACCGCAGACATTGACGGTGTTGTCCGCCTCGTCGACGGTCTTCCGGGACAGGCAGTTCCGCCTTCGGCTCTTATCGACGACGCCGAATCCAGCTCGTGCGTGGCCATCGTGGAGGGGCGGGGCTTCAAACTTCGCGAAGTCCAGGTGTTGACCTCCGACACTGCAGGTGCCGCGTTGATCCACCCTGAACTGCCGCCTGATGCCGAGGTCCTGGTCAACCCGCACGCCATCGGAGAGCGTTCGTGTCCGTAGAGTTACGCGGGGTATCGTTCAGCTACCCAGGCGCCGATAAGAAGGTCCTTGACGGCGCTGAACTGACGGTGGGAGAGGCCGAATCTGTTGCGGTCATGGCCCCATCGGGTCAGGGTAAATCGACTCTGCTCGCACTCGCCGGCCTGCTACTGAAACCGTCGGCAGGTGAGGTGCGGATCAATGGTGTTGTGCCCGCTCCCCAGGAGGCCACGCGTTTGCTCGGCCGTGCCATCCAATGGATCCCTCAGTCCGTCAACCTCATCCCGCGTCGCAGCGTCACAGATAACTTGCTTCTCCCTGCCCTGGCGCAGGGGATGACGCGTGGGGTGGCCATTAGCAGAGCACAGGACCTGATGATGGCCGCCGGACTCGACGTCGAGGGCACGCGGCAGGCGCGAACGCTCTCCGGGGGGCAGGCGCAGCGTGTCGCTGTTGCGCGCGCACTGATGTCGGATCCCTTAGTCATTCTGGCCGACGAGCCCACCGCTAACCTCGATGCGATAACGGCACGGTCAATCGCCAGGGCGATGTTTTCCGCTGCCGCCACCACCACCGTGCTTGTCGCCACCCATGATCTGCAAGTCGCGGAGCTGGCGGACAGAATCGTGCGGCTCAAGAGTGGGAAGGTCGTGCCATCAGGATGACCTGGCATCTGCGCGAGCTTGCACATGAGGCGTGGGCGAACCAGGGCCCACGCCAACTGATCCTTGCTCTCATCGCCCTGGGCACGCTGGCGGGTATCGCGATCCTCACTGGCCTTCAGGCCATCCGTGCGATCGATCAAGAGTCCGCTCGGCGTGAGGGCGGTTCCCTGGTGTGGATGGCGATCGCCGACGAGGATGCTGCGCTCGACTCTGTGGTTTGTGATGATCTCAACGACGGGCGTGGAGTGGCCGCGGCCGGGGGCGTATTCGCCGCCATGCCGCCAACGCTTACGGCATTCTCAGGAGGCCCCCCGGTGCCGACCGCGTACGTGACACCTCGGGCGACCACGGTATGGACCCCGCACGACCTCTCGGGGCAGGTAGTCCTGGGCCGAGACCTGGCCAAGACCCGCAGCGTCGGGGTGGGCTCGGCGCTACGTACAGCCGATGGTGCGAGCACAGTCATCGTCGACGCTCAGACAACTGGTGCCGTTGCCCATGCCGGGGCACGCTCCCGGGTGCTAATTCCCCGGGCACCGGGTGGGCTTCTCACGGAGTGCTGGGTCCGCATGGAGCCAGGGGCGATCAACTCCGGTGAGAACCTTCTACGGTTCGCCTTCGCCGGCGAACACGCCGACATCGTGCCGTTCACCCCTGCGATCTCTGGCGTGCTCTCACCGAGCCAGCAATGGCGGGCATTCGCTGCAACCTACCCCTGGGTTGCCGGCGGCGTAGTCCTTGGTCTTGTGGGGGTGCTCCTCGCCTGGAGCCGCAGGTCCGAGTTAGCGGTCTATCGCACATTTGGCACTACCCGGGCAGAAGTCGCCCTCATGCTGTGGATCGAGGCAGCGATCGCCATGGTCCCGGCGGCATTTCTCGCAGCAACCGCGGCAATGCTGTACCTCAGTGCTATCGAGGGCGGCCCGGTGCTGCGAGAGGTACTTGTCGTTCTCGCGCGAACGATCGGCGCTGCCGCTGCCATCGCTCTGGCACTCATCCCACCGGGGGCGGTCGTCGCGATGCGGGGTCGACTTGTCGACCAGCTTAAGGACCGCTAGCCGACCGCTAGCTAGTCGGTGCTAACCCGGAGAACGACGTGAGCCCCCACCACCGCACTGACCACACGGGCCCCCGGGAGGCAGCGACCTTCGGCAAGATCACTCGCCTCCTGCGATGGGTAACCCTCGCCGTGGTGAGTGCCGAACTGGTGCTGCTGTTCACCGGACACATCAGTCTCGGTGGCGCCATCGGAATCCTTCTCGTTGTCGAAGCCGCACTGCTGGCAGTGATCGTGACTGTGGCGTGGCGCATGACCGCACATCCCACAGACCCGAGACCCCTAGGGCGTGTCTCCCAATAGTCGAGCTGGTGGGTTGACACGCTGCGGTCGTGTCGCGTACTTCCGTGCTAACGGATGCTCAGTGGGAGTTGATCGAGCCGTTGATGCCGTCCTCGGAGGGCCGTCGGGGACGGCGGTTCCGGGACCACCGGGCGGTGGTGGAGGGCATCGTCTACCGCTACCGCACCGGGATCGCGTGGCGTGACTTGCCCGAGTGCTTCGGGCCGTGGCAGACGGTGTGGAAGCGGCACCGCCGCTTCAGCGGCGATGGGACCTGGGACAAGGTCCTCACCGTCCTGCTCGCCCGGGCGGATGCGGCCGTGTCAACGCCGCCTGAATACTGACCCCCAGGTGCCAGGGGGTCAAAATTCGACCGGCGTTGACAGGCCGGGCTGATCGACTGGGAGGTGTCGGTGGACTCGACGGTCAACCGTGCTCACCAGCACACCACGAACCTGCCCCGGGACACGGGGGGACCTGTCGAATTACATGAAACTGGGCGAGGAGCCGCCTGATCACGCCATCGGTCGCTCCCGCGGCGGGCTGTCCACGAAGATCCATCACCTGTGTGACGGGAACATGCGCCCGCTGGTGATGCTGCTCGGGCCCGGGCAGGGCGGGGACTCCCCGATGTTCGAGCACGTCATGAACTCCGTGCGCGTTCCCCGGCTCGGTCCGGGACGTGCCCGGACCACGCCGGTGCGGGCGCTGGCCGACAAGGCGTACTCCTCCCGAGCGAACCGTAAGCTGCTGCGCCGGCGCGGCATCCAGGCCGTCATTCCCGAACGCTCTGACCAGGTCGCCAACCGCAAGCGCCGCGGGTCCCGGGGCGGCCGGCCGGTCACCTATGACCAAGAGGCCTACAAGCGCCGCAACGTCGTCGAGCGCTCCTTCAACGTTTTCACCTGAGTTGGCTCATTCGCTTAGTGCGTGAGTTGCCCGCTGTGGATCGCGTCGAGGATGGCTTGCTGCTCGGTGGGGATGGCGGGGGCGAAGGTCTGGGTGGCGCCGTTGATCGCGATCGTGGCGGAGCGCAGCGGCCGGAGCTGGCGGATGACGTTGCGGATGGCCAGGCTGGTGCGGGCTTGGACCTCGCGGGAGACCGCCAGTGCGGTGAACACGATGGTCAGGTGGGCCTCGATCGCGTCGCGGGTGCGGTGGAACATGGGGCGGGCGCGTAGGTCGGTCTTGCTCATCCGGAAGGACTGCTCCACGTGCCACAGGTCGTGGTAGGAGCCGATGACCTCACCCGCCGGCATCACTGGCGCGGGGATGTTGGTGACGTAGCCCTTGAGCCCGACCAGTCGCCGGGCCCGTGCCAGGGCGGTCTCGTCCAGGCGGTGCCCGTCGCCGCTGGTCTTGACGAATCGCGGGGTGCGGGCGGCCTTCTCCCCGGCGATGACCGCGCGGGCCCGGTTCTCCTGGAGGGTGAGCGTCTTGTTGTCCCTCGCCGCGCGTTTGGCGGAGTAGGCCCAGACCGCCCGCCACGAGCCAGGGTGAAGGTCGCGGTCCCAGACCGGCTCGGCCCGATGAGCCGGGTCGTTCTCGTTGCGCCGCCCGGTCCTGGGGGTGAGGGTGTCGATGACCTGCCCGTCGGCGAAGGCGTCACCGTGCCAGCGGAAGTGCGAGGCCAGGTCCAGCGGTGCCTTGGTCACCCGGGAGCCGACGATGAACCGCAGGTTCGCCTCGTCTAGCTCGCGCAGGTTGGTCGCGGAGAGCATGCCGGCGTCGGCGACGACGACCATGTCCTCGATGTCGTGACGGGTCTGGAACTGCTTGACGATCGGGATGATCGTGGCGGTCTCTGCCTTGTTGCCCTCGTAGCAGCCGATCTCGAGGGGGAAGCCGTGCCGGTCGACCAGGAGCCCGACGACGATCTGGGGGTCGACGCGGCGTTCCTTGGAGTAGCCGACCTTGCGCAGGTCGTCCTCCTTCTCGGCCTCGAAGTACAACGTGGTCACGTCGTAGAGCACCAGGGAGACGTCACCGCTGCTCACGGCGTGCTCGAAGCACAAGGTGGCGATCTGGTCGCGATACGACCCGCCGACCGCGGCGCGGGCGAGGGTGCGTTTCATCGTGGCGTAGCTGGCCGGGACCCGGCCCAGGTCCGTCAGCACTCGCCCGGTGTCCAGCAGCGAGGTCGGCTCCACGATCCGGGCGATGACCAGGTCGCGGAACACCGCATCGCCGACCGTGTCGAACCCCAGCGCGGTGAACACCTCGGCAAGGGCGTCGAACAGCAGCCGCGAGTCCGTCGAGATGACCCGGCCCGGGCCGTCCCGGCCCCGGTCCGGCGCCGCCTGCGGCGCGTGGAACAGCTCGGCCTCGCGAACTGGTGGGGCCAGCGGTGTCACCGGCGGCGTCGGCTCGATCCCGAGATCGAGCACCCCCTGGGCGGGGTTCGCCAGCAGCTCACGGGCCTGCTCCAGCAGGACACCGAGCTCGGCCTCGGTGTGTGCTGAACCGACATGCCTCACGATGCGCTGACGCCCGTCGGCGTACTCCGCGATCTGCACCGCCGTCGCACCCGACGCCGTGCGCACCCGCCTGATAAACGCCACCCCGCGAGGTTAGAGCGCACCCGCTTAGTGCGTGAAACCGCACTAAACCAACAACATCGCAGCAGGTCAGGGCCCTACTGCCCCTCGGGACGCCCACCCGTGAGCCAAGTCAGGTCGAGCGCTCCTTCAACGTTTTCAAGCAGTGGCGGGCGCTGGCTACCCGGTATGACAAGCTCGCGCTGACCTACCGTGGTGGCGTCGTCCTCCGCGCCATCGTCATCTGGGTTGTCGCCCTCCAGAAGGCGGTCCGCTGGCGGGGCATGAGGTGAGATGGCACCTACGAAGTTCTATCTGCCTCGGGAGCCGTGGAGCAGTCGAGGCCGTCAATATGGGAGCGTCGCATGAGGGAGATGGGCCGGCTGTCACCGGATGCAGTCAAGGCCTTGGTGTCTTCGCAGATCGAGCAGTACGAGCAGCTGGCCGGGCGCATCTACGGCCTCAGCAGCACTTGGACGGGATTCCGGTACCTCGGTGGCTTCGAACGCACCGGAACCGAGACCCACGGGAGGACCATCCGCAGAGACTGGTCCTGCACACTCGGACACATCGACGGGCCCTACCATCTCGGGGCAGCCAACAACGGTGCGGGCACTCAGCCCTACGTCTCCATCATCACCACGACGGAACCCGGCCAGTCCCTGGCCTGGCACCTCGCCCGCTCCCTGCGGATCGCGCCTGGCCCGCCGCGCCCGGAACTCCTTGGGACAGATCAGGAAGCCGCTCCCGTCACCATTCCGGTGGATGGGACCGACGTAACCTTTACCGTGCTGACCCGAGACCACTACTTCGCGGCGAAGGTCGAGGTGGGCGAGATGCGCATTGTCGCCATCGGCGCAGGCATGACTCTCGCGGACATCGGGCTCGAGCGTGTCGACGACCTGACCGCGTACATCGACGGCTTCAAACACATCGCACGCGAGAACGGACTCGAACTCTGACGGCCTCCCAGGTGTCGCACTGCCGGTCACCCCACCCGCCAGGCCGCGGATCTCACTGCTTTTCGGTCCCCAGCAATCTCGACTGCCCCTCATTGGGAGACACGCCCTAGGAGACTGCTGAACAAGGCGGTGTTCTTGTTCGGTGTTTGTGGGCGGGCAGGTCGCCTGTGGGCAGTCTGGTGGCGGTCACAGCAGGTGGCTGGATTTGAGGTCGGGCCTGCCCCACTTGCCGCGGTGATGTGCTGGGCCGGGGTGCTGGACCAGGGCGCGGCGGCCCTCTTCAGGCCGGCGCGATCGCCCAGGTCCCGGCGGTGCGCTGGAGGCCGATGGTAAGCAGTCGTCGGAGGTTGACCGCGGCGGCGCGGTGGTGGAGCCAGTGGTCGTTCTTGGTGATCCCGCGGTAGCGGACCTTGCGGTTGCCGCGGGTGAGCCAGGCGATAGAACGTTCGACCATCGGCCGGAAGGTGCGGTAGCTCTCCTGGAAGCCGGGGTCCTGCGCGTTGGCGCGGTGAGCCCGCTGGAGCGCGTCGTGGGGGTGCAGGTCGAGCTTGCGGCCGCGGGCGGCGGTGGTACAGCGCTCGCGTAGCGGGCACTCGCGGCAGGCGGCCCCGAAGGTGACCTTGCGCTTGGCGGTAATCCTCTGGGTCAGCCCGTTCGGGCAGGTCACGGTCCCGGCGGTCTCGTCGACGGTGAAGTCCTCGATCGTGAACCCGCCCGGGATGGCCGGGCGCAGCGGCCAGGGCTTGATGATCGCGGTGTGCCCAGCCTTCTCCAGGGCGGCCAGTGCCTCACCGGTGCCATAGGCGGAGTCGGCGAGCACCTCGACCGGGACCTTGAACCGTCACGGCTTCGTTGCCGCTTCCTTTTGAGTGAAGGATGGCGACATGCCCAAGAAGTACGACCAGGAGTTCAAGGACCGTGCGGTGCGCATGGTGGTGGATCACCGTGATGACTACGGCTCGTTGACGAAGGCGACGATCGCGGTGGGCTCTCAGCTCAACATCCCGCGCGAGACGCTGCGCCGCTGGGTCTCCCAGGCCCGCGTCGACGCCGGGGACAGGCCCGGCGTGAGCACGCAGGAGAACGAGGAGATCAGGGCGCTCAAGCGGGAGAACAAGCGCCTGCGCGATGCCAACGAGATCCTGCGGTCAGCAGCGGTTTTCTTCGCCGGGGAGCTCGACCCCCGCAACCGCTGATCTGCGAGTTCATCGACTCCCAGCGAGCGGCCGGCTTCGCGGTCGGGACTGCTGATCTGCCGGGCGTGTCGGAACTTCTGTGTAAGTCCTTCTGCTCCCTGGCGTGAGCGCCCTGGCGGGCTGAGAATGGTGCTCCGGTCGCCCGTTGACGTCGTCATCCCATGGCCCCTTGAGACCGTGTGTAAGTCGGGCGCGGGGGCTGTGCTGTGGGCCCTTCACTGTCGCTTCGAGCACGAGGACTAGTTTCCTTCTCCCCTTCAGCTCCCACGGGCGACCGGTTCAGCACGGGTACTGGGAGCCTGGGGAGGTGGCGGCAATGGAGATCGCGGCCGATGAGGACGAGATCATCGAACGAGTCGCGGCGCTCGATATCGGCAAGGCCGAAGTGGTGTGCTGCGTGCGGGTACCAGCCCCGGGTCGGCGCCGCAGGCAAGAGGTGCGCCGGTACTCCACCATGACCGAGCAGCTGCTCGCGCTGGGCGACTGGCTGACTGAGGTCGGCGTGACCCGGGTGGTGATGGAAGCGACGTCGGACTACTGGAAGGCGCCGTTCTACCTGCTCGAGCAGACCGGGATGCAGACATGGCTGGTCAACGCCCGCGATGTCAAGCACCTGCCCGGGCGACCCAAGACCGACAGGCTCGATGCGGTCTGGTTGTGCAAGGTCGCCGAACGCCAGATGCTGCGCCCCTCATTCGTCCCGCCGGTGGAGATCCGTCAGCTGCGTGATCTGACCCGATACCGGGTCGACCTAATCGAGGCACGCACCGCGGAGAAGCAACGCGCCGAGAAGCTCCTCGAGGACGCCCAGATCAAGGTCTCGGTCGTCGTCTCCGACCTCTTCGGAGTCTCCGGGCGGGCGATGATGGCCGCGCTGATCGCCGGCCAGCGCGACCCCGCCGTGCTCGCCGACCTCGCCCGCGGACCGATGCGCCGCAAGACCGCTCAGCTCCAAGAGGCCCTGACCGGGCACTTCACCGACCACCACGCCTTCCTGCTGGCCAAGATGCTCCACCGGGTCCAGACCATTGACGCCGACATCGCCGAGGTCGAGAAGAAGATCGCCGAACACCTGGCCCCGTTCGTCGGCGACACCCTCCAACGGCTGGACGAGATCCCCGGGATCGGGATCGCGGCCGCCTGCGCGCTCATCGCCGAGATTGGCCTGGACATGGCCAGGTTCCCCACCCCAGGACACCTTGTCTCCTGGGCGAAGTTCGCCCCCGGAGTCAACGTCTCCGCCGGGAAGATCGTTGGCACCACCAGAACCGGGCGCGGCAACCGATACCTCGCCCGGGTCCTCGGTGAGATCGCCGTCGCGGTCGGCCGCACCAAGACCTTCCTCGGTGCCCGCTACCGCCGACTGGCACGCCGAATAGGCAAGAAGAAGGCAATCGTCGCGATCGCAAGGTCGATCCTGGTGATCATCTGGCACCTGCTCGCCGATCCAACCACCCGCTTCCGAGACCTCGGCGTCGACTATTACGACACCCACATCAACAACAACCGCCGCGTTCGCAGCCACGTCCGCGACCTTGAATCCCTCGGCTACAAAGTCACCCTCGAACCCGCCGCCTGAACCACCGGCTAGCCACCCGCGCGAAGTCACCACATTCTCGGACTAGTGCGTGACCTCGAGGCTGGGCCGTGGGAGCGGCCCGGGGAGGACACGTGATGAGCGATATGACCGAGACTGCACGGGTGGGACGTCGTGGTCGTGAGCCTGACCCTGAGCGTGGGGAGGGACTCGTCGACGCCGCGTTGGCGGAGGAGCTGGTGGCCCGGGCCCGTGAGCAGGGGGTGGAGCTCCTCGGGGAGAACGGGCTGCTGCGGCAGATGACCAAGGCGGTGCTGGAGCGGGGCTTGGCCGAGGAGCTGACCGAGCACCTGGGCTACGAGCCGCACGAGCGGGCCGGGGCGGGCAACGCCCGCAACGGCACGACGCCGAAGCGGCTGCACTCCGAGGCCGGCACGATCGACCTGGACGTCCCGCGCGACCGGGTGGGGTCCTTCGAGCCGCGGCTGGTGCGGAAGGGGCAGCGGCGCCTGGACGGCATCGACAAGATCGTGATCGGCCTCTACGCGCGCGGGATGACCGTGCGGGACATCCGGGCCCACCTGGTCGAGATCTACGACGTGGAGGTCTCCGCGGACCTGATCTCCACGATCACCGACGCGGTCCTGGAGGAGGTCCGCGACTGGCAGGCCCGCCCGCTCGACCGCGTCTACCCGGTGATCTTCCTCGACGCGCTTATCTGCAAGGTCCGCAGCGAGGGCACCGTGCGCAACAAGGCCGCGCACCTGGCCGTCGGCGTCGATGTCGACGGCCGCAAGGAGGTCCTGGGCATCTGGGTCGAGCACACCGAGGGCGCGAAGTTCTGGCTGCGGGTGATGAACGACCTCAAGGCCCGCGGCGTCGAGGACGTCCTGATCGTCGTGTGCGACGGGCTCACCGGCCTGCCCGCCGCGGTCACGGCCGTGTGGCCGGACGCGATCGTGCAGACCTGCGTGGTCCACCTCGTGCGGGCCTCGATGCGCTGGGTGAACTACAAGGACCGCAAGAAGGTCGCCGCCCAGCTCCGCTCGATCTACGCCGCCCCCACCGAGGCCGCCGCCCGGGACGCCCTGGACGCCTGGACCGAGTCCGACATCGGCCGGCAGTACCCGGCGATCAAACGCCAGTGGGAGGCCGCCTGGGAACAGGTCATCCCGTTCTTCGCCTTCCCCCCGGAGGTCCGCAAGGTCATCTACACCACCAACATGATCGAGTCGATCAACTACCAGCTCCGCAAGATCACCAAGACGCGCGGACACTTCCCGACCGACGAGGCCCTGATCAAGCTGCTCTACCTCGGCTGCAAAGACCTCGGCGTCGAACACACCCGCAACACCGCCGGCCGCAGCCTGGCCACCGGCTCCTGGCGAGCCGCCCTGAACCAGTTCGACCTGATGTTCCCCGGCCGCCTGGACCGGGTCTGACACCATGAACACACGTCACGCACTAGTCCGAGAATGTGGTGACTTCGCGCGGGTGGCTAGCCGGTGGTTCAGGCGGCGGGTTCGAGGGTGACTTTGTAGCCGAGGGATTCAAGGTCGCGGACGTGGCTGCGAACGCGGCGGTTGTTGTTGATGTGGGTGTCGTAATAGTCGACGCCGAGGTCTCGGAAGCGGGTGGTTGGATCGGCGAGCAGGTGCCAGATGATCACCAGGATCGACCTTGCGATCGCGACGATTGCCTTCTTCTTGCCTATTCGGCGTGCCAGTCGGCGGTAGCGGGCACCGAGGAAGGTCTTGGTGCGGCCGACCGCGACGGCGATCTCACCGAGGACCCGGGCGAGGTATCGGTTGCCGCGCCCGGTTCTGGTGGTGCCAACGATCTTCCCGGCGGAGACGTTGACTCCGGGGGCGAACTTCGCCCAGGAGACAAGGTGTCCTGGGGTGGGGAACCTGGCCATGTCCAGGCCAATCTCGGCGATGAGCGCGCAGGCGGCCGCGATCCCGATCCCGGGGATCTCGTCCAGCCGTTGGAGGGTGTCGCCGACGAACGGGGCCAGGTGTTCGGCGATCTTCTTCTCGACCTCGGCGATGTCGGCGTCAATGGTCTGGACCCGGTGGAGCATCTTGGCCAGCAGGAAGGCGTGGTGGTCGGTGAAGTGCCCGGTCAGGGCCTCTTGGAGCTGAGCGGTCTTGCGGCGCATCGGTCCGCGGGCGAGGTCGGCGAGCACGGCGGGGTCGCGCTGGCCGGCGATCAGCGCGGCCATCATCGCCCGCCCGGAGACTCCGAAGAGGTCGGAGACGACGACCGAGACCTTGATCTGGGCGTCCTCGAGGAGCTTCTCGGCGCGTTGCTTCTCCGCGGTGCGTGCCTCGATTAGGTCGACCCGGTATCGGGTCAGATCACGCAGCTGACGGATCTCCACCGGCGGGACGAATGAGGGGCGCAGCATCTGGCGTTCGGCGACCTTGCACAACCAGACCGCATCGAGCCTGTCGGTCTTGGGTCGCCCGGGCAGGTGCTTGACATCGCGGGCGTTGACCAGCCATGTCTGCATCCCGGTCTGCTCGAGCAGGTAGAACGGCGCCTTCCAGTAGTCCGACGTCGCTTCCATCACCACCCGGGTCACGCCGACCTCAGTCAGCCAGTCGCCCAGCGCGAGCAGCTGCTCGGTCATGGTGGAGTACCGGCGCACCTCTTGCCTGCGGCGCCGACCCGGGGCTGGTACCCGCACGCAGCACACCACTTCGGCCTTGCCGATATCGAGCGCCGCGACTCGTTCGATGATCTCGTCCTCATCGGCCGCGATCTCCATTGCCGCCACCTCCCCAGGCTCCCAGTACCCGTGCTGAACCGGTCGCCCGTGGGAGCTGAAGGGGAGAAGGAAACTAGTCCTCGTGCTCGAAGCGACAGTGAAGGGCCCACAGCACAGCCCCCGCGCCCGACTTACACACGGTCTCAAGGGGCCATGGGATGACGACGTCAACGGGCGACCGGAGCACCATTCTCAGCCCGCCAGGGCGCTCACGCCAGGGAGCAGAAGGACTTACACAGATCAACGGACAGGCCCGATCTGCCAGGTCCTGCGCGAGCAGGGCTGCCAGGTCACCGCAAGGACCTACAGGTCATGGAAACGTCCCAACCGGGCGGTCGCGGCCCGTACCGTCACCGACGCCGTCGTGGTCGACGCGCTGCGCGCCACCGCGGGCCGGCCTGAGTCGCTGTACGGCCGGCGGAAGATGACCGCCTACCTGCGCCGGCAGGGCGTGCCGGTGGCCCACTGCACGATCGACCGGCTCATGCGCCAGGAGGGCATGAACGGTGTTGTACGGACCGGCAGGCACCGCACCACGATCCCGGGGACCGGGCCGGACACCCGGCCGGACCTAGTCGACCGAGACTTCACCGCGACCGCCCCGAACCAGCTCTGGGTCGCGGACATCACCAAGCTGCACGGCCCAGCGAAGTGGACCTATTACTACCTGTACTCGATCATCGACATCTTCTCCCGGTACACCGTGGGCTGGATGGTCGCCACGAGAGAGTCCGCACCGCTGGCCGAGCGGCTGCTGATGGAGACCATCAACAAGCAGGGCGTCGACCGCGGCCGGCTCAGCATCCACGCCGACAACGGCTCCTCGATGGCCTCCAAACCGGTCGCGTTCCTCCTGGCCGACCTGGGCGTGACGAAAGTCGCACAGCCGCCCGCACGTCTCCAACGACAACCCCTACTCCGAGGCCCAGTTCAAGACCCTGAAGTACCGCCCGGAGTTTCCCCGCCAGTTCGGCTCGATCGAGGACGCCCGCGCGTTCTTCGCCGAGTTCTACAACTGGTACAACACCGAGCACCGCCACTCCGGGATCGGCATGCATCGGCCCATCGACGTCCACCACGGCCGGGCCGCCACCGTCCAGGACCACCGCACCCAGGTCCTGACCGGCGCCTACGCCGCCCATCCCGAACGCTTCGTCCGCCACCCGCCCGCCCCACTGGCCCTGCCCGAGACAGCATGGATCAACCGGCCCGCGCCGACAGAGACGGCAAACTCAACGAATTAAGACCGCTACTGGCTCAAACAGGTTGACAGGTTCCGCAACCCCTCGCCGCTTGACGAAGGAGATAGGGGCACCCCCCGCGCGAGAGAGAGGGCGCAGCGGAACCCCACACACCCGAGAGTGGGGCCAAATCAAGACAGCACAGCGGGGCCAGATGGGGTTGTCATTCCCACTCGGTCGCACCCTCAAGAAGCGGGCCGCCGACGTCCTGGCCTAATTCGACCGCCCCGGCACGTCCAACGGACCCACGGAGGCGATCAACGGCCGGCTCGAGCACCTGCGCGGCTCCGCGCTGGGATTCCGCAACCTCACCAACTACATCGCCCGCTCACTGCTTGAGGCCGGCGGATTCAGACCCCGCCTACACCCTCATCTGTGAAGAGCCTTCAAAGACCCCGTAAGCCCGTGCCGTCGCGCACGGAAACTGCTATGCGGTCGCCCTGCTCATGCAGTGGAGTGATGTGGCCGAACCAGCCGGCCTCGGATATCGGAAGAACCTTCGAGACGCCCGTGTAGGTGGCCATCACCTCGATGGCGCCCTTTGGGGCTCGCCCAACCGCCCACGCCCAGTGTGGAGACCCGGGCTCCGGCCACCACGCGGCGCCCTCCGCAAAGTAGTTGTCTCGGTCGACCCGGACCACGGAAAGCAGTTCATGTGGCGTCGGACGACCGCCACGAGGGGTGATCATCGCGACTAAAGCCCAACTCGATGCGGCACCTTCGAGCGGCACGAGCCCCAGGTAGGCGTCGTCCCGGCGCACTTCTAGGAGTTCCGATGGTGTACGCCGCCCGGCGAACGACTCGACCGCCAGGTCCAGGGCGTTCTGGACCTGGCGGTCGTTCCATCGTTGTCTCATGGGAGAGATCATCTCGCCGAAGGTTCAGGCCGTAAAGACCTGACCGGGCCCGTACCAGTCGTTCGAGCCCCAGTTGCCATGGAAGGCCTCGCGATGAATACGTCCTCGGTATTGCCAAGTCCCAGGCTTCAGTGTCGCCCCATCGGACAGAATGAGAGTGCGTGCAGTCGAGGACGTAGACGTGACATTCCCGTAATTGCGCCACGCCCCGTTCTCGTAGATCTGAACGGTGATGTACGTGTTTGCCACGTCGACTGAGCCTGTGCATTCGACGGCGCCGCTGACGCTGACGGCATTGCCACTTCTAGTCGGCGGGTTGACGTCTCCAGTGCATGTGACGTTGTGCATGATCGTGACGTCACCGGATGCGGCAGCGGGGCTGGTAGCAACCAGGGCGTTCGCAGGCGCCAGAGTGAGCAGGGGTATGAGTATGGCGAGGCCGAGGGCCGACAGGATTCGCCTCATTGCTTTCCTTCCATCGAAGTGGTCCGCCGAGCAGGCAGGTGCGCTAATCGCACAACTCGACATTGGCAGGAATACTCGGCGAGCGTGACAATCTCGTATGGACACAAGTGGACATGGCACTTTCCGGCCACAAACTCTCATGTGAGCGTCAGGCACGTCGAGGTCTTCCGGATGGGCGGCGTGAGAAGACTCCATGATCGGAAGACCTCGGCCCTCTACCCGGCCGCCGTCACGCTGCCCCCGACACTCACGCTGCCCGCGACGCCGGATACACCTTCAACTGCGAAGAGCCACAAATTGACCAAATGACTTCATATCTCGGCCTCGACGTCCTCGCTGAGTCACGCCTCAGCCACCAGCCCCCAACCCGAAGGAGGTCACCACCAAACCCCTCGCCGCCCTCCGCGCCGAACGCCCGGGAAAAGGGAACCGCCGAGCCCGTACACCACTTCAGTGGCCTTGACCCGCACGGTTTCACCGAACGTTCGTTGAACTTGAACCAAACGAAGATCGTGACCTGCCTTGCCGGCAGGTCATTCGCAGAGCCTGAGCCGAATTTTGGGCAGGCCGGACCGACGGGCTAGAGTCGGTCCTATGGCCGTGCTCCTTCTGTGTTGTTGAGCGATCCCGCTCCGACCTGCACGACCCCGCGATGCGCCGAACGCGCCGCATAGCCCCCTCGAGGCTCATACCCGAGAAGAGCGCCGTTGACCGTTTCAGTCGCCGGCGGATTCCACCCAGAACGGGCCGACCGGTCCGCCCCACAGAGGAGAAGGACGTATGAACCGAGCAACTTTCTTGATCGGCCTGGCGACGGCGCTGACAGCGGGTCTCGCCGCCTGCTCAGGGGGATCGCCCTCGGGGGATTCTGCGACGACGACGACGGCGGCGGGGGAGGACGCTCTCGCTCAGATCCAGGAGTCCGGGGTGCTGAGGGTGGGCACCGAGGGGACCTACTCGCCCTTCACGTTCCACGACCCACAGACGAACGAACTGACGGGCTACGACGTCGAGGTGGTCACTGCCGTCGCGGAGCAGCTCGGCGTGGAGGCGGAGTTCAGCGAGACGCAGTTCGACGCGATCTTCGCGGGGCTGGAGGCGGGCCGCTACGACGTCATCGCAAACCAGGTGACCATCAACGAGGAGCGTCAGGCGAAGTACGACCTCTCCGATCCTTACACGGTGTCCACTGGTGTCGTCGTCACCCGGGCCGACGACACCGAGATCACCTCAATCGAGGACGTCGAGGGTCGCACGGCGGCGCAGTCCGCGACGTCGAACTGGCACACGCTCGCCACGGAGGCGGGTGCGCAGGTTGAGACGGTCGAGGGGCTGAGCCAGTCGCTGGCGTTGGTGGAGCAGGGCAGGATCGACCTGACCTTCAACGACAACCTGGCCGTGCTCGACTACCTGAGGACCACCGGCGACACCGATGTCAAGATCGCGTTCGAGGTCGACGAGGGTGGCGAGCAGGCACTCGCCATGCGTAAGGACTCCGGCCTCCTCGACGCCGTGAATGGGGCCCTGGAGGAGCTGCGCGCGAACGGGACCCTGACCGAGATCTCCGAGAAGTGGTTCGGGCAGGACGTCTCCCAGTGACCGCGCGGGCCGGCGCACGGTGAACGAGCGGATCCAGCTCGTCCTCGACTCGGTGGTCCCGCTGCTGACCGGCGCCGTCGCGGGCACGATCCCCCTGACGCTGATCTCCTTCACCGTCGGGCTGGTTATCGCGCTCGTCGTCGCTCTGATGCGGCTCTCGCGTCGGCGGCTGGTCTCTGGGGCGGCCCGGGCGTACGTGTCGGTGGTGCGCGGGACTCCGCTGCTCGTGCAGCTGTTCATCATCTTCTACGCGATGCCGTCGTTCGGTGTGGTCCTGGACCCGTTCCCGTCGGCGGTCATCGCCTTCTCCATCAACGTCGGCGGATACGCCTCCGAGGCCATCCGGGCGGCGATCCTCGCCGTGCCGCGTGGGCAGTGGGAGGCCGCGCAGACGGTCGGGATGGGCTACCGGATGACGATGCGGCGGGTCGTGCTGCCGCAGGCTCTGCGGGTGGCCGTGCCGTCGCTGTCGAACACCTTCATCTCGCTGGTCAAGGACACGTCGCTGGCCTCGACCATCCTGGTGACCGAGATGATGCGCAAGGCCCAGGAGATCGCTGCGCCGTCGTTCGCGTTCCTGGAGCTCTACACGCTCGCGGCGGCGATCTACTGGGCGATCTGCTTCGTGCTCTCGGCCGGGCAGTCCCGTCTGGAGCGGCGCCTCTCGCGGTACGTGACAGTATGAGTGGCCCGGAGCCCGCGAACGAGCCGACGGCGGCGCCCGGCCGGCCGGAGCTGGAGGGACGGATGAGCCTGCTCGAGCTGCGGGGACTGCACAAGGCATTCGGTTCCCACGAAGTGCTGCGCGGCATCGACCTCGACGTCGCACCCGGCAGCGTCACCGTCCTGATCGGTCCCTCCGGCTCCGGCAAGACGACGATGCTGCGCTGCCTCAACGCGCTGGAGGTACCGGAGCGAGGCACGGTGCGCATCGGTGACGTGACGGTGGACTTCGCCACCCGGCCGGGGCCGGCGGCGCTGCGCCGGCTGCGGGCCCGGTCCGGCATGGTGTTCCAGGCACACAATCTCTTCCCGCACCGCACGGCGCTGGAGAACGTCGTCGAGGGCCCGGTCTACGTCCAGGGGCGTCCGCGTGACGAGGCGGTGGCGGCGGCTCACGCGCTCCTGGCCAAGGTGGGGCTCGCGGATAAGGCCGACGCGTACCCCTACCAGCTCTCCGGCGGGCAACAGCAGCGCGTCGGCATCGCCCGCGCACTGGCGATCCGGCCGGCGCTGATGCTTTTCGACGAGCCCACGTCGGCGCTCGACCCGGAGATCGTGGGCGACGTCCTGCGGGTCATGCGTGACCTGGCGGGCGAGGGCTGGACGATGGTTGTCGTCACGCACGAGATCCGGTTCGCCCAGCAGGTGGCCGACCACGTCGTCTTCCTCGACGGCGGCGTGATCGTGGAGGAGGGGCCACCCCGCGAGGTCTTGACGGCGCCGGCGCACGAGCGCACCCGGCAGTTCCTGCGCCGAATCCTCGACCCGATCTGAGTGGCGTGCGGCGCGCACGAGTTCTGACTCCTGCGTGGCTGCTAGATAGGTCGCCTCACAGGCGTGAGGTGACCTCCTGGAGGAGATCTGTCGGCTCGAGCCACATGGAGGGGTACTCGCCCTGCCAGAGCTGGACGCCGTCGGCGTCGATGAGGACGAAACCGTGGCCCGGAAGTCCGGCGTGCATGCCGGTGCCGAGCGTCCCGTATGCATCGGAGACTCTGCCGTCGTCGATTAGGTAGGGGGTGGTGGCGCCGTAGCGCTGCATGTCGGGGAGGATCTGCTCGGCGGTGTTCATGACGATCGGCAGGACGGTGATTCCTGCCTCGGCGAAGCCGGTCTGCTTCTCGATCTCGGCCATCTGGACGGTGCAGGCGGCGCAGCCGGCTCCTTCGTTGAAGTAGAGCAGGACGGGGCTGCCGCGCAGCTCCGAGAGGGTGACGGATGCTCCATCGGTCGTGGGAAGGGTGAAGTCCGGGGCCAGCCGGGTGTCGGTGGAGGCGCCGGGTCGGGAGGTGATGAGCCCGAAGGTCACAGCGGCGACGATGACGAGCAGGCCGACGAGCCAGGCGATGCGCTGGCGACGGAGGCGTGCTTCCTGCAAGGCGCGGGGGCTCCTGGGTGCTGCGTTTCGGCTCTTGGTGGGAGCGGCGCTGGTCCGGGCGGTCATCGGGTCAGTCCTTCGTGAGTGGTGGTGTCGTGGTCGTGCGTCGAGGCACCCTCGGCCGTGTCGGTGGTGCCGATCGTGGTGTCGCTGCGCGTTGCCGAGCCGTCGGCTGCGCGCCTGCCCCGGTCGCGCAGCGTCGAGAGGACGAAGACGGCAGCCAGCGCGAGCAGCGCCAGCCCGAGCAGCGGTTCGGGCACGGGGCTGAGCCATGTCTGTATGCGTCCGAAGATCTCTGCGAGGCCTTCGCCCGTGGCGGCCTGGGCTGCGGTGCCGCCGGTCATGTCGGGGCTGCCGGCGAGCGCGATGACGAAGATGCCCATGATCGTGAAGGCGATCGCGACGGCGAGGTTCAGCGTGTTGGTCACGACGGTCCGTGCGCCGAGGCGGATCTTGACGAGCCGGGCGCGGAACAGCTTCCGCTCGCCCAGGCGTGCCCTGTCCCAGAGCAGTGCCATGACGAAGAGCGGGAAGACCATGCCGAAGACGTAGGCCAGGCCCAGGACCACACCGCCGGCGGGGGAGCCGGACAGGGCCGACAGGGTCATGACGCCGGCGAGGACCGGGGCGCAGCAGGACGACGCGATGCCGGAGAAGACGCCGAGGGCGAAGAAGCTCGCGGTGTCACCGCGTGAGGTGTCCGGGGCCCTCAGGAAGCTGGGCAGGGACCACATCCGGCCGGAGACGGCGAGGGCCGCCAGGGCGATCATGAGGAGGCCGCCGGCCCAGTACAGGGGCTGGTGGTACTGGGCGATCGCCCCTGCCACGAGGCTCATGCCCAGGGTGATGGGCACAAGAACCAGGGCGAGCCCCGCGGCGAAGACGAACGTGAGCGGCAGCAGGCGCCAGCGCCGGTTCTTCACCGCCCCGGCGAGGTAACTGGGAGCGAGAAAGACGATGCAGCACGGAGCGAACAGGGCAACCCCGCCGGCGAAGAACGCGGCCAGCACGCTACCCGTGGCTAGGAGCTCGCTGCCCACGGCTACCGCCCCGCCGGTCGGGCCGACACGACCGGAACGGCCCGCGCAAGCAGCTTCTCCAGCTTGCGGCGGGGGAGTCGCCCGGAGCTGAAGAACGACCCGTCGACCAGGACCAGCGGGTTCATCGCCGGCCGGTGCGCGGCGACGAGGCGCTGGCCCTCGGCGGAGTCGATGTCGACGGTGTCGACGTCCAGGGGGAAACGCTCGGCAAGCGTGTCCAGCGCTCGCTCGGCGTCCTCGCAGAAGTGGCACGCCGGTGCGTGCACCACGGTCACCCGCACGACGGCGGTCGGCATCGCGTCATCATCGGCGCTCGGCGGGGTCTGTTGAGTTTCGGGCACCAGGACAGCGTGTCCGAGTCGACCCCGCGCCGTGACGAGCGTGCGGTCAAGAATCGATGAAGTTCCTGGACCGGGGCGCCGGCGCGACGGCGCCGGCCTGCGCGCCGCGCGAACCGCCGTTGGTTGTGGAGCTCTGCGGAGTCACCCCATGCGCCCGGGTGTGGGCATCGCCCGTCAGAGAGGGGTGCCGTTGCCGCCGGTGCAGGAGGCGCCCGGCTCGGGGGTTTGCTCGCCCTGCAGGTACTTGGTGAGGAAGGTAGGGATCCGCTCGTCGCCGGCGTCGTCGAGCTCGAGCTGGACCCCCCAGGCGGTGAGGACGACGGGGGCCGCGAGGTCGGGGTAGGGGCTCAGCAGTGCGTAGGCCTCGCCCTCGACGAGTTCCCGCAGCGTGGCGAGCTCGTCCGCCGGTAGGTCGGGCTGGTACGTGACCCACACGGCGCCGTGCTCGAGGGAGTGCACAGCGTTAGCGGTGGGGACCGGATCGTCGTAGGTGCCGCAGTTCTGCCACACGGGGTCGTGGTCGCCGCCGAGCGGGGGCCGCGCTGAGGGGGCGATCGCGGCCTCGACGTGGTTGGCGGAGAGGTCCGTGGTCTCCTCGACGTCGGGGATGGGTTGCTCGGCAGCGGCCTCCACGGCCGCCTGCTCGGTGCGCGCGCCGAGGATCACCGCGGTGGTCGTCCCGACGAGGGCCAGGATCACGACGGCGACCGCCGCGACGATGACGAGCTGCCGACGGCGTTCCCTGCGGACCTGTTCGGCCCGCAGGGCTGCCACCTTCGCCAAGCGGTCGGCCCGCTGCTTGGGGTTGCTCACACTTCTCCATGAGTTTCAGGTGTCCACCGAGGAGTATCCGCGACCGGAGTCGTCGGTCGAGTGGTCAGGTGACGCGGATGAACGTCGGGTTCGAGTTGTAGATCGGCCCCTCGGTCAGCGGAGTGCCGGGCTGGCGGGCGGCGATGTTGTTGCCGTTGCCGGTGTACACGCCCACATGGCCGGGCCAGGTGACGAGGTCCCCGGGACGGGCGTCTGCTGCGGAGACCCGAGTACCGACAGTGGCCTGCGCCGAGGACGTCCGGGGCAGGGAGACGCCGAAACGGGCGTACACGTACTGGGTGAAACCCGAGCAGTCGAAGCCTGCGGGGGTGGTGCCGCCCCAGACGTACGGCACCCCGAGGAAGGTCCGGGCATAGTCCACGATCGCCTGCCCGGACACGGTCGCGGTCAGGGCCGGTGCGGCGGCGACCGGCGTGTCAGGTGCCGGCGGAGCCGGTGCGGCCTCGGGTCGCGCCGCGCTCCGCGAGGCTGCCGGGACGGTGCGGTCGACGGCAGACTCCGGCTCCGGCTCAGCCGGCGCCGGCGCCGGCGCCGGCGCCGTCACGGGTTCGGGCCGGGGTGTCGCCTGCACCGTGGCAATTGCGTCGAGGTTCCAGCTGACGTCGGCCGGGACCTTGACCGTGGGGGTGGTGATGATCGCCGTCAGGGCCTCACGCGTGGCCGCTCCGGCGTCGACGTTGGGAAGCGCTCCGCCGGAGGGGACCGCGGTGGCCGACGTCGCGGCCATGGTGATCACCAGACCGGAGGAGGCGATAACGGCGAGTGACCGATGCGCGGGGAGCCCGGCGAGGGCCAGTGTCAGAGGCGTGGAGGGATGACGGGGGGCGCGGTGGCGCCCACGGGACCCAGGTCGGGACATGTCGCTCCTTGCGCCTGCGGGGTGAGCTGTCGGGTTCGGGCGGGAGTGCACCCGGTCAGGCCTGCGTGAGAAGGCCTGGCTTCACCCCTAGGGCACGGTTGGCCGTGCCCGTACACACTGGTTCCCCCGTCCCCGCCGAGGTCTGCCAGACGCGGACGGCAGCGGGGCTCGACGCCCGTCCGGGCTCCCAGGCAGCGTGCCGGGGAACGCTGCCACGCTATGGGGGCGGTCGCGGCGCTGTCACGTTCCGGTAACAGGGTTGATCGAACCTTCATGGAAACTGTCGTGAATACCCGTGCCGATTGGGTCGGGATGTCGGTGCTCCGCGAACCAGTCCGTCGGGCAGAACTCGTGGTCGGACCCCTACCGGGCCGGGCGGACATCCACCACCCCCATCATCCCGGCGTCCTCGTGGTCGAGGATGTGGCAGTGATACACGGACCGGCCCGCGAAGTCGTCGAAGGCGATCCGCACCACCCGGCTGCCCCCGGCCGGGACCTCGACGACGTCGCGCCACATCGGGTCCGCGACCGCCTCGCCGTCCGACTCCACCACCTGCATCGGCCAGACGTGGAGGTGGAATGGGTGGTCCATGGGGGTGGGGTTGTCCAGCGTCCACTCCTCCACCGTGCCGGCGACGATCTCCTGGTCGGTGCGGGCTGGGTCGAAGGACCGGTCGTCGAAGCCGAACGACATGCCGCCGCCCATGCCCATGCCCATGGTGAACGTGATGAGCCGACGCCGAGCGGGTTCCACCGTCCGGAGATCGGCCGGAGCGGTCGCGGCCGGCAACGGCGGCGGCTCGACCGTCGCGCCGCTCACCTCCAGTATGGCCAGGTCGGCCGAATCAGGGCCCGGGGCGCCCCCCATCCCCATCCCCATTCCCATCCCCATGCCGCCGCGGTCATAAGGGAGAGCCCGCCACGGTGCCCGTCCGGCACGGGGGGTGACGAGGAGGTCGGCCCGGTTGCCGGGAGCGAGGAGCACCCCCTCGGCCGCACGCAGAGAGGCGGAGCGTCCGAGGTCGACACCGAGCAGGTCGACGGGCTGGTCCGCCAGGTCCAGCAGAAGATGCCGAGAGGTGCAGGCGTTGATCACCCGCCATCGCTGCCGTTCGCCGGGTGCGGCGGTGACCCGGGGCCGGACCTGGCCGTTGACGAGGACGATGCTGCCCTCGCGGCCCATCATCTGGTCCTGCATCGTGGGTCGGGAGACGCTGCCGTCCGCCTCGAGGGAGAGGTCGGAGACGATGAGGATCCGCTCCCGGCTCATCGGGAGGTCGTCCTCCACGACGATCGCGCCGTACAGCCCGCCGAAGATCTGGTCGGCGACGTGGCCGTGGCGGTGCGGGTGGTACCAGAACGTCCCGGTGGGATGGTCGGCACGCAGCACGAACTCGTAGTCGAAGGCCTCGCCCGGCTCGATGCTCAGGAACGGGTTGTCACCGTTGCCCTCGGGGGAGACGTGCAGACCGTGCACATGGAGGTTCGTGGGCGCGTCGAGCTGGTTCACCAGCCGTACCTGGAGCGTGTCCCCGGGGCGCAGACGCAAGGTAGGCCCTGGCACGGTGCCGTTGTACGTGAGCAGCCGCGCCCGGCGGCCCCCCACGTCGACCTCTGCCTCCGCCATCGTCAGCTCGACCCGGAGGCGGCCGCCCGTACTGGAGAGCTCCTCGGGTTCCACGAGGTCGGCGCCGCCGGCCAGACGCGGGGTCGAGTCGTCTCCGGGGCCTGTTCCGGAGCCCCCCGGCGCGCCGGCGCGTGCGAGCCCCAGGGCACCGGCGACCACACCGCCGGTGCCGAGTGCACCCAGCAGCAGGGCCTGTCGCCTGCTGATCGGTTCCATCATCACCTGCCCCGGAGCCGTCGGAGGCGGTCCTCGTACTCCTCTGCGCCGATCTCGCCACGTGAGTACCGTTCGGCGAGGATCTGCTCCGCATGGGGGGTGCCCGGCCCCGGGTCGAGTGCCCGGCCGCCCTGCCCTCTGAGGTCGGGTGTGCGGTCTGACCGCCCGCTCCGAAGGAGGGCGACGACGAGGACAACAGCGCCGGCGACGAGCAGCACCACGACGAGCCCCCCCACGCCCGCGCCCATCCCGTACCCGTCCCACATCATCGAACCACCCTTCCTCGCTCCGCTCGTATCCCCGGCGAGATACCCATCGGGGTATAGCCAGTTTAGGTGTACGACGTCCGGTCGTCCCCTCGTGAGCGACCGGTTCAGGGATTCTTCATGAAGCCTTCACCGCCCCGACCTGAGGAGTGTGTGGATGGGCCTTCGGGCATGACGGCTCCAAGGCTCCGTTCTTCGACGTGGTCGGTTCGGGAGTCCGGGTGGTGGCGGATGCCCGTGCGCGGCAGATCCGGACGAGAGCCGCCCATGAAGATCCGGTGAAGACGGCGAGCAGCGGCCTGCTGCTGCCGTCGGCGCCGCTGAGCGGACCGCACAATGGGTCCATGCAAGCGCTGAACCCGGACAGACCGAACCTGCCACGAGTGATGATCGTCGATGACGAGGCGCCACTCGCACAGCTGGTGGCGGGCTACTTCGAGCGGGAGGGCTTCGAGGTCGCCGTCGCAGGCGACGGGGAGACGGCGATCGCGCAGATGCGGCAGTGGGACCCGGGGATCCTGGTGCTGGACCTCGGCCTGCCGGGGGTGGACGGGGTCGAGGTCTGCCGAGCCGTCCGGACGTTCTCGGACTGCTACATCATTATGCTGACCGCCCGGGTGGAGGAGGTCGACAAGCTCATCGGGCTGTCCGTCGGGGCGGATGACTACATGACCAAGCCGTTCAGCCCACGTGAGCTGATGGCTCGGGTTCGAGCCATGCTGCGCCGGCCCCGCCGCCATGTCCAGGCGGACCAGGCGGTTGCCTCGTTCGGTCGTCTGACCCTCGATGCCGCTGCGCGGGAGGTCTCCGTCGACGGCCGACTTGTCGATCTGACACGGACGGAGTTCGACGTCCTCGCGGCACTGGCGTCACGTCCCCGGATGGTCCTGACCCGCCGGGCACTGATCGATGAGGTGTGGGGCGACGGGTGGGTCGGCGACGAGCATCTCGTGGACGTCCATGTCGGGCACCTGCGACGCAAGCTGGGGGACGACCCGACCGAGCCGGTGTTCGTCCGGACGGTGCGCGGGGTCGGGTACCGGATGGGCCCCGGAGAATGAGCCCGGTCAGGCCGGAGCGGTGGGGCCTGGCCGCCCGGCTCCTGGCGGCCACGATGGCGGTGGTCCTCGTCGCCGCCGGGACGGCGTGGGCGGTGGCGATCGCCATCGGGCCGGCGGTCTTCCACGACCACATGATCGACACGGGTCTGAGTGACCCTGCCGGGGTCGAACATGCGGAGCGAGCCTTCCGCACCGCCTCGGCCGTCTCGTTGGCCCTGGCGCTGGTGACCGCGCTGGCCGCTGCGGTGGCCGTGAGCCTGTTCCTGTCACGGCGCGTCACCCGCTCGCTCCAGCTCGCGACCACGGCATCGCAGCGGGTGGCCGCCGGCGACCACTCCGTCCGCATGCCTCATGTGGGGATGGGACGCGAGTTCGACGACATGGGCGCGGCCTTCAACACCATGGCGGCCGAGCTCAGTGCGGTGGAAGCCAGCCGCACCCGGATGCTCGGCGATCTGGCGCACGAGATGCGCACGCCGGTCGCGACGCTGGACGGCTATCTCGAGGCGATCATCGACGGTGTCGAGCGGCCGGACGAGAAGACCTTGACCATGCTGCGCACCCAGGTCGGGCGGTTGGCCCGGCTCGCCGAGGACGTCGCACTGGTGACGACCGCCGAGGAGGGCCGGCTGGGCATGCGGCGTGAGCCTGTGGAGGTGGCCGCGCTGGTCCGGTCGGCCGGAGATCTGGCCGCGGTACGTTTCGCGGCGCGTGGGGTCGACCTGGACACGACGATCGACGTCGCGGCCACGGGCGCCGTCGTCGTGGCCGATCGTGACCGCCTCGGTCAGGTGCTGACCAACCTTCTCGACAACGCGCTCAGACACACCCCGCAGGGTGGCCGCGTCCGGCTCCTCGCGCGTCAGGACGGTTCCACGGTTGTCATCGCGGTCTCCGACTCCGGGGAGGGGATCCCCGATGAGCACCTGCCGCACCTGTTCGAGCGGTTCTACCGCGTCGACACCGCGCGTGACCGGGCGCACGGCGGCTCCGGGGTGGGACTGGCGATCGTGCGGGCCATCGTCCATGCCCACGACGGCGCCGTCACCGCCGCGAGCGACGGCCCAGGGAGGGGTTCGACGTTCACCGTGACACTTCCCGTTCGGGGGAGCGTCACGGCCGGCCGGTGACCTCCGGTTCGGCGACATCCGGTCGTCCGGACACCTCTGTCAGGCGCTCGACGACCGGCCGGTCGTCGGTCTCGGCATGGCACGAACCTCCCTGGCTACCCGACCCGTGTGCGCCGTGGCTGCTGCCCCGGCCCATCATGAACAGCATGCCGATCATCATCAGCGGGCAGGCGAGGAGGGCGGCCAGCGGCAGCGCCTCGCCGAAGGATCTGCCGGCGGCGAGCAGGACGGCCAGGGCGACCAGTCCGGCGGCCAGCATGCCCAGCAGGTGGGACTTGCCCGAGTGGTTGTGGCCGGCAGGGGGCGTTGTCATCGGTGAGGCTCCTTCTCGGTGAGTGTCACGGGCATGTCGTCCGGGACGGTTTCGTCGTCCTTCAGGGCCGGGAAGATCGCCGAGATCGCCCACACGCCGAGCGCGATGTAGACGAGGCAGGCCAGGAGCAGCAGGAACAAGGCGCCCAGCTCCATCGTGATGCTCCCTCCCATCGACCGTTCTGTTGAGTCTGCGGCTCGGACCGAAGCAGCCCCGTGCAGAACCGGTGAATCTTTCCTGAACCTCAGGTCCGGACGCTGGTCGCTTGGCGACCAGCGCTCTCCCGCGACCTCGGGCTCGGATCCGACGTGACGCGTTCTGCCCGCAGGACGAGCAGGACGCCGGCGACGACACTGGCGAGGGCCCACAGCTGCGGCGGGGTCAGGCCCAGCACGGCGGCGTCGTTGAGGCGCAGGAACTCGACGAGGAACCGGGACAGGCCGCTGAGGACCAGATAGACGCCGAATACCGCCAGGGGGGACAGCCGGCCGGCCAGTCGCCACAGGGCGACGGCGATGAGTGCGGCAGCGAGGGCCTCGTACACAGGGGTGGGGTGCACCGGCACATCGGTGGCGACGACCCCGGAGGGGAACCGCATGCCCCACGGCAGGTCGGTGGGGCGCCCGTACGTGCCGTCGCCGGAGACCAGGCATCCCAGACGTCCGATGCCGTACGCCACGGTGAGCGGGACCGCCGCCGCACCGGCGACGGTGCCCACCGGCAGGTGATGGCGGCGGATCACGACGAGTGCCGCCCCGAGCCCCCCGACGAGGCCGCCGTACCAGGTGAAACCCATGCCACCGAGGTCGTGCACGGTCACGTCCGGCAGGCTCTCGAGCAGGAAGTAGATCTTCGCGCCGGCGAACCCCCACACCGTGGCCCACAGGACCAGCGCGTGGGCGGAGTCCTTCTTCAGCCCAAGCGTGTCGAACGCGCGACCGAGCAACCACGCGGCCACGAGCGCGGCCAGTGCCTTGCTCAGACCGTAGCTCTGTACGTCGATCCCGAGGATCGAGAAAAGCACCGGTCGCAAGGCATGCTCCGTTCGGCTGCGGACGCGTGCACACCCCCGGCCGGTCGGCCGGTTCGTCGCGTCGGTGCCAGTCTTCCGGGCGCGCCCGAACGGCAGGTGGGCAGTACGGTCAACATCCGGTGAAGTTCGCCCCGACCGGCCGACGGCCGCACATGCCCGGCAGGGATCGCCCTACCGCACCTGCGAGATGTCGACCGCGCCTTGGTCCTCGAGCCACGTCAGCGGCTCGGTGGTGGTGAGGTCGTCGTCGGTGTGCACCTCGAAGTGCAGGTGCGGCCCGGTCGAGCGCCCGTAGTTGCCGACCCCGGCGATGACCTCGCCCGCGCTCACCTGCTGGCCGACCGCGACGTACATGCCGTCGGGATCCTCGTGGTTGTACCAGGTGTAGACGGTGCGGTCGTCGATCTCGTGCTCGAGGATGATGAGCATGCCCGACCGGCCTGCCTTGCCCGGACCCACGTAGGTCACCATGCCGTCGGCGACGGCGTAGATGGGCGTCTTCAGAGGGGCGGCGAAGTCGACACCGGCGTGGTAGTCCCTCCCGGGCCCCACCGGATTGTTGCGCCAGCCGTAGAGGGACGTGATCCGGTAGGTGCCCTGGGCCACCGGCATGACGATCCGCTCCCGTGGGGCAACCGCGGCCAGTGCGCCGTTGGCGCCGTCGATGCCGCCGGTGGGAAGAGCGCCGCGGATCCCTGCCCGCGACGCCTGGGTGATCAGGGCTCGACCGGCTGCCGTGGGATCGGCAAGCAGACCGGTCGGGGGAACCACCGTCGCCCCGGCTGCTGCGGCGTCGAGCGTGACAAGGACGCTCGCCCGCGTCGACACCGACGTCGCGGCGGACGCTTGCGCCCCGTGCCCCGGCTCTGCCGCACCCAGGAACGGGGCACCGATGGTCAGCACACCCAGCACGCCGGCGACCATGGCACGCCCTGCGGTACTGCGGTGCCCGCCCCGTTCGGCGGATCGCCGGCGCCGGTGCGTCGAGCCGGGCCGACGCTCGCACGGTGCCGGGGTCAGGACCTCGGTGCGGTCCTGCCCGACTGCCGGGTGCTCCGTTTCCCTTCGTGCCGCGCCGGCGGTCCCGACGATCGCCTGCCAACGCCGGTCCAGCTCTTCGGGAGCCACCGGCGCCGCCCGGGCGGCCTCCTCCGGTGCTGCCGACGTCGTCAGCGCGCCCTCGGGCACGGTCCGTCCTGAGGCGGCGCGGTCGTCGGGACGGACCGGCCCGACCGCGTGCTCGGGCGGGCGGACAAGGTCGCTGGGCGATGGAGTGGACGGGTTCGCGCCGCCCGCGCGCGAGGACCGCTTCGCCAGTTGAGCCGCTGAGGAGGACGTGGCCCCGTCAGTCGCTGGTCTCGGCTCCTCGGATGCAGCCGGTGCGTCGCTCGGCGACAGGGCCGCGGCAAGGCGTCCATCCGCCAGGGTGCGCAGCTCGCGACGGGTGCTCGCACCAGCTGACGCTGCCGACGGGCGGGACGCGGGGTTCGGTCCCGTGGCTGGTTGGGGGGTGGGCGGCTCGGACCGGTCAGCCTCGGCGGAACCGGCCTGACGGAGCTGGCGCCGGGTCGGTGCGGGAGTCGGCGGTTGGTCGGCCTGGCGGAGCTGGCGCCGGGTCGGTGCGGGAGGCGGCGGTTGGTCGGCCTGGCGGAGCTGGCGCCGGGTCGGAGCGGGAGTCGGCGGTTGGTCGGCCTGGCGGAGCTGGCGCCGGGTCGGAGCGGGAGGCGGCGGTTGGTCGGCCTGGCGGAGCTGGCGCCGGGTCGGAGCGGGAGCCGGCGGCTGGGTCCACGCCACTTCGCGGCGAAGCTCGGCAGATTCCCGGGCCGGAACCGGTGAGAGGCCGCGTCCGGCCTTGTCGCGTACATCGCGCCCGGTCGACCGTGCCCGAGCCTGCGATTCGGGCACAGCAGTGGACATGCGAGCAACCTCCGGACGGCGGGGAACGTGGACCGCGCGACGCCGAGCGGACAGTCACAGAACGATAACGGCCGGTCGGTCGCCCAGCGCACGGCGCAGGCGTCCTTCGTCGAATCTTCACCAACCCCACATCACCGGGTGCGGAGTCGCCTCGGCAACGTTGGTTGCCGTCAACGCTGTCGGCCCTGGGCTCCCGGTCTCCGGGGGTGGTGCCGGCCGCACGGTCAGGAGTCGTGGTGGCCCTCGTGGTCAACGGTCTCGGTGACGGAGGGCTGGGTGGGGCTCTCGGTCCCGCTGTCACCGCTGATTCGTGGCCCGATCACCAGGGAGGAGAGCGCGAACATGCCCGTGAAGACGACGAGGGCGATCGCCGGGGCCCACCAGCTCGTGAAGCGTCGCTTGAGCTTGATGAGCATGGGGATGGAGGCGACCAGACCGAGGGCGCCGAAGATGGCGGTGCCCCCGGCGCCGGCAACGACAGCGGTGCCGACCAGGGGTCCGACGTGGTGCAGGACGTGCGGGGCCAGTCCCATGAGTCCGCCCAGGACGCCCGTCAGGGCTGTCCAGACGCTGCGACGGCGGTTCGGCGCCATACCCGCGGGTAGGGCAGCGGGGTTCACGTCTTGGTCGAGTGCCTTGGCCGGGGTGGAGGCTTGAGTGAGGTTCATGACCATCATCGTGACCCCACGTTCCTGAGAGTGAGGGGCACGGACGGTGAAGGACTGGTGAAGTGCGGACCTGGCGCGGGGCACAGTGTGCGGGCGGCGCACCGGCTTCAGCGTTTCTCCATCGATCGGTCGCGGTGATCTTCGGTGTGCCGGGGAAACATGAGCTTGTGGGACGACGCGCCGGCAGGAGCCGACGCCGGCGGAGGGAGACTCTCGTGAACCACAGCGGTGACGGCCACCTCAAGGGGATCCTCCTCATCAGTGCTGGGGCTTTCGTCCTCCTTCTCCTGCTCGGCCTCACCCTGGCGCAGGCCTTGACTGTTGCGGCGCTCCTCGCGTGCCCCCTCATGATCGTGGGGATGGCGTTCGGTGGTCAGAGCCACCGCGGGGAGGGCCACGGCGAGGCGGACGCACGGGTGCCGCTCGGGGACGAGCACTCGTACCGCTTCCACCGGTAGATCAGGCGACGCGTCCGGATTCCGGCGCCACGACACAGAGAGGGAGGCGGGGATGACGCTTCCACGTGCGCTCGCCGCTCGGATCAGTGGCGCGGCGCAGGCCCCGCCCGCGCCGTCGAGCCCCGGGCTGTGCCTCGCTCAGGGAGACCGTCGCCGTGAGGCACCGACGTCGCAGCGGGCCGAGCTGACGGTGCGCGGCTCGTACTTCCCTCAGGTCATCCCCCTGGCTGCCGGCGTGCCCACGGTGCTGGGCATTCATCGCCAGGAAGGATCCTGGTGCTCCGAGCAGCTTCACATCCCCGAGCTCGGTGTCGTGGTCGACCTGCCCTGTTTCGAGCGCACGGAGGTCGCACTGCCGGCCCTGCCTGTCGGCCGGTACGAGTTCACCTGTGGCATGGAGATGCTCCGCGGCACGCTGGCCGTGGGCGAGTCCGGGGTCTTCAGCGAACCTTGACCGTCCGGCCGAAGGACCTTCGTCCGCACGAGGGATGATTCCAAGGACGGTCGTCCTTGCTGACACCGTCAGCCCCGCACCCCCTCAGGAGAGCACGCCGTGTCCCCCATATCCCCAGAGCGCATGGATCGTCGCCGCTTCCTCCAGGTCGGTGCCGCCGGTCTGGTGGTGATCGGTGGTGGGGCGTTCGCCGGGACGCGGCTGTTCGAGCAGCCCAACCCGGGGCCGGTCGGTCCTGGGTCTGCCGTCGTCGCGCGGACCGAGAAGGCTCGGCGCAGGAGCGGCACGGTGGTGCGTCGTGAGCTACGGGCGGCCGCGACCGAGGTCGATCTCGGAGGCCGGGTGGTGCGGACGTGGGCCTATGACGGCACCGTGCCGGGGCGGGAGATCCGCGTGCGGGCCGGGGACGAGCTGCAGGTCCGGTTGACCAACGACTTGCCGGCCGAGACGACGGTGCACTGGCACGGTCTGGCGTTGCGCAACGACATGGACGGCGTGCCGGGTCTGACCCAGGACGCCGTGGCGCCGGGCGCCGGGTTCGACTACTCCTTCGTGGTCCCCGACCCGGGCACCTACTGGTTCCACCCGCACGTGGGTGTCCAGCTCGACACCGGCCTCCAGGCCCCGCTGATCGTGGAGGATCCTGCCGAGCCCGGTGACTACGACATGGAGGTCGTCCTGGTCCTGGACGACTGGACGGACGGCTGGGGCGAGTCGCCGGAGACCATCCTCGAGCGCATGGGGCGCGAGGGCATGGTCATGGGTGGCACGGCGATGGACGGCATGGACCACGGAGGGACAGCGATGGGGGAAGCCATGCCCTCCCAGGACCGGCCCCTGGGCGCCGACACCGGCGACGTCGCCTATCCCGCGCACCTCATCAACGGCCGCCTGCCCGAGGACGCCTACGTCATCCGATCCCGGCCCGGGCGCCGGCTGCGGCTGCGGCTCATCAACGCCGCGAGCGACACCGCGTACCGGTTCGCGGTCGGCGGGCACACCCTGACCGTGACCCACACCGACGGCTTCCCCGTCGAGCCGGTGGAGGTCGAGACCCTCATCATCGGGATGGGCGAGCGGTACGACGTCGTGCTCACCGCGGGTGACGGGGCCTTCCCGGTGGTCGCGGCGCCCGAGGGCAAGGATGCAACGAGCGGGTTCGCCCTGCTGCGCACCGCCTCCGCGCACGTCCCGGTCCCGGGTGCGAGCCCCGCCGAGCTGCGCGGCCGGCTGCTCGCCTACAGCGCGCTGGTCCCCACCGAGAGCGCGCAGTTGGACCCGCGGGAGCCGGACCGCGAGCTCGAGCTGACCCTGCAGATGGTCGACGGCGGCCGGAGGTGGTTCCTCAACGGCGCCGGATTCGGTGACCACGAACCGCTGGAGGTCCGAGCCGGCGAGCGGGTCCGGCTGGTCCTGCGCAACGAGTCGATGATGTTCCATCCCATGCACGTCCACGGCCACACCTTCGCCCTCGGGGCGGCGGGTCGGTCGGGGATCCGCAAGGACACGGTCAACGTGCTGCCGATGGAGTCCTTGTCGGTGGATCTGCAGGCGGACAACCCCGGTCAGTGGGCGGTGCACTGCCACAACATCTACCACGCGGAGCTGGGCATGGCCACGGTGCTGTCGTACGTCGAGTGATGAAGGACAACGGTGTGCCCGGGGCGTCCGGCCCGGCCCGTTCGCAAGATGGGCGGCGACCGTGACCGCCGTCATGGTGAACCCGGTGCCTTGATGAAGAACCGGTGAAGTTCCGGCTCCCGGGTGGCGTCAGGGTGCCGTCTCCTTGTTCACTCGGACGGACAGGCCAGACCGGCCCGGGCCGGACGCGCTCACGATCATCTCGTGAGGACGCAACCGGACACCCCAGCAGAGAAGGAATCCCGTGAGACTTCGGACCCGCCCCGCCGCAGCCGCCGGCGCCCTCGCCCTGACCCTCGTGCTCACCGCCTGCGGCGGCTCCGCGGACGAGGCCGACAGCGGGGGTGAGGCCACCACGCAGGAGACGGCGACGCAGGTCGCACCGGAGGCGACGGAGCAGAGCGAGGCGGCGCACAACGGCGCCGACACCGCCTTCGCGCAGATGATGATCATCCACCACGAGGGCGCCATCGAGATGGCCGACCTGGCTGTGGAGAAGGCGGACTCCGCGGACGTGCGCAGCCTCGCCGAGGGCATCTCCGCCGCCCAGGGACCTGAGATCGAGGAGATGACCTCCTGGCTCGAGGGCTGGGGTGAGGACGTCACGCCCATGGGCGACATGGAGGGGATGGAGGGGATGGACAGCGGTATGGACATGGACGGCATGGACCAGGAGGGCGCCATGGCCGAGCTCGACGAGCTCTCCGGCGCCGACTTCGACCGCCGCTTCCTCGAGCTGATGATCGCCCACCACGAGGGTGCCATCGAGATGGCAGAGCTGCAGACGGCCGAGGGTGAGAACCCGACGGCCCTGGAGCTCGCCGAGAAGATCGTCCAGGACCAGCAGGGCGAGATCACCGAGATGGAGCAGATGCTGCAGGACCTGTGACCACCCTCCTCACCGCGGTGCCGGCGGCGGCCCACCCCCAGGGCCGCCGCCAACATCGTCCCGTCCGGACGAAAGGGCCGTCCTTGCTCTCGTTCACACGATCGGGCGTGGCGTTGCCGGCCCTGTCCCTCGTGCTCGCAGGCTGCTCCGCGGCACTGCCCGGAGGCACGGCCACCGAGACAGGTGCTGGCGCGGCGCTCGGGCACGTTCACGACCTGGCGCTCAACCCCGGTGACGGCCTGGTCTACGCCGCCACCCACCAGGGCCTGTACGCCCTCGACGGCGGTGAGCCGGCACCGGTCGGTGAGACCAGGTACGACACCATGGGCTTCACGGTGCAGGGGCCGGACACCTTCCTGGCCAGCGGCCACCCCGGACCGGGCCGGGAGGGCCCGGGGAACCTCGGTCTGCTCATCAGCACCGACGCCGCTGGTAGCTGGTCTGAGGTCTCACTCGGTGGCGTCAGCGACTTCCACGCCCTGACAACGGTCGGGGCCCGCCTCTACGGGCTTGACTCCTCCACCGGTACGGTCCGGCGCAGTGACGACGGCGGAGCCACCTGGGTGGAGGGCGCCGCGATCGCCGCCCGCGACCTCGATGCCCATCCGATCGATCCGGACCGCGTCGTCGCCACCACCGCCGAGGGCCTCATGGCCAGCGACGACGGCGGCGCCACCTTCACGTTAGGGGACGGGCAGCCGCCCGAGCCGCTCGTGGTCATCGACCACCTGCCGGCAGCAACCGGGGGCGCCGTCGTCGGCCTCGACGCCGCTGGGATCGCGTGGCGTTCGGCGCCGACGGGCTGGGTCTCCTCCGGTCCCCCCAACGGCGCCCCGGCTGCCTTCACCGCCGTCGACGAGGAGACGTACCTCGGGGCCTTCGACGGGACGGTGCTCCTGAAGAGCGAGGACCGGGGCGAGTCCTGGCAGCCGATCCTTGACGGGGTCAGGTGAGGACCGCGTCACCCCGCCGCTTGTGCGGTTCGGGGCCTCTCCTCGGGTGCGATGGCGGTGCTGAAGCGCCTGTCGCCCCGAGGAGGGGCAACATGAGTGTGCCGGGATAAAACAGGCCACCACGGTGCCGGGCGCGCCCAGCACCGGGTCGACGCGGCACGGGCGTCCCTGGACCTGTAACGGCCGATCGACCCGGCCCGGGCGCTCACCGACCTGGCCGCGGAGATCACCACCGAGGTCCGCCTGCTGCGCGTGGTCGAGGACGAGCTCACTGCTCACGCCCGCGACATGGGGCCGCACAGCCAGGGGCGTTCCGCTCCGACACCAGGCTGGTTCCACGGACCTCGGAGACCGGGAAGACGAGCGGCTAGGACCAGCCGACGTTCCAAGGCCGGCCTCTCCCTGCTTCAGGGAATCAGCCCAGCACCAGAGCGGTGGCAGATCCAGCGAGCACCGCGGCGGCTGCGACCAGGGTGACGTGACGTCCATGTGTCGTGGCGCGGGGGATGCTCCGTAGCGGGAAGAGGGTCTGGCGACCCAGCACGTAGGCCGCGACCGCGAGCACGAGTACCAGACCCGAACCGGCGGCCGGCGACCTCAGGACGAGAACGAGCGCGATGACCCCTAGCGCCGCGGAGAGAGCGGACTCGAGGAGCTGCACGGGTATCCGCCGCACCCCGACCCGACGATCGGAGGACCAGACACCCCACCTCGATGATGTCGGCCGGCCGGCGCAGCACCCGCCCAAGAGACAGCCGAGCCTGCCCACCGCCATCGCCACGAGCAGGCCCGGAGCGGTGACGTCGAGCACGGCTCCCAGTGGCAGATCGAGAAGGGATGTGCCTGCTACGAGCGCGCTCACGGTCGCGATGACAAACCCCTGCACGGACAGCCCCGGTGTCAGGAAGCTCCTCCGTTCCCGGGGGTGGGTAAGCAGGTAGTACACCTTGGCACCTACTAGGCCGAGCGTGCTCGCGGCGACCGTGAGCCCGGCGAGGCCCAGCCCTGGGATGTCGAACTGGCGGGCCAGCAAAGCCTGAAGGATCAGTGCCAGGACAAATCCCGTGCCCACGAGCGCCGGCCAGGCGCCCAGACGGACCCCCGGCGCGAGGCTTCGTACGAAAGGAGCGAGCGCGGTGCGGCCCGAAGCACTGCCCCGCGACAGGCCAGGTCCGGGCGCCTCCACCCACGGGGCAGGTCCTCCGGTTGGCGCGGGCCGTACCGGCGTGGCCACCACCTCCCACTCGCCCGCGGCGACGTCCTGGATCCGAGTCGTCAAGGCGATCCAGCCCGAACCGGGCACAACGTTCTCCAGCGACGACGTCACCGCGAACTCTGTGCGGCCTTCCGGCTTCGCCGAGCTGTCTTCCTCGCCGGAGCCCTGCTTCAGCCGGCCGCGGAGATGCACCGTCATGGTGTAGCGGTCGCCGGTAGGCTCCGCGTCGAACCAGTACGTCACACCCAGCGACTGCTGGTCCACGCCCTCGAGCGCACTGCAGCTCAGATCTGTGATGACGACTGCGGAACTGGGGATGTGCCGCACCAGCCGAGGTGGCGGACCGCTCAGCGAAGTCACAGCGACCGGAACAGCCTCCTCGGTCGATCCGCTCGAAAGGGGACCCTGCGCTGCGGCGACCTGTGTCGTTGCTGGGGCCCCCTCGTGAACGGACGCGACGGCGAGCCCCACGGAAGGTCGAGGGCCGGGACGCGCCGGTCTCACGTCCTTTGGACGAGCGGTAGACGACGGCGGAACTTGTGGACGGGACGGCGGAACTTGGGGACGAGGTGTCCGTACCTGCCGAAGAGCACCAGGGGACGGACGGCGGAGTGCTTTCGCGTCAGTCGGCGCCCGGAAGAAGGCTGCTCCGGCCCCCTGCATTGGCTCCTCATCTGCCGAGGTCTGGGGGGTCGCTCCCGTGGTGTTCACCGTATCGATTGTCGCCTAGCCGGGAGCCGTGATTGTCAACGATCGATGAAGGTTCGACGAAGGAATCTCGCCTGCGTGCCGGAGCGGTGGGCAGTTCTCACTGTCCTCCATGAATGGCCGCACCGGACTCGATCCTTCGACGGCCTGCCTGAAGATCTCCGGTGAGAGGATGTGAGTGCGCACCTGAGGCGCACACGTCCCACGCCCCCGGAGCAGGAGTTACGAATGCCGTCCAGCCCGTCCTCCTCTCGGCACCCCACCTCGGGCACCCGCACCGCGGACCGGGCGGCACACGTCGTCGCAGGCCTCCGGCCGCGCACGGCGCTGCCGGCGTCCTCGTGGAGCGCACCTGTCCCTGACCGCCCTGCGCGAACGTGGTCGGTGGTGCTCGCGGTGACCGGGGGGCTGGCGACCGAGACGGCGTTCCCGGAGCGGTCCTGGTGGCCGATGGCGTTCGTCGGCATCGCGTTGCTCCTGCTTGCGCTCCGGCGTGAGTCTGCTCGCTGGGGCTTCGTGGTCGGCGCGCTGTACGGGCTCGCGTTCTTCCTGCCGCACGTGTGGTGGGCGAACGAGGCGGTGGGGCGGCCGATCGGCTGGGTGGCGTTGGCGATCTTCCAGGCGCTGTACCTCGCCGGGTTCGGCGCGGCCTGGGTGTGGGTGCGGCGTGGGCCCTGGGTGCGCGGGCACCCGTGGGTGCAGGTGGTGGCGGTGGCGGTTCTGTGGGTCGGCGTCGAGCAGGTCCGCGGTCGGTGGCCCTTCGGGGGCTTCCCGTGGGGGACGCTCGCGTTCTCCCAGACCGAGGGCCCGCTGCTGCCTCTCGCATCGGTGGGTGGGGAGCCGCTGGTCAGTGGGGCGGTGGTCGTTCTGGGGGCGTTGCTGGCCCTGGTGGGGTTGCGGTTGAGCCGTCGGCGGTTCGCCGGGGCGGGAGCGTCCGCGACGGTCGCGCTGGCCCTCGCCTTCCTGCCCGCGCTGGTGCCGCTGGGTACTGGCGCCGAGGCGGGCACCCTGCGGGTCGGCGTGGTGCAGGGCAACGTGCCCGTGCAGGGGGCCGAGGCGATGGGCCAGGCTCGGGAGGTGGTCGAGAACCATGCGGACGGCACCCGAGCAATGCTCGAGCGCACGGAGCCTGGGGAGCTCGATCTGGTGCTGTGGCCCGAGTCCGCCTCGGACATCGATCCGCGCACGGATGCGGCCGTGGCGGCGGTGGTCGACGATGCCGCACGGGCCGTGGGTGCGCCGATCCTTCTCGGCACTCAGCAGTTCCTGCCCGGGCTGCGGTACAACAACTACATCCTCTGGGAGCCGGGGACCGGCGCAGATCCGCAGGTGGAGTATACGAAGCAACGGCCGGTGCCGTTCGGTGAGTACGTCCCCTACCGGGACTTCTTCCGCCGGATCACCTCGGCCGTGGACCTGGTGACCACCGACATGGTGGCGGGTACCGGTGAGGCACTGGTCCGGGTGGGGATCGAGCGGCTGGGACGGGCGGTGCCGATTACCGCCGCGATCTGCTTCGAGGTCGCCTACGATGACCTGATCCGCGACGGTGTGCTCGCCGGCGGGGAGCTGATCGTGATCCCTACCAACAACGCCTCCTTCGGGCTGACGCAGGAGTCCGCCCAGCAGATGGCCATGTCCCGGTTCCGGGCTGCCGAGCACGGCCGCGCGGTGGTGCAGGTCTCGACCGTGGGGGTCAGTGGCCTGATCGGGCCCGACGGTGAGGTGCTGGATCGGACGGGCCTGTTCACCGCTGAGCAGATGGTGGCAGAGCTGCCGTTGCGCACCTCGCTCACGACGGCGGACCTGTTGGGGGAGTGGCCCGGGACGGTCGTGAACGTGCTCGCGGTGGTCCTCCTCGTCGGAGGACTCGCCGGCCGTCGCCGGCGTGAGCGGTGAGATGAGGGCGGGCGCCACCGCCCGGCACCGCACGGCTCTCCTGCCGGACGCCGCCGACCCGGCGCGGGCCACCAGCGCCTCTATCCGGCGTCCGCGCCGGGGTCTGGCGGTGCGGGCTGTCGGTCTCGCCGGTGAGCTGCTGCTGACCGGCGGAGTGCTGCTCGCGCTGTTCGTCGTCTGGCAGGTGTGGTGGACCGACGTCGTCGCCGCCAGGGAGCAGCGAGCGACGGTAACGGCGATGGAGGACAGCTACACCGTTCCCGAGGTGCTCGAGCCGGCCCGGGCGCGGACCGAGGAGCCGCCGCCCGAGGTTCGTGCGGTGAGCGAGGGGGAGCCGTTCGCGACGCTGCACGTGCCCCGATGGGGGCGGGACTACGAGGTACCCATCACCGAGGGCGTCGGCACGGACGTGCTCGACACCGGAGCTGCCGGTCACTACCCCGACACCGCGTTACCCGGCGAGATCGGCAACTTCGCCCTGGCCGCGCACCGCCAGACCTACGGTGCGGCCTTCCGGTACGTCGACACCCTCGAGGTCGGGGACCCCCTGATCGTCGAGACCGCCGACGCATGGCTGGTGTACCGCGTGCGGGAGGACTACATCGTCGAGCCCGACAAGGTCGAGGTCCTGGCCCCGACCCCCAACCAACCGGACGTGCCGGCGACTGAACGCCTGATCACCTTCACCACATGCCACCCGCTGTGGAGCACCGCGCAACGGTGGATCACGCACGGAGTCTTCGAGCGGTGGATCCCCAGGTCGGAAGGCGTTCCTGCCGAGCTGTTGCAGGACGGCTGACGCCAGCAGCGCCTGGGTGGACCGGGCGACAGTACCGCCATCACGAAGTACGGAACTCCTGCCCCAGGCTGTACGCCAGGCACGAGGACACCCCGCGGGCCGGGTCGGCCTCCCGAACCGCAGGGTCAGCACGGTCGCCGCAAGGGTGGCACCCGAACCGACGAACGGGTGTGCCGGCAGCCGCCGGCGCACCAGAAGAGCACGGAGCCGGCTCGTCGCGAACCCGGCTGGTGACGCCTCGGCAGGTGGCGAACCCGCCGCAAGGGGGGCGTGGCTCCTACCCAACCCGCCAGGTCGTCGCTCACACGCCCAGTTCGCCCGTGCGTCGCGCGTGGCCGTGAGGAGTGTCGCAGCGTTCGGGCCGGCGGTTGACACCGTCGACGTCAAGGGAACCCGCCGGCCGGTGCAGGTCAGCGCGGCGCCGGCGTCGCGGTCGGCCGTGTCCAGTCCCAGCGGCACACCTCCCGCGCGCAACCGCTCGGGCATGCACCGAGGTGCGAGCCGATGGTCCGACCGCGTCCCCGCACCACCATGTCCAGGCGGAGGATCACCGCCTCCCGTCATGGGACGGCACCGGCTGGAGTTGCGGCCTGCAGAGTGGTGTACCGGTAGCCCGGTGAGCGTGTCGTCGTAGACGAGTGCGGTCACCGCGTGATCCTTCGAGTGATCTCTCACAACCGACTCGAAGAGGACCTACAGCGATGACCGCACCATCGATTATCGACCCTGCCCGCTTCCTGGAGGAGCACCTCGCCCAGGCGTCCCCGGACCTGTTGCGGCAGATGCTCACCACGTTCATCAACGCCCTGCTCTCGGCCGATGCCGACGCGGTCTGCGGGGCGGGTTACCGGGAGGTGAGCGAGGCCCGGTCGAACCGGCGCAACGGTTACCGCCACCGCGACTTCGACACCCGCGTCGGGACCATCGACGTCGCGATCCCGAAGCTGCGCACCGGGTCGTACTTCCCGGACTGGCTGCTCGAGCGGCGCCGCCGCGCGGAGGCGGCCCTGACGAGCGTGGTGGCGACCTGTTACCTCCTGGGCGTCTCGACTCGGCGGATGGACAAGCTCGTCCAGTCCCTGGGGATCACCGGGCTGAGCAGGTCGCAGGTCTCACAGATGGCCAAGGATCTCGACGCCCAGGTCGAGGACTTCCGCACCCGGCCCCTGGACGCCGGCCCGTACACGTTCCTCGCCGCGGACGCGCTCACGATGCGGGTCCGGGAAGGCGGCCGGGTGGTCAAGGTCGCCGTCCTGGTCGCCACCGGGGTCAACGCCGACGGCCACCGCGAGGTCCTCGGCGTCCAGGTCGCCACCGCCGAGTCCGGGGCCGGCTGGCTCGGGTTCTTCCGCGACCTCGTCGCCCGGGGCCTGACCGGGGTCAAGCTCGTGACCTCCGACGCCCACGCCGGCCTGGTCGAGGCCATCGGGGCGACCCTGCCCGGGGCGGCGTGGCAGCGGTGCCGCACGCACTACGCCGCGAACCTCATGGCCAAGTGCCCCAAGGCGCCCTGGCCGGCCGTGAAGGCCATGCTGCACTCGGTCTACGACCAGGTCGACGCCCCCGCCGTCCAGGCCCAGTTCGACAAGCTCCTCGACGCCGTCCAGACCCAGCTGCCCGACCTCCACGCCCACCTCGACGACGCCCGCGGCGACATCCTGGCCTTCACCGGCTTCCCCAAGGCCCTGTGGCGCCAGATCTGGTCCAACAACCCCAACGAGCGCCTGAACCGCGAGATCCGCCGCCGCACCGACGTCGTCGGGATCTTCCCCGACCGCACCAGCATCATCCGACTCGTCGGCGCCGTGCTCGCCGAGCAGCACGACGAATGGGCCGAAGGCCGCCGCTACTTCGGCCTCGAGGCCCTGGCCAAAGCCCGCCTGACCCTCATCACCAACACCGAGACCGGACAGGAGGACCCCACCCTCGCCGGCGCCATCAGCGCCTGACACCCCACGAAGGAATCACGCCGAACCCGTACACCACCCCAGAGGACTTGACCCCGGCTGGTGCGGGCGTGACCACGGGCAGTGCCTCCAGGGGTGTCCCTATCTTCATCGTTCGACGAGCGGGGTTTGTGGGCTGCCTACGCACGCAGCCCACGGTCATTCCAGCGCAGACCCGCGGACAGTGGCTCGATGGGACCGGCGGTGCGCCTCGACACCGCGTCCCGGCTGTCCGGGAGGGCGCGGGCGAGGTGGGCCGATCTCGACTGCGCCGCGCAGCCTGCCCCGACCGCAGGAGAAGTCGTAGCGCCCTTCGGGTAGGCCGGGAAGCGGCACGGTCATGCTACCGAAAGCGGGAACTGCCACGTCCACCCCGAGGTCATGGACGATGAAGAACTCCGAACACGGATTGTCCTCCTCCCGGATGATCTCCAGGCGCGTCGGGACGTACGCCTCCAGCCGCAGCGTCGGTGGCTGGTAGCCGTCCCGGACGGTGACCCCGGCCTCCTGCGTAGCGTTGACGCCTGGTGGCTCGGGGCGGGGCTCGGGCGTCCTCATCGCGTTTCTCACAGTCAGCCACCTCCACACCACGAACGGGTAGGTACAGGTCATCGCAGACTGATGTCGGTGGCCACCGCCGGATGATGAAGACATGACGAAGACTCCGGCCGTCCGCCTCTTCAGGGCCTCGTGCCGGGGCGGGAGATCCGCGTGCGGCCGGGGACGAGCTGCGGGTCCGGTTGGTCAACGACCTGCCGGCGGAGACGACGGTGCACTGGCACGGTTCCACCCGCACGTGGGCGTCCAGCTCGACACCGGCCTCCAGGCCCCGCTGATCGTGGAGGACCCGGCCGAGCCGGGCGGCTACGACATGGAGGTCGTCTTGGTCCTGGACGACTGGACGGACGGGTGGGGCGACTCGCCGCAGACGATCCTCGAGCGCATGGCGCGAGAGGGCATGGTCGTGGGCGGCACGGCCATGGACGGCATGGGCCACGAGGGTAGCGCGATGGAGGACGCCATGCCGTCCCCGGACCGGCCACTGGGCGCCGACACCGGCGACGTCGCCCACCCCGCGCACCTGATCAACGGCCGCCTGCCCGAGGACCCCTACGTCATCCGCTCCCGGCTCGGGCACCGGGTGCGGCTACGGATCATCAACGCCGGGAGCGACACCGCCTGCCGTGGACGTGCATGGGGTGGAACAACCACGCGGGGATCGGCATGACCACGGTCCTCTCCTTCGTCTCCTGGGCACCCAGCCGTCACGAGTGGCCCGGGGTTGAGTGACAGCGACTGTACATCGGATCTTCACCGTCTTGCTGTCCTGACATTCAGGGCAGCAGAACTACCGTCATGGGTACCCCCTGGGGGTACGAAGTCGGAGCAGCTGAGGAGGACATGATGGCCGTGAGTGAGTTCGGGGTCACCGGGCCCGTGTGCGGGGTGTGCTTGGCCGAGCTGTTGGAACAGGTGCGCACCATCGGCGGCGTCACGAACGCCGCTGCGGACCTCGGGTCGGCCGGTACCGCGTTGTTGGTCCTCCGCGGCCCCGCTCAGGTGAGTACCTCCGAGCTTGGCGGAGCTGTGGCGAGGGCGGGCTTCGCGCTCACTCCGGCGCGCCGGGCGAGGAGTCGCGCCCGGTACCGGGAGCCCTTGCTGGCGGCCGGTGCAGCAGGGGATCGGGATGGAAACGATGTCGGAGGTGTTCGGTGATTTCAGGGTCAGAGGTTGTCGTGATTGTGGTCGGGGTCGTGCTGACCGCTCTGCTCTGGTGGTTCTTCTTCGGTCCGAAGAAGGTTCGCCAGGCTGAGATGGACGACGGTGTGCAGGTGGTCAGGATCAGGGTCCAGGGCGGCTACAGCCCGGACGTGGTCCAAGTCGCCCAGGGCATACCGGTGCGGCTCGAGTTCGACCGCCAGGAGGCCGGGGACTGCTCGTCCCGGGTAGTCATGCCCGACTTCAAGGTCAATCAGGTTCTGCCGGCGTGGGAGACCACGACCGTGGAGTTCGTTCCGCAAGCATCCGGCGACTTCGGGTTCGCCTGTGGCATGAACATGATGCGCGGTCGTTTGCAGGTGCTCGAACGAGCCCCTGAGCGCGGGGGAGTGGGAGCGCCTGCGCCAGCGGGCGGTACTGCGGAGACCACCGCCCACGTGGCGGACGTGCCGGCCCCCTCCCAGACCAAGGACGCCCGCCCCACAGCCGCCGGTGAGGGCGACGGCGACGCCGAGGAGCGAGAACGGGCCGCGGAGATCGCCGACCTGGGACGGCGGGTGATCATCGGTTCGATCCTCAGTGCCCCCGTCGTCTTCGCCGTGATGGCGATGGAGGTCTTCGGGGCAACATGGGTGCCGGAGATCTTCATGAACCGGTGGTTCCAGCTGGCCCTGATCGCCCCGGTGTTCTTCTACACGGGCTGGCCGATCCACCGCACCGGCTGGCTCGCGCTGTCCCACCGAACCGCGGACATGAACTCGCTGATCACGCTGGGCACGATCGCGGCCTTCGGTTACAGCCTGGTGGTGACCTTCTTCCCTGGGGCGCTACCGGAGAACGTCCGTGAGGTGTACTACGAGGCGGTCGGTGTCATCATCACCCTGATCCTCCTGGGCCGGTTGCTCGAGACCAAGGCCAAGGCCGGGACGGGCGAGGCGATCCGAGCCCTGATCGGGCTGCAGCCGCGTACCGCCCGGGTGATCCGCGGCGGCGAGGAGATCGAGGTCCAGATCGACGACGTCGTCGTCGGCGACGTCGTCGTGGTCCGCCCGGGGGAGAAGCTCCCGGTGGACGGCGAGGTGGTCGAGGGCACCTCCGCGGTGGACGAGTCCATGGTCACCGGCGAGCCCATCCCGGTGACGAAGCAGGTGGGCGACACCGTCATCGGCGCCACGATCAACCAGACGGGCGCGTTCCGGTACACCGCCACGAAGGTCGGCGCGGAGACGATGCTCGCCCAGATCATCAAGCTGGTGCGCGAGGCACAGGGGTCCAAGGCTCCCATCCAGCGGGTCGTGGACAAGGTCTCCGGCTACTTCGTGCCCGCGGTCATCGCGATCGCCATCTGGTCCTTCGTGGTGTGGGCGCTGGTGGGCCCGCCGCCGGCGATCATCTTCGCCCTCGTCGCCGCGGTGTCGGTACTGATCATCGCCTGCCCCTGCGCCCTGGGCCTGGCCACACCGATGTCGATCACGGTCGGCACCGGCAAGGGCGCCACCAACGGCATCCTCATCCGCTCCGCCGAAGCCCTGGAGACCGCGCACAAGCTCGACACGGTCGTGCTGGACAAGACCGGCACCATCACCAAGGGCGCTCCGGCCCTCACCGACGTCCTGCCGGCCGAAGGGTTCGCGCCGGACGAGCTCCTGGCGCTGGTGGCCGCCGTCGAGGCCTCTTCCGAGCACCCGCTGGCCACCGCGATCGTGATCGGGGCACGGAATCGCGGTTTGAGCGTCCCCGAGACGGCCGCGTTCGACTCCATCACCGGCCAGGGTGTGCGCGCTCTGGTGGAGGGTCGGGAGGTCCTCGTCGGCAACACCCGGTTGCTGTCCGCAGCGGGGATCGAGCCGGCTCCGCTGACCGCCGACCTGCGCCGTCTGGCCGCGGACGGCAAGACCCCGATGCTCGTGGCCGTGGACGGGAAGGCCGCGGGCGTGATCGGCGTCGCCGACACCGTCAAGGAAGGATCGGCGGCGGCCGTGGCGGCCCTGCAGAAGCGCGGCATCGAGGTCGTCATGATGACCGGTGACAACCGTGACACCGCGGCAGCCATCGCCCGTCAGGTCGGCATCACCCGGGTCGTGGCCGAGGTCATGCCCGAGCACAAGGCCGCCGAGGTCAAGCGCCTTCAGGCGGAGGGCAAGGTCGTCGGGATGGTCGGTGACGGCATCAACGATGCTCCGGCCCTGGCCCAGGCCGACGTCGGCTCCGCCATCGGCACCGGCACGGACGTGGCCATCGAGTCCTCGGACATCACCCTGATCTCCGGGGCCCTGTCCGGGCTCGTCACGGCCGTGGACCTGTCCCGGGCGACCATGCGCAACATCCGCCAGAACCTGGTGTTCGCCTTCATGTACAACGGCGCCGGTATCCCCATCGCGGCGGGAGTGCTCTACCCCGTCTTCGGCCTGATGCTGAGCCCGGTGATCGCCGCGCTGGCGATGGCGCTGTCCTCGTTGTCCGTGGTCGCCAACGCCAACCGGCTGCGCCGCTTCAAGGCGCACCCGGTCCCCGACGTCGTCCATGTCCTGGCCACCGACCCGGTGGTGGAGATCGGGCGCGATGAGGAAGAAACCCACACCGAAACACCAATGGAGGAAGACATGTCCCAGAAGTCCGCGAAGGTCACCGACCCGATCTGCGGGATGAGCATCGACCCCGCGACCGCCGCCGACAGCGCCGAGTACGAGGGCGCCACGTACTACTTCTGCTCCAACCACTGCGCGGCGACCTTCAAGGCCGAACCGGCCAGGTACGCCACCACACCGGCATGACACCACCGCCTGCCGGGGCGGCACCGCCGCCCCGGCGGGCGCCGACAGCCGGCCGTGCCGGTCGAAGGAGAGCGGAGCCGTGGGAACGACGACACCGGTGGCCGGCGGCGACGCAATGGCCACTCACCAACTGATCAACCGGCTGCATCGGATCGAGGGCCAGGTCCGCGGAATCGCGAGGATGGTCGAGCAGGACACCTACTGCATCGACGTCCTCACCCAGGTCTCGGCCGCCTCTCGAGCGCTACAGGGCGTGGCGCTGGTGCTCCTGGAACAGCACATGCGCCACTGCCTCGCCGAAGCTGCCCGGATCGGCGGGTCCGTCGAGGAGGCGAGGATCAAGGAGGCGTCCGATGCCATCGCGCGACTTGTGCGCAGCTGAGGCGAGGACACGTTCCGGACCTACCCGCTCCCGGTCCGGGAGCGGACGAACCAGAGGCTGAGCCGGCCGATCTCGTCCGTCGCCGCAGCGGGCCGGCCACCGTCGTCGGTAGCCAACCGGGGCGTACCGGCCAGCCACGTCTCGGTAGTCCCGGTGCACGACGGCCTCCGGCTGACACTCGGCCACAAGATGAGGCACGAAACACCCAGCAACGACACGAGACACACCCACACACGAAAACGACACGAGACGAACGAGCACGGGAGGCTGTCATGACCATCAAGGTCGGCGTCAACGGTTACGGAGTGATCGGCAAGCGGGTCGCGGACGCTGTCCGCGCCATGCCGGACATGGACCTGCTCGGGGTGGCGGACGTCGCCACGGACTGGCGGGTGCGAACCGCCGCCGGGTTGGGTTTCGGGGTGTTCGCGGCCACCCCGGACGCGGACACAGCGATGCGGGCGGTCGGGGTGCCCGTGAGCGGCACATTGACAGACCTGCTTGACCAGGTCGACGTGGTGGTGGATACCACCCCCAAGAGGGTCGCCGCGGGCAACCTGGAGGCGTACCGGGCGGCCGGGGTCAAGTCCGTCTTCCAGGGCGGGGAGTCCCACGACACCACCGGGCACTCCTTCGTCGCCCAGGCCAACTACGAAACCGCCGTGGGCCGCGACACCACGCGGGTGGTCTCGTGCAACACCACCAGCATCGTGCGCGTGCTCGGGGCCCTGGAGCAGGCCGGCCTGCTCGCCCGCGCGCGCGGGGTCCTGATCCGGCGGGCCACTGACCCGGGCGAGTCCCACCACGGCGGGATCATGAACACGGTGGTCCCCGAGGCCTCGATCCCCTCCCACCAGGGCCCGGACGCTCGCACGGTGCTGCCCGACCTGGATGTGGTGACCATGGCGGCCAAGGCCGCGCACACCCAGTCCCACAACCACTTCTGGACCCTGCAGCTGACCCGACCGGCCAGTCGCGAGGAGGTTCTGGACGCACTGCGCGCCGCACCCCGGATCGCCTTCATCCGCATGTCGGACGGGCTGACCGCACTGAACACCACAGTGGAGCTGATGCGCGACCTGGGCCGGCCCCGCGGGGACATGTGGGAGGTGGCCGTGTGGGAGGACGTCCTGAGCGTCGCGGGGGATGAGGCCTACCTGACCTACCAGGTCTACAACGAGGCCATCGTCGTGCCCGAGACTATCGACGCGATTCGGGCGCTGACCGGGACTGTGACCGACGGCGCCGCATCCATCGCGACGACGGACGAAATCCTCGGCGTGCGCCGGGAGTTCCTTCCCGAACGGGTCGAGGCGATGCCGGCCTGATCAGGGAAACGGGCCGGCACCCGCTGAGCCCGTCGGTGCACCACCTGTCGGCCACCGGCCGGGAAGGAAGGAATCGATCATGAAGAATCGGACCACGGTCGTGGAGGTCGGTGGCCTGCACTGGGCCACCTCGGAACCGGTGATCGAGAAGACCCTGCTGAGCCGCCCCGGCGTGCTCGCCGTCGAGGCCAGCGCCGTCTCGCAGACCGCGACGATCACCTACGACGCGGACAAGACGTCGGTGGCCGTGCTCGTCGGCTGGGTCAACGACTGCGGCTACCACTGCGCGGGGCAGTTGGTGCCCGACCACATGTGCCACCCGATGACCGAACCGGGCGCCGCGGGCGGAGCGCATGACGCGCATGACGCGCACGCCGGGCATGACGCGCACGCCGGGCATGACGCGCACGCCGGGCATGACGCGCACGCCGGGCATGACGCGCACGCCGGGCATGACGCGCACGCCGGGCACGCCGGCCACGGCGGCGGCGCCGGCGAGGAGACGGACCGCTCCGCGCAGGCGGTGATGGGCCACGGCGGGCATCACGGCGGCGGGTCGGTGGAGGACATGGCACGGGACATGCGCAACCGTTTCCTGGTCGCCTTGATCCTGTCGATCCCCATCACGATCTGGTCCCCGCTCGGGCGTGATGTCCTGGCGCTGAACCCACCGCTGGTCTTCGGACTTCGTGACGACATCTTCACGTTGATCCTGTCCGTGCCGGTGATCTTCTACTCGGCGTGGATCTTCTTCGACGGCGCCTACCGGGCGTTGCTGGCGAAGACGTTGGACATGATGGTCCTGGTGGCCGTGGCCGTGGGAGCCGGCTGGCTCTACAGCTTGGTGGTCACCCTCACCGGCGGTGGTGAAGTCTTCTACGAGGCAGCCACCGTGCTGACCACGTTCGTCCTCCTCGGCCACTGGCTGGAGATGCGCGCACGTGGCGGCGCCAACGACGCAGTGCGGACCTTGTTGCAGCTGGCGCCGTCGCAGGCCATCGTGCTGCGGGACGGCGAGCCCGTGGAGGTGCCCACATCGGAGGTGGTCGTCGGTGACCTGCTCCTCATCCGTCCAGGGGCGAAGATCCCCACCGACGCGGTCGTGGAGGAGGGCGAGTCCGAGCTCGACGAGTCCATGGTCACCGGGGAGTCCATGCCGGTGGAGAAGGGGCCGGGTGCGCAACTGATCGGTGCGTCGATCAACACCACAGGAACCCTGCGGGCGCGGGCGACCAAGGTGGGTGCGGACACCGCTCTGGCGCAGATCGTCAAGATGGTGCAGGAGGCGCAGAACTCCAAGGCCCCGGGCCAGCGCCTGGCTGACCGGGCCGCGTTCTGGCTGGTGTTCGTCGCGCTCATCGGCGGCACCGTCACCTTCACCGTGTGGATGCTCGCCGGCGCGGGCGTCCCTCTGGCGATGCTGTTCGCGATCACGGTGGTGGTCATCACCTGCCCCGATGCCCTCGGCCTGGCGACCCCGACGGCGATCATGGTCGGCACCGGGCTCGGCGCCCAGCGCGGGGTCCTGTTCAAGAACGCCACCGCGCTGGAGGGCACGGCCAAGATCGACACCGTGGTGATGGACAAGACCGGCACCCTGACGAAGGGCGAGCCGGAGGTCACCGACGTGGTCGCGGCCGGCATGAGCGAGGAGGAGATGCTTGCCGTGGTCGCCGCCGTCGAACGCGAGTCGGAGCACCCCCTGGCCCGAGCCATCGAGGCCTACGCGGCCGAACGGGGTCTGCCCGCGTTGAGCGCGAGCGAGTTCATGAACGTCCCCGGGCACGGCGCGACGGCAACGGTCCGAGGGCGCCGTGTGCTGGTGGGCAACCGCCGGTTGATGGCCAGCGAGAACGTCGAGCTCGGCGACCTGGCCGAGCGACGGGACGAGCTGGCCGCATCCGGGCGCACCGCGGTGCTCGCTGCGGTGGACGGGCGTGCGGTGGGCGCCATCGCGCTGGCCGACGCCGCCCGGGACACGGCCGCGGCGGCCGTAGCGGCCCTGCACGAGTCCGGGATCGAGGTCGCCATGCTGACCGGTGACAACGAGGCAACCGCTCGGCGTATCGCGGAGCAGCTGGGCATCGACACAGTCATCGCCGAGGTCCTGCCCGGCGACAAGGCGGACAAGGTCGCTGAGCTGCAGCGCGCCGGCAAGACGGTGGCGATGGTCGGGGACGGCGTGAACGACGCCCCGGCACTGGCGAAGGCGGACATCGGCATCGCGATCGGAGCCGGGACGGACGTGGCGATCGAGACCGCGGACATCGTCCTGATGCGCTCGGACCCGCTGGACGTGTCCGTCGCACTGCGCATCGGCAAGGGCACGGTGCGCAAGGAGCGCCAGAACCTGGCGTGGGCGATCGGGTACAACGCCATCGCGTTGCCCATCGCGGCCGGGGTGTTCTACCCGGCCTTCGGACTGATGCTGCGTCCGGAGATCGCGGCGCTGACGATGTCCGGTTCCACGGTGATCGTCACGATCAACGCACTGCTGCTCAAGAAGCTGCGGCTGCCGCAGCAGCACGCACCGGCCGCTCCGCAGGACGTGAGCCGCAAGGTGGAGCCCACGGCCCCCGTCCCGGCGGGCACCCGCTGATGTTCCACGCCCGCAGCGCCCCCGCCGCGCCCGCGGCCGGGACGCTGCGGTCGCCCCGGCCCTGGCGCATGGTGGGGATCACCGCCGCCTGGGGCGCCTGCTTCGTGGCGATCGAGTGGGGCCTGAGGGACGCGCCCCTGCTGTGGTACGCCGCGCTGCGGGCCCTGCTTGCCGGGGCCGCACTGCTGGCCCTGGGCGCCGCCCTCCGCCGCCCGGCCCCGTCGGGCGCGCGGGACTGGGGGCGGATCACCGGGCTGGGACTGATCAACGTGACGGTGGCGTTCGGGGCCATGTTCGCCGGCGTCGCCGGCCTGGCCACCGGAACCGCCGCGGTGCTTGCCAATGCCCAGCCCCTGCTGATCCTGCTGCCGGCGTGGTGGCTGTACGGCGAGAAGGTCTCGGTACGTACGAGCGTGGCGCTGGTCGTCGGCTTCACCGGCCTGGTCCTCGTCGCCGTGCCCGGTGGCGGTGGCAGCGGCGCCGCGCTGTCGCTGCTGTCCGCCGCGGCGATCACCGCGGGGACCCTGCTGTCCCGGCGCCTGGGTGGCCTCGACGTGGTGGTGTTCACGGGATGGCACCTCCTCGTGGGCGGCGTCGCGCTCGCCGCGCTCGCCGCGGTGGTGGAGGGGGCCCCGGTGATCGCCTGGACCCCCCGGTTCGTCCTGTCCCTGCTGTTCCTGGCGCTCGTCGGTACGGCGGCTACCACCGTGGTGTGGTTCACGGAGGCGCGCCGCTCCCGCCTCGACGTCCTGACCGCCTGGACCTTCCTCACCCCCGTGTTCGGCATCGTGCTCGCGGCCGTGGCCTTTGCCACGGTGCCGGCCGGGTGGACCGCGGCGGGCCTGGCCGGGGTGCTGGCGGCCATGTGGGTCATCGTGCAACCTCACCCTCGTCCGACGGCACGCCCGGTTCGGGCGGGCCCGCCCTGAGCTGGCCGGCCCGCCACCCGCGCGGTCCAGCGAAACCTGCTCGTCGACCCTGGAGGAGACCCATGACGCGTACCGGTCACGCCGGCCCGACCCCGGCACCCGCCCCCACCGGGGCGGTCCCGCCACAGGAGGCGGTGATCTTCGACATGGACGGGGTGGTGACGGACACGGCGGCCGTGCACGCGGCCGCCTGGAAGCGCCTGTTCGACGACGTGCTGGCCGACCCGCGGCTGAGCGGCGGACCGTACGCCCCGTTCGACATCACCGAGGACTACCGGCTCTACGTCGACGGACGCTCCCGGGAGGACGGCGTGGCCGCCTTCCTGGCCGCCCGCGGCATCGACCTGCCGACTGGCGGCGCCGACGACGGGGCTGACGCCTGGTCGGTGCGCGGCCTCGCGGCGCGCAAGAACGCGATGTATCTGGATCTGCTCGCCGAGCAGGGCCTGCGGGTCTTTCCCGGCACCGTGGACCTGCTGCGCCGCCTCCGGGCAGGTGGGGTGCCGGTGGGCCTGGTCACCGCCAGCCGCAATGCCCAGGAGCTGCTCACGGCGGCGGGCCTCGGCGGGGTCTTCGACGTCGTCGTGGACGGCCGGGAGGCACACGAGATGGGGCTGCCCGGCAAGCCCGAGCCCGCCATGTTCCTGCGCGCCGCCGAGCTGCTGGGGGTCGATCCGGGCCGGGCGGCGGTGGTCGAGGACGCCATCGCCGGGGTGCAGGGCGCCCGTAGCGGTGGCTTCGGCCTCGTGGTCGGGGTGGACCGGGTGGGGCAGCGTCAGGCTCTCGAGGAGGCCGGGGCCGACGTCGTCGTCGCCGACGTCTCCGAGCTGGACCTCGGCTCCCTGCGCACCGACCCGTGGACGCTGGTCTACGAGGGGTTCGACCCGGCCCACGAGCCGCACCGGGAGGCGCTGACCACGCTGGGCAACGGCTACCTCGGCACCCGCGGCGCGGCCCCGGAGCGGGCGGCGGACGGGGTCCACTACCCCGGGACCTACCTGGCCGGCGTGTACAACCGGCTGACCTCGACCGTCCACGGGCGCGACGTGGAGGACGAGCACCTGGTCAACGCCCCCAACTGGCTGCTGCTGGACCTGCGCATCGGTGGCGGAGGGTGGTGGTCGGCCGGGGGGCTCACCGCCGCCGACGAACGCCGGGAGCTGGACCTGCGCCGCGGGGTGCTCACCCGCACGGCGGTCCTCACCGACGGCGCCGGGCGCCGCCTGCGCCTGACGCAGCGCCGCGTCGTGTCCATGGCGCGGCCCCACCTGGCCTGCCTCGAGACGACGCTCGAGGCCGAGGGCTGGGACGGTGCCGTCGACGTGGCGTCCGGAATCGATGCCGGCGTGCGCAACCGCAACGTCGCGGAGTACCGCGCGCTGGCGGACCGGCACCTGCAAACCGTCGCGGTGGACGACGTCGACGAGAACACCCTCATGGTGGAGGTGGAGACCACCCAGAGCCAGGTGCGCATCGCGACCGCCGCCCGCACCACGGTCACCGGGACCGACGCCGCCCCGCCGGTGCACGAGCACCGCGGGGACCGCCACGTCCTGCATTTCGACCTGACGCTCCAGGCGGGCAGGCCGGTGACGATCACCAAGACCGTCGCCGTGTTCACCTCCAAGGACCACGCCATCGCCTCCCCACCGCTGGCCGCCGTCGGGGAGCTGGAGCGGGCCGCCGGCGGGCTCGCCGACCTGCTGCCCGCGCACGAGGCAGCCTGGGCGCGGCTGTGGGACCGCTTCGCCATCGAGCTGGACGCGGACCGCCAGACCCAGTTGGTGCTGAACCTGCACGTCTTCCACCTGCTCCAGTCGGTCTCGGCGCACACCGCGGACGTCGACGCCGGCGTCCCGGCACGCGGACTGCACGGCGAGGGGTACCGCGGCCACGTGTTCTGGGACGAGTTATTCGTCCTGCCGGCGCTCACCGCCCACCTGCCCTGGGTGAGCCGGGCGATGCTGGAGTACCGGTACCGGCGCCTGGACATGGCGCGGCGGGCGGCGGCCGAGGCGGGACGGGAAGGGGCGATGTTCCCCTGGCAGAGCGGCAGCGACGGGCGCGAGGAAACCCCGAGCATGCTCTTCAACACCCGCTCGGGGCGCTGGATGCCGGACAACTCCCGCCGGCAGCGGCACGTCGGCCTGGCCGTGGCGTACAACGCCTGGCAGTACTACCAGACCACCGGGGACGTGGCGTGGCTGGCCCACCGCGGAGCCGACCTGATCATCGAGGTTGCCCGGTTCTTCGCGTCCCTGGCCACCTACGACGGCGCCGAGGACCGGTTCCACATCGTGGGGGTGATGGGACCGGACGAATACCACGACGGCTATCCCGGTGCGCCGGGCCAGGGGCTGCGGGACAACGCCTACACCAACGTGCTCGCCGCCTGGGTGTGCGCCCGCGCGGCCGAGGTGTTGCGCGTGACCGACGGGCACGAGTGCGACGAGGTCTATGCGCGGCTGGGCGTCCGTCCCGAGGAGCCGGCCCTGTGGCAACGCCTCGGCCGCCGCCTGGCGGTGCCCTTCCACGACGGCGTCCTCAGCCAGTTCGACGGCTACGGAGCCCTGGCGGAGCTGGACTGGGCCCACTACCGACGCACGTATGGCAACATCGGGCGCCTGGACCTCGTCCTCGAGGCGGAGGGCGACACCACCAACCGGTACCGGCTGGCCAAGCAGGCCGACGTCCTCATGCTCGTCTACCTCCTGGGCCCCGACGGCGTCCTCAGCACCCTCGAGCGGCTGGGCTACCCGGCCGACCGGGAGCTGCTGGCCCGGACCGTCGACTACTACCTGGCCCGCACGGCTCACGGGTCCACCCTCAGCCGGGTGGTACACGCGTCCGTGCTGGCCCGCATGGACCCGGCCCGCGCCTGGCAGACCTTCCGCGACGCCCTGGCCGCCGACCTCGACGACACCCAGGGAGGGACCACCAGTGAGGGGATCCACCTCGGGGCCATGGCGGGCACCATCGACATCGTCACCCGCGCCTTCGCGGGGCAGCACACCGAGGGGGACACTGTCGCCCTCGACCCGAACCTCCCGGTCGGTCTCCGACGGGCCCGGTTCTCCCTCGTGCACCGTGGCCAGCGGCTGCGGATCAGCCTCGACCACTACTCGCTGACCGTGTCCGCTGACCCGTGCGCCGCCAACCCCCGGGTGCGGGTGCGGTTGGGTGGCCGGACGGAGGCCGTCTCGGCGGCTGGGGAGATGCTGTTCACCCCGTACGACCACGAATGTGGCGGCGATGAGCGCGACGACTGAGGAGATCACCCCCCGCCCCCCGGCCGTGTCGGCGCGCTGGGACGATTCGTGGCGGCCGAGCACAGCAGCGCCCTGCTGATGCTCGTGGCCACCACGGCGGCTCTGGTGTGAGCCAACTCGCCCTGGGCTGGGGGCTACGAGGCGCTGTGGGGCACCGAGCTCGGCATCCGGCTCGCCGACGGCCACGTCTCACTCGAACTGCGTGAATGGGGCAACCAGGGGCTCATGGCGCTGTTCTTCTTCGTCGCCGGCCTGAAGATCCGTCGCGAGCTCGACATGGGCGAGCTGCGCGAACGCCGCCGGGTCGCCGCTCCGGTGCTGGCCGCCCTGGGCGGGATGACCGTGCCCGTCCTGCTGTACCTCGCCCTCAACGCCGGGCAGCCCTCGGCGGCGGGGTGGGGCATCGTCATGGGTACCGACACGGCCTTCGCCCTGGGCGTGCTCGTCCTGGTGCGCGGCGCGTCCGCACGGGTGCGGACCTTCCCCCTGACCCTCGTCGTCGTCGACGACGCCGTCGCCCTGACCGTCGTCGCGCTGGCCTACACCGATGACGTCTCCTGGGCGGCGCTGCTGGTGGCCGTCGCCCTGTTCGCGGCGGCGGCGCTGCTCCGCGCGGCAGGCGTCACCCGGGGCGCTCCCTACGCGCTCCTGGGCGTCGGGGTGTGGGGAGCCACGCTGGCCTCGGGGGTGCACGCCACCGTCGCCGGCGTGGCCCTGGGACTGATGGCCACCGCCTACCCACCCAGGCAGGAGGGACTGCGCCAGGCCGGCGCCCGCTGGCGCGTCTTCCGCGTGAATCCGACGCCCGCGCTGGTCCGCCGCACCAGCTGTTCCGTCATCGCTCCGTCTCTTCCAACGAGCGTTACCAGCACCTCTTCCACTCCTGGACCAGCTACCTCGTCGTCCCGCTCTTCGCCCTGGCGACCGCCGGGCTCGCGCTCGACGCCGGCGTGCTCGCTCGTGCGGCAACGTCACCGATCACGATCGGGATCGTGCCGGGACTGGTAGCGGGCAAGGTGGTCGGGATCGTGGGGGCCACCTGGGCGGCGGCATACAGGGGCGGCCTGCCGCTGCCCCTGCCGTGGGCACAGCTTGTAGGCACCTCCACCCTGGGAGGGATCGGGTTCACCGTCTCGCTCCTGATCGCCGGCGTCAGCTTCACCGGCGAGGCCCTGGAGGAGGCCAAGGCAGGCATCCTCGCCGCCTCGCTCCTGGCCGCCGCCCTGGCCTGGGTGGTCTTCCGGGTGCTGACCCGGCTGCCGGGCCGGGCGCGCACGGCCGGGGCGGATCGCCGCGCCGATCACCGACCTGGCGGACCGCGTCGACCCCGAGGTCGACCCACATCCTCGGCGACCCGGACGCACCCGTGACCCTGGTGTGAGGGCGACGTCGAGTGTCCGCACTGCCGCCACGCCCACGAGGTGGTGAGCCGACCGCGCCGGGAGATCGGTGCGGAGCTGGCCGTGGTCTTCCGCCATCTGCCGCTGCCGGAGATCCACCCCCACGCCCAGCTCGCCGCTGAGGCCAGCGAGGCCGCCGCCGCGCAGGGGCGGTTCCGGCCGATGCTCGAGACGCTCTACAGGAGCGATGGAGGCCTGAGTCGCCAGGACATCACCGTGCGGGCCGCCGGTCCGGGGCTGGACGTCGAGCGGTTCACCAGCGACCTGTTCGAGCGGCGTCACACTCTGCGCGTCGAACGCGACATCGACAGCGCCTACGCCTCCGGGCAGCCAGGACCCCCACGTCCTCCACGGTCATCGCTACCGCGGCCGTCACGACGTCCCGGCCATGGGCGCTGAGATCCACCGCCTGCTCGGCGTCCGGGCGTCGCCGGGCTCCGGCCGCGGAGATGACGTCCGAGGGCGATGACCACCGCTCCGCCCCGGTCGTCCTGTGCCCGCGGCCGTGCGGCGGCGGAATGATGGCGCTGCCCTCCCGGTGGCTGTGCCGCATCCTTCCTGGGGACCGCCCTGTCCTCGATGCTCCCGGGCGGTTGCGGATCGACGTCGGCCGCGGACTCAAGGACAGCTCGCAGCGGCACCCCGCCATCGACGTGCTGGTCAACCGCTTCGACCCCCAGCACAGTTCACTACCGAGGAGCAGGGACGATCGCAGAGTCGACGCAGCACATCCACGAGTCGGCCCGGGGCCTGGACGGGGGCGACGCCTGGGTCATCTGCCCCGACGGCGGCACGTTCACCGAGGCGCGCGGGCGGCAACGCATCGTGGCTCCACCAGACGGCCTGCACCAGATGGAACGCGGGCCGAGGAATGCGCCATGTCATGGCGCCTCGTCCGCGGGATTTCGGCGGCGCTCGACCTCCTGGCAGTACGTCGCCAGCGAGGCCTCAACCATCCGTCAGCCGCCGTTGGGCACGATCGCGCGCCTGATCGGGGTGTCGGTCTGCGGGCCGACGCCGAGCTCGTTGTCCTGGTCGATGTGACCGGGGGCGTAGGCGGTCGTGCCGGCGAGCGTCGGACGGCTCGTGAAGACGGGCAGCTCCAACTCACCCAGGTCTACGCCGAGCTCGGGCCGAAATCCGGGGTGGAGCCCGTCGGCCGTACCCGGGCTGGGGGCCGGCCCGCCCTGGCACGGGCACCGGCGCCTCGGGCTCCTGCGAAAAGGGGTCCGACCCTCTGGCAAACCGGGGTCAGTGCTGGTGTCCTCCGCCCGGCTGCCGACCGGTGCGGGCGGTGGTGTCGGGGCGCTGGACTCCGCCCTGTCCGTGAGTGTGCCCGCCGAGGTGCATGACCATCATGAGCGCCACGAGCGCGAGGGTGACGATCGTTGTCGTGGACACGCCGGCCGTCCACAGGACCACGCCGAGGACCACGACACCCGCGTAGAGCCACAGCTGCTTGCGGTTGATCATGTCGTCCTCCGGCTGCTTGGCGCGCCGCGTACCGGTGCGCTCCCTCGATCCTCTCCCGAGGCGGGGGCCCGAGTCACGAACGTTCGTCGACAGTCCACCGAAAAGACGTCATTTCGTCAGGCTCGCCCTGAGCTCACCGCGGGAGCGGTCAAGCAGTCGCGTCGCCGCTCGGCTCGAGCATCCACGGGTGCGGTGCCGTGAGCCGCTGGGCCTCCGGCGGGCCCCACGACCCCGGCGGATAGGGGAGGGGGAGTGGACGGTCCGGCCCCTGCAGCGGCGCGAACGCGGTGAAGGCCGAGCGCAAGCTGTGCGAGGTGGTGAACAAGGTGTGATCGCCTGCGAGCACGTCGTAGAGCAAGGAGGCGTAGGCGGAGATCGGCTCACCGCCCGGCACGTCACCGGAGCGCAAGGCCTGCGCGGCCCAGGGGCAGCTCCGGGTCCGGCCCAGGAGTCTGGACGGTGACGCCGACGCTGATGTGCCCCGGGCCACTGAAGTCGATCTCGATGGTGTCCGGGGCTGGCGCCTCGCCGGCGAGCGGGCCCTCCGGCGCAGCGCATCACCAGGGTGATCCGTTGCGCCTTGAGCGCCATGCGCTTGCCTGTGCGGAGGACGAAGGGCACACCTCGCCACCGGTCCATGTCGATCCACAGCCGGGCCGCGACGAAGGTGTCCTGAGTGGAGTCCGACGGGACGCCGTCGATGTCGGTGTACCCGTCGAACTGGCCCAGCACGACGTCCCGGGCAGGATCGAGGGGGCGAAAGCGGCTCATGACGGCGTCCCGGGCAGCCACGATCGCCTGCGGGTCGCGCAAGTCGGCCGGCGGGTCCATCGCGGCCTGGCTGGCGACGTGGAACAGGTGCGTGACCAGCATGTCCAGGGCGACACCGGTTGCCTCATAGAAGGCGGCTCGATCGGCGACGTCGAGCGCCTCGGGGACGTCGATCTGGACCTGCTCGATGCTCCGGGCGTCCCACTGGGACCCGAAGAGCCGGTTCGCGAAGCGGAGGGCGTAGATGGACTGCACGGCCTGCTTGCCGAGGAAGTGGTCGATGCGGAAGACCTGGCCCTCGGCCAGGAGCTGCCGGACGGTGGCGTCGAGCTCCTTCCGGACGACCGGCGTCCCGGGGTTCTTGCGGGCATCTGCCGGCTCAGCGGTGGGCCGAGGCTTCGTCGGAACTTCGTCGTCGCCACACCGGACAAGCACGAATTGGGCGTTGACTTGTTGCTGATACATCACGGTTTCGGCAGTCAGCCGGTGCTTGTCGACGCGGGGGGCCCGGCCGACGAGGCGCGGCCTTCTCGGTCAGCGGGATCGTCCCTCGTCCGCCAGTCCATGGACCCCTTCGTCGCGCAGTAGACACTGGAGCCAGGATGACAACCACCATCGGCACCGACCCCGGCACGGCGTCGGTGCAAGCCCATGACGCCGCTGTCGAGAGCGAGCTGATCAGGCTCACGGATGCGCTCCTGGCAGCCGTCGGTGCCCGCGAGACGCACGAGCTCGCTCAGCGAGCGCTCATGCCGGTCCTGTGTGACCAGATCCTGCCTCAGGTCGCCGCCGAGCAGATCGTCTTCGGGGACACGCCGGCCGCTCCACGCACCGACCTTGTCGGTGCCGCCATGGCGGCCCAGGAGCGTCACCTCATCGGTCTCGTCGCGGAGGTGGACCACGCCGCGACGGGCATCGAGGCTGTCCGGGCTGCCGACGCCGTCGCCGCCCTCCCCATGATCCGTGCCGAGGAGATGACGGTGCCAGCGCTCGCTGCCTACGGGTCCCCGGTCGGCGCCGCGGCGCCGACCGGGAGAACCCCGACGTCGTGGACCTGCACGCGATCGGCTACGCCCCGAGGAGGTCGCCGCCGACTTCTCCCTGCTGGCCGCCGCGCTCAACCTCGCCCGCCCGGGGCGTCGTCCGGCGCCCGCCCCAAGACCGGGTCGGGATGAGCCGCGGCCCGGCCTGACCCGGGGCAGGCGGCACTGGCCGGCCCACAGGCCGCTCAAGGCCCACGGGCGACCACCACCCCGGGAAGACGCCTGGACGAGAGGACTTGGCCGAAACTTCATCGTCGCGACGGTGGATCGAGTATCAGGAGCGGCGTTGACTGATGCTTGATCAACTCCGGGCATCGAGAGAAGCGGATACGGACCAAGAAGGGACGCGAACCATGATGGACCTCAACCACTGGCGCCGCGACGACGAACCGGAGGATCCGACAACCCCGCTGCCCGAGGTCAGCCGCGCAGCGCTCGCGTCGCTGCCGGAGCACGACGTCGAGGAGGCACACTTCAGCAGCGGTGACGTGGGCGTCACGGAGGACGGTCGCCCGGTGGGCCGGATCTCCGCGCTCCTCGCCGTGGCTGTCGTCTTCGCCCTCACCCTCTGGGGGCCGCCCGCCTGGGCGAACCCCGACGAGGAGGAGAGCGAGTTCGCGGTCGACCTCGTGCAGCAGGCGATCTCCCTGATCGCCAACAGGGGCGGTGCGGACCGGGCGCTGGAGAAGATGGAGGACGCCCTCGAGGCGCCTGATCCGTCCGGTGTCGACCTGGCGCTCGTGCAGCAGGCCGCGACCGTGGTGGAGGAGGCCGCACCCGGCGCGGCCCGGGAGGAGTCGCTCGCGCAGAGCCGGCAGATCCTGCTGCAGGCGGCACCGGCGCTGAACGAGCCCTCCCCGGTGGCCATGACCGGGGGCCTGATGACCGGCACGACCGTTGTGCTCGACGACCTCACGCCCGCCCGCGGAATCAGTGACGGAGGCGACATCGTGCTGCTCGTGCTCGCCGCCGCCTCCGCCGGGCTGGGCCTGTATCTGGCACGGCTGTGGCGCCCGCATCACAGCCTGCGGCAGCTGCGGGCACGCGGCGCTCGGAAGGGGGTGGCGTGATGAGCGCGCGCACGGAAGGGCACACCTCGTCGCAGGCGGCGGGCCGGCGTCCCACACGGTGGCGTCGCGTCATCGACGCGGTGGACGAGCGGATGGGACTCAAGGCGCTGGCGTACGACGTGCCCGAGCACGCGAACAACCTGGCCTGGAGCATGGGGGCGCTGACGGCCATCTCCTTCTTCCTCCTGCTGGTCTCGGGCATCTACATCGCGCAGTGGTACAACCCCATGCCCGAGGTCGCCAACCAGTCGGTCCGCACGATCATGACGCAGGCCCCACTCGGCGCCTTCGCCCGTGGGTTGCACTACTGGGCGGCGCAGGCGATGTACATCCTGGCGCTGGTGCACATGCTGCGCGTCTTCTTCACCGGCTCCTTCAAGCGTCCCCGCGAGGGCAACTGGATCGTCGGTGCGGCCATGCTGCTGCTGACCTTCCTCGCGGTATTCACCGGCACGGTTCTCAAGTGGGACCAAGAGGGCTTCGAGGCCCTGACGCACAACCTGGACGTCGCCGAGCTGATCGGCGGTCTGGGCATCTGGTTCACGGGTGAGCTGGCACCGGAGGTGCCCCTCGTGCTGCGCCTGTACACCGGGCACGCCGTCATCATCCCCGGCCTCATCCTGGCGCTGTTCGTCATCCACGCGCTGCTGGTCAAGCGTCACAAGATCTCGCCGCATCCGGACATCCTGCCCACCACGCTGGAGGAGCCGGCGCCGTTCACCGAGCACCTCAAGAGGGCCGGCGCCTACGGTCTGGTGCTGCTCGGGATCCTCACGGCGTTGTCGGTGCTGCTGCCGCCGATCATCGGACCCACCCCGGTGGAGGGAATCGAGACCACCCGGCCGCTATGGATGTTCTGGTGGTTCTTCCCCTTCGAGCAGTGGTTCGGCGTCAGCTCGGTGGGCATCATCATGGGTGTCGTCTTCTTCGCACTGTTCTTGGTCCCGTTCCTGGACCGGAGCCCAGAACGTGGCTGGCGCCAGCGGAAGCTGGCCGTCACGCTATTCGGGTTGTTGGCGCTGTTCATGCTCGTGGTCAGCGTGTACGTGTGGATCAACAACGCCCAGGGCCACTGATGGCCTCCGTGGCCGTCAGCGCCGCGCGGCGCCGTGCCCGACGGTGGTTCTGGTCGCTCCTCGTCATCGCCGTCCTGGGCATGGGGGTCGTCTACCGGTCGATCGATGCCCCGTCCTCCCCTGCCGTAGGGACGGCCTTCCTGCTCGGCTCGGTGGTCGTGCTGGCTGCGCTAGTGCAGGCGACCCGGATCTGGGCGGCGCTCGAGGGACCGGTCCGCGTGCCGCGCTGGTTCCGGCGGCACAGGAGCGCGACCACCGCTGGTGGGCCCTCGCGGGACGACCCAGCGGGACCACGGCGGGAACGATAGAAGGGCCCGCAACGGTAGAAGGCTCGCCCCGGGTTCCTGGACCCAGGGCGAGCCTGTACGCCACGGTGGTGCACGCCGCCGGATCCGCGTCGAACATCTCAGCGCAGTGCCCGCAGCAGAAGTAGAGCGCTCAGCCGGGTGGTCGCGCGCCAGCCCGTCCGCCTCGGCCCGTGAGCGACCGTCGCGTTTGCCCTTGGCTCACCGGGGTTGCGGGTGGGTGAGTCCTCCGCCGACCATGATCATTCTCAGTCAGTTGTTGTCTTTGTCGCGGAAGAAACGGGCGATGCGGCGGTGTGGCTCGATGATGGCTCGAGCGTTATCCGATGCCGCTGTAGGAGTGGAGGCTGTTGAAGACGAGGTTGACGAGGAAGTAGTTGGCCAGGATGGCGACGAACCCGGCGATGGAGAGGTACGCGGCCCGGCGTCCTTCCCACCCGCGGGTAGCGCGAGCGTGCAGGTACGCGGCGTAGATGACCCAGATGACGAAGGACCACACCTCCTTGGCGTCCCAGCCCCAGGGGCGGCCCCAGGCGTACTCGGCCCAGATCGCACCCGCGACGAGGGTGAAGGTCCACATCATGAAGCCGACTGCGTTGAGCCGGAAGGCGAGGCGTTCGAGCTCGGCCGAGGAGGGCGCGACGTCGAGCAGGTGCCCCCACAGACCGTGCGGCTTTGTCCGCGCTCGTTCCTGGGCCAGCGTGGTGGTCGCCGCCGCACCGTCCGGCCGAGGCGCCGGAAAGGGGGGTGGGTGCGGGATGGCTGTACGGGACTGGCGCTGCTCGGCGCGTTCCTGGACGAGCTGGAGTGTCGAGAGGGTCGCGGCGATGGTGAAGACGCCGACGGCGAGGGTGGCTATGGAGACATGGATGATGAGCCAGTAGGTCTGCAGGGCCGGTTGGAGGCCGTCGGCGCGGACGTAGAGGACGGAGACGGCGACACCGAGCATGAGGAGCACGGGGCCGAGGACGAAGGTGCCGAGGAAGCGCATGTCCCGGCCGCGTTGCAGGGCGAGGAAGATGACCATCGCGACGAGGGAGGAGAGGATGGAGAACTCGTACATGTTCGCCCACGGCACGCGCGCGGCGGCGACGGACCGGGTGATGACACCGAGCAGGTGCAGGGCGAAGCCGAGCCAGGTGGTGGTCATCGCGATGCCGACCGCGCGACGGCGATCGCGGTGCGGACCGCGGCCGCGCAGTCCGGAGAGGTCGATGGCGAAGGCGGTGAAGCCGACGGTGTAGGCGGCCATCGCTCCGTAGATGAGTACGAGGCTGATCTGGCCCAGGGCGGTCTCGGGCATCAGTGTCCTTTCCGGGCTGGGTCGGGGTCGGCGGGTGCCGTTGTCGTTGGTCCGGTGGTGCCGTCTGCGTCGTGCGTTTCCGTCGTCGTCCGGCGCGGCGGGGCGACGGGGGAACCGGCGCTCCGGAGCACGCGTGCGAGGTCGCGGGCTAGGCCGGGGTCGTCCCCGCGGGCCAGGGCCGCCCCGGAGACGACGGTGCCCCCTCCGCTGGGGGTGTCGGTGAGTTTGACCCACAGGCGTCGGCGGGGGACGAACAGGGAGGCGAACAGGCCGAGCAAGGCGAAGACGGAGGAGCCCAGCAGGTAGGGCAGGGTGGGGTCGTAGCGCAGGTCGAGGCCGACGAAGCGCGGGAGGGAGCCGAACGTCACGGTCCCGAGTCCCTCGGGCAGCTCCACGCTCTCACCCGGGGAGAGGAAGAGGGTCACCGGCTGTTGGCCCTCCTCGGCGGAGCCGGGGGAGCCGTCCGGGGCCTCTTCGTAGATCTGGCGCATGTCGTCGGTGTCCAGGACGTAGACGTTCTGGGGCACACCGTCGTCCAGGCCGAGATCACCGGCCCAGAGGGTCAGGGCCATCAGTGGGGCGTTGGGCTCGGGGTGGGCGGAGTACACCCCCGAGCCGTCCTCAGCCATCATGGCGGTGGGCAGGAAGGCGCCGGTGAGCCCGAGCTGCTCACCGACGCTGACGTCGGGCACCTTCACGACACCGCGGGAGGTGTAGACGGAGTCCTGGGGCAGGAACGGGACCGGCCCGGAGAAGGCGACCTGTCCCGCACCGTCGCGCACGGTGATGTCGGGGGCGAAGCCGTTGCCCATCAGGTAGAGGTTCGCCCCGCCGGCGTCCATCGGGTCGTTGACCTTGATGACCTCTCGGCGGGTCGATCCGTCCGGCTCGCTCACGCGCACGGTCGCGGCGAAGTCACGCGCGAGGGCATCGGGGGTGAACTCCGACGCGAACTCCTCCAACGTGAACGTGAAGGGCGCGAGGGAGTCGGGGTCGAAGAAGGTGCCCGGTTCGAAGGTGTCGTAGTCGAGCACGGAGTTGGCGAAGGACTCCCCCTCCACGACGATGAACTGCCCGCGGTAGCTGTAGAGCTGGCCGGCCGCGAGAGAGAGGAGGACTCCGATGAGGGAGAGGTGGAAGACGAGGTTGCCGCTCTCGCGCAGGTACCCCCGCTCGGCGGTGATGCCCTCGGTCGTGACCGCCGCACGGTAACGCCCCTTCAGGGCGGCCATGAGGTTCGCCTCCACCGCCGGGCGGGACTCGGTGACCGCGAGCTCCTCCCGCACCGGGAACCGCTGGAAGCTGCGGGGCACCCGCGGCGGCCGCGCGTGCAGCGCCCGCCAGTGGACCCGGACGCGCGGCACGATGCACCCGATCAGTGAGATGAACAGCAACAGGTACACCGCGGCGAACCACGGCGAGCCGTACACGTCGAAGAATCCGACCCGCTCGAGCCAAGGAGCAAGGCGCGGGTAGGCGGAGAAGTACTCATCCACCCGTGCAGGGTCCTGCGGCCGCTGGGGAAACAACGACCCCGGCAGTGCGACCACGGCCAGCAGCAGCAGCAGCAGGATCGCGACCCGCATGCTGGTCAGCTGGCGCCACATCCACCGGAGCCAGCCGGTCACACCCAGCGCGGGCGACTGCGCCCGGCCCGTCCCCACCTCGGGGCCATCTTCCCCCTGCCCAGCCTTGGAGCTCAGGTTCGTCGCATCGACCTCAGTGGCGGTCCTCAAGGCGCTCACACCACCGTCTCGAAGTCGGCGACCATGCCCTGCAGGTATCCCGAGAGCAGGCCCCACAGCCCGGTGACCATGGCCAGCCCGAGCGCGACGAGCAAGGCCCCGCCCAGACGTCCCATGAAGGCCAGCCCCATGAGGATGACGAGTACGCCCATCGCGCGCACGATCGCGTCCATCCAGGCGGCGAGAACTATTCCTGCCCAGGCGAACACCACGCCGAGCAGCACGAAGACGGCGGTGAAGCCCGCCACGAAGAGCACCACACCGGTGAGCATCCGCCCGTTGCCGACCCATGATCGACGGTCACGTTCGGAATCTCCTTGAGCGCCGACCATGCCACCGAGGTAGCCGACATAACCGGGAAGCAGGGGGAGCACGCACGGGGAGGCGAAGGAGATGGCTCCGGCGACCCCGGCCACGGGCAGGGCGGCGAGCATCGGTCCGGTGAGCACGGTCGACTGAAAGAGGTTGGCGATCTGGTCCCAGTCCATAGGTCAGATCTCCTCGGCCAGGGCGTCGTCGATCAGGCCTCTGAGGATGGTCGGGTCGACCTGGCCCAGCATGCGGGCGGACACACGCCCCTGGCGGTCCATGACTACCGTCGTGGGCATCGCCTGGAGGGGGACGAGGCCTTCGAAGGCAGCCACCCCGCGGGCGTCGGCGTCGTTCAGCGAAGGGTAGGGGACTTCGAAGGTGCGCTCGAACGCCTGCGCCGTTCCTACATCGTCGCGGGGGTTCACGCCGAGCATCTCCACGCCGTCGGGGGAGTAGTCCTCGTAGATGGCCCTCAGATCTGGTGCCTCGGCACGGCACGGCGGACATGCGGCGTACCAGAAATTCACCACCACCACGTCACCACGCCAGTCGGCCAGGTCCAGCTCGTCCCCGGCGTAGGTGGTGCCCACCAGGGAGATGGGCGCGGCGCGCTCCTCCGGGGCCCAGGTGGCGAAGGTGCCATCTCCGGCCACATAGCCACCGCCTGCGCTGTCGGACGCGGCGACTGTCGAACCGCCAGGCGCGCAGGCGCTGAGCAGCAGGGCCAGGACCGCAGAGATGGCTACTGCGAGGTTTCTACGTGTGCGCAAGCGTGCCGGCCGGGGACGCCAGCGGTGGGACGAACTGCGGCTGACGACTGGGTTCACTGCAGACACTTCACAACTCTCGGTAACGGTCGACCCCGTGGGGCTTTGCCTGCCTGCCTGCCATGGGTGGATACCAAGACTCGGCCGGACATGCCGAAGACGGGACCATCGTCTCTGGTGGAACCAAAAAACTCCAACGACGCCCCTCACGCGACCTAATCTTCATTGAATCTTGATGAGCCCGAGCGGAAATCGAGGCGCCAGACGCAGACCCTGTCGGACCCTGAGGGGAGCTGGGCATCCGGGTTCTGGTTCTCTCCCTGCCCGTCACCACGAGTCGGGCAAGGTCCTACCACGCGCGGGAAGGTCCACCATGCGCGGGCAACGCCTTCATCGCCATACCCAGTATGGGTATAAAGTCCTGCTGACTTTACGCGGATGTCGCCGGCGTGCGTGGTCGACACCCACGAACGTGAGCCGTGAGCTCGGTGGCCCGGGACCCGGTCCGCGCGTACCGGCCGGCGCCGACCGCGGCCGTGGCCTCGATCAGTTCCCGCATCGCGACATGAACACACTCACGGATGGGACACATCGGGTGTCTCGCCGGTGGCTCACCGAAGCCGCGCCACAACCTCCATCCGCACCACTCGACGGGGCTCTGTCGGCCGGCCGAGTCGTCTCACAGGTGCGAGCCACGGGATTTACGGGTCGACTTCACCGCCTCCCGCCTGCTTCCCTTATCGTGACACATAGTGGGGCGTGAACCGTTGGTTCGAACCGTCGCCGCACGACGTCCACACAGCGCCGACGAGCCCCGGGAGACGCCCGATGTCCACTGAGCACGTCCGCCGCAACGTTGTCGATCCGGACGCCGGCCCGACACTGCGCGACTCACCTCAGGCGGCCGCGGCGTGGCGATCGGCATCGGTCCGTCACAGCGTGCTCGCCGTCGCGACGCTGGTGCTCGTCTTCGCCTTCTGGCGCAGCAGAATGGAGTGGACGCCGGACATGAGGCTGTGGCGGGCCCTCGGTGATGCAGCGGTCGTCCTGCTCTTCGCCTCCCTGGCGATGGGGCCGGCGGCGCGGCTGTCGGCGGTCGCTGCTCGAGCGCTGTCCTGGCGGCGACAGGTCGGCGTGTGGGCAGCGCTGGCGGCGTTCGCGCACTCGCTGCTCACGATCGACGGCTGGGCGAGGTGGAGCGTGCGGCGGTTTCTGGGCTACGAGTTCGTCCCTGAGCTGGGGCGGGAAGTCCGTCTGGAGCCCGGGTTTGGCCTGGCGAACCTAATCGGACTAGTTGCGGCCGGCTGGCTGCTGGTGCTGCTCGCGACGTCGTCCGACCGGGCCGTGCGCTGGCTGGGCCCACGCGGATGGAAGTGGCTGCACGGAGGGTCCCACGTCGTGTTCTACCTCGTCGTGCTACACGCGGGATACTTCTTGTTCATGCACTACACCGCGTCCTTCCACCGTGCTGTCCCGGCCGAGAACTGGTTCCGGTTTCCCATGCTCGTGCTCGCCGCGATGGTGCTGGTTCTCAAGTGGGCGGCGTTCACTCGAACCATCCGTCGCAGCCGAGCCCGCGCGGCTGGCCCGGCCCGGATGGACAGGAGGAGGTGACCGTCACCCCGGTTCCGGTCGCGGCGAGGAGCCGGCTGTTGGATCGGCGGCGGCTCCTCGGCGTGGACGTGGCGCGCGGCATCGCCTTGATCGGCATGATGTCGGTCCATGTCATGCCGTCCCTCGCGCCGGACGGGGCGGTTACGTGGGCTTACCGGCTGTTCGCAGGGCGGGCCTCTGCCCTCTTCGCCGTGTTGGCAGGGTTGTCGCTGATCCTGGCCCTGAAGGGGGAGAAGGACGCGCCGCCGGAGTTTGGGGCACGCCGAGGGATCCTTGGACGGGCTGCGGTTGTCGCTGCGGTGGGTCTGTTCCTCGGCTCTCTGGGCTCCGGTGTCGCGATCATCCTGGTGCACTACGCGGTACTCTTCGCGATCGGAGCGTTGTTCATCGGTATGGGTGCCCGGCCACTCCTGCTGACGGCAACTGCGTGGATGGTGCTGAGCCCGGTCGTTGGCCATCTGCTGCGTCAGGACATGCCCGCCGGTCCGGGAGCGAGTCCGTCGCTGGCCTCCCTGGCCGACCCGGGACAACTTGTTCTCACGATCCTCCTCACGGGCTACTACCCGGTGCTGCAGTGGACTGGGTACGTCCTCGTCGGGATGGCGTTGGGTCGCCTGCCGCTCCGGCGGACGGCAATAGGACTTTGGCTGCTGGTCATCGGCGTTTTGCTCGCCGTGGCTGCCAAACTTGTCTCGGCAGTGCTCCTCGGACCGGCGGGTGGCCTGGATCGGCTGACCGTGCCGCGATCGTCGGCGCTCGCCGGTCGTGAGCTCGGCACGATCCTTCAGACGGGAATGTACGGGACGACGCCGACCTCGTCGTGGTGGTGGCTTGCGGTGTCGACGCCGCACTCCGCCGTTCCCCTGGACCTGCTCCACACGACGGGGACGGCCGTGGCCGTGATCGGAGGCTGCCTCGTGCTCGTCACGGGCCTGCGCGCCCGGTGGCGGTGGCTGGTGCTTCCCGTCGCGGCCGCCGGGTCGATGACGCTGACCCTCTACACGCTGCACGTCACCAGTCTCGCGGTCATCCGCGGCGTGACCAGCGCGACGACAACGTCTCCGACGGCCCTCTGGGCGGTGAGCGTCGTCGTTGCCGTCCTACTGGCGCTGGCGTGGCAACTCACCGGTCGCCGAGGTCCGCTCGAGAACGTCGCGTCCGTCATGAGTGCCGCCGCGCGTGGGGGCGCGAGCGCTGGTTACCGCTCGTCCGCCCCGCCGCGCTGACTTCAGCACGTCCACCACCTGGGCTGCGTGTCAAGCCGGGGTTCCGCGCAATCGGTCTGGTCCAGGCGCCTTGTCGGGTTGGTGGCAGTGCGGCGGCGCCGAGTGCTCGGTATCACGACTCGTTCGGGCGGCCGGTGCGGTTCACACCGGCACGGTGGAACTCCTGGCTGCCCGAACCGGCTCGTCGAACCGGGTCTCGCACAGGGTTGTGGCAGGAAGTGCAGGCTCAGACCTGGACGGCCGGCGAGATTCTTCATCATCAATTGACCGGAGCGTGATCGGTCGTTTCTCCCGTGATGCCATGGTGGGTCGCACCGGAGGTCGGAGGGGGTGGACACGTGACGGCATCGGGCAAGGCACTTGAGGTGACGGTGGTCGAGGCGCCCGAGGAGCTCTGCGCCGACCTTCAGGCGCCATCGGCGTCTCTTGCTGGGCGCTTCCCGATCGTGGTCGTCGCAATGGAGCAATGCACTGACGAGGACCGGGCGGTCGTCGAGCCGCTCCGGCCGGCGACAGACCTCTCGGTCATGCTCGACGGCAGGTACGCGGACTTCACCGGCGAGTACGGGCTCCGACTCGAGAAGATCATCCTCACCGCACTGAGGACCGCCATGGCCGCCGGGCGGCCGTAGCCGCTCGGGGCTGCCACCGACCGAGGCCGCACGGTCGAAGGTCGGCCGGCGGAAGGCAGGCCCTCCCGGGTGAGGACCTGGCGACGGCGACGCGCTGTTGTTTGCCGCCGGAGAGCTGCGGGGCGACGGCGGCCGCCGGGACCGGGCGCGGCGGTCGGGCTGGCTCACCCGCTCGACTCGAGCCCCGGTTGTGGTGGGGTCCTCGACGACGACGACGGCGACGACCAGTGCCAGGGGGTCAGTGGTAGCCGGGGTCGGCCCTGGGGGGCGGCGTCCGTTCGGTGGTGTTGGCGCGGCCGGTCGGTGCCGCCGGAGGCTCCGCTGCCCGCGCCGTGGCCGTCGAGGTGCATCACGACCATGGCGCCGAAGAGGGCGAGTGGCAGGATCGTCGCACCTGAGACGCCCGCCATCCACATCACCGCGGCGGCGACGGCGATACCGGCTTTACGGCGTGGCGGGAGCGCTCTTGATCGACATCTCGGTCTTCTGCTTCCCGGGCAGCAGGGCGCCCGTCGGGGTGGATGCCCGGATTCCTCCGTCCGCATGACGCATGCTCGGTGCAAGCGGACATGCCAACCTCCCTGTAGGCGGACACGTACTTCCCTGTTGACGGACAGCTGATCTCCCTGTCTGTGGCCATGGACCGAGTCGTGTCGGTCCCGACGTAGGCGTCCCTCCGGGGATTTGCTCGAGGTCTTCGACCACCACGAGCAGGTTCCACCGGAGGGACGCGTGAAGAAGTCTGACAGGGAAATCATGGAGATTCTCGAGGCGTTCGACGCCACGGAGAGTGCGCACTCGGCCGCGCGGTTGGCCGGGGTCGATCCCAAGACGGTGCGGCGCTACGTCGCCGCCCGGGATTCGGGCCGTCCGGTGACGGGGCCGGGTCGGCGGCCACGGATGATCGACGGGTACATGCCCAAGATCGAGGAGTGGGTCGAGCGCGGCAACGGCAAGGTCCGCGCGGACGTGATCCACTCCCGCCTCGTCGCCCTGGGGTTCACCGGGACCGAGCGGACCACCCGGCGCGCGGTCGCACGCGCCAAGGCGGCGTGGCGGGCCGGGCACCGCCGCACGTACCGGCCCTGGATCACCGAGCCGGGGCTGTGGTTGCAGTTCGACTGGGGCGAGGGCCCCAGGGTGCCGGGCCCGGACGGGACGCTGCGGCGGACGTTGCTGTTCTGCGCCTGGCTGGCCTGGTCGAGGTTCCGGGTGGTGATCCCGGTATGGGACCAGAGCCTGCCGAGCCTGATCGCGTGCCTGGACGCCACGCTGCGCCGTCTCGGTGGGGTGCCGACCTACGTGCTGACCGACAACCCCAAGACGGTCAGCGTCGACCACGTCGCCGGAGTACCGGTGCGTCATCCGCAGATCGTTCAGGTCGCCCGCCACTACGGCACCCAGGTTCACACGTGCGTGCCGTACGACCCGGAGTCCAAGGGTGGGACCGAGGCCACGGTCAAGATCGCCAAGGCCGACCTGGTCCCGACGGAGGCGAACCTGCGCGAGGCCTATGCCTCCTTCGCCGAGCTCGAGGCGGCCTGCGAGGAGTTCTGCGCCAAGGTCAACAGCCGCAAGCACCGCGAGTCCGCGCGGGTCCCGGCCGAGGCGCTGGTGGAGGAACGTGCCCGGCTGCATGTCCTGCCGGCCGCACCACACACGATGGCGTTGGGCCAGACCAGGAGCGTGAACACCGATCAGACGGTGCGGTTCGGGTCGGTGCGGTACTCCACCCCGCCGGGCCTGGTCGGCGCCGAGGTCTGGGTCCGCGTCGCCGGGACCGAGCTGGTCATCGTCGCCGACCTGGACGCCCTCCCCGTCGTGCCGGACTGGGCCGGGGACCGGCGCGGGCTCGTCGAGGTCGCCCGGCACCGGCTCTCCACCCCGGGGAACCCGCGTATCGACCTGGGCCACTACCCCGGTCACCCGCAGGACCCCGACGGGGCGCCACGGACGCCGCGGCCGAGGGCGCGTAGCGCCGCGGAGCGGGACTTCCTCGCCCTGGGCGACGGCGCGCACTCCTGGCTGGTGGAGGCCTCCGCGGCCGGGACCGTGCGGATCCGGGCGAAGATGGCCGCCGCCGTCGAGCTCGCCGCCCTGGTCGGCACCGAGACCGTCGACGCCGCCCTGGGCGTCGCGGCCACCGCCGGCAGGTTCGGTGAGGGCGACCTGCCCGCGATCGTCGAGCACCAAGCGAGCGGCGCGACGTCCGCGGACCTCGTCATCGCCGACGAGACCCACTCCGCCCAGCCCGGCACCGCCGCCTGGGCCAACTTCGGCACCAGCAAGGAGACCACCCGATGAACCCCACCACCACGATGCCGGCACCGCCGCTGCCCGAGGACCTCACCGCGGTCCTGCGGCGCATGCGCCTGCCCTACCTGCGCGCCGCCGCCCCCGACGTCCTGGCAACGGCGAAAGCCCAACGCTGGGACCCCACCGAGGTCCTGCGCGTCCTGCTCGCCGAAGAGGTCCGCGGCCGCGACGAGGCCACCCGGGCCATGCGCCGCAAGGCCGCCGGCCTCCCAGCCGGGAAGACCTTCGCCTCCTGGCGCGAGGCCGACTCCTCCATCCCGGTCCCGACCCAGTCCGCCCTCGCCGCCCTGGAGTGGGTCCACCGAGCCGAGAACCTCGCCATCTCCGGGCCCTCGGGAACCGGGAAGACCCACTTCGTCGAGGCCCTGGCCCACAAGGTCATCGACGCCGGCATGCGGGTCTCCTGGTTCACCCTGGAGTCCCTCACCACCGCCATCGGCCGCGCCGGCGCCGACGGCTCCATCAGCAAGGTCATCGCCAAGATCACCCGCGCCGAGCTCATCGTCGTTGACGACATCGGCATGCTGCCCTCCGGCCAAGCCGCCGCCGAAGCCTTCTACCGCCTCGTCGACGCCACCTACGAACGCCGCAGCCTGGCCGTCACGAGCAACATCCACCCCTCCGGATTCGACACGATCATGCCGAAAACCCTCGCCACCGCTGCCGTCGACCGGCTCCTCCACCACGCCCACGTCATCATCACCGAGGGCACCTCCCTCCGGCTCAGCGAAGCCACCGCCGGACGCGGGGTGATCCCCTTGAACTAACAACCAGGGAGATCAACTGACCGCGGACAGGGAGATGAACTGTCCGCCCACAGGGAAATCACCTGTCCGCCCACAAGGACATCCCACTGTCCGTTGACACTCGGGGAGGACGGTCCTTTGATCACGTCCGTCGGCCGTGGGTGGCCCGGAACAACGATTCACCGAACGTTCATCAGATGGTGCACGCCTGTACCCCCGATGTTGGCGGCCACGGGAGACTGCCCGGAGGCGGCCAGATAGCTGCCCGGTGGCGGTCGTGAGAGTTGCCCGCTGACGGTCATGGGATCTGCCCGACACGACATTCCTGCCCTGCCGCGCTGACGCGGTTCGGGGCCCCTCCTCGGGTGCGATGGCGGTGCTGAAGCGCCCATCGCCCCGAGGAGGGACAACGTGAAGTCTGCCGAGGAGATCATGGAAATTCTCGAAGCGTTTGATCTGACTGGTTCGTACAGGGACGCCGGCGAGCTCGCCGGGGTCTCCCATCACACCGTCGCCCGATACGTCGCCGCTCGTGACGCGGGACGGTTGAGCGAGAGGCCGGCGGCCCGTCCGCAGCTGATCGATGAGTTCTTGCCCAAGGTCGAGGAGTGGGTGGACAAGAGCAACGGCAAGATCCGCGCCGACATCGCCCATGACAAGCTGGTTGCCCTGGGATTCACCGGGTCGGAGCGGACAACCCGCCGGGCGGTCGCGGCGGTGAAGAAGGCTTACCGGCAGGGCAGGGCCCGGGTGCATCGGCCCTGGGTCACCGAGCCGGGGCTGTGGTTGCAGTACGACTTCGGTGACGGCCCGGTCATCGACGGCGCGCGGACGGTGTTGTTCTGCGCGTGGCTGGCGTGGTCGAGGTTCCGGGTCGTGCTGGCGATCAGGGACAAGACGATGCCGAGCGTGTTCGCCGCCCTGGACCAGGTCTTCCGGGTTCTGGGTGGGGTGCCGACGTATGTGCTGACCGACAACGAGAAGACCGTCACCGTCGAGCACATCGCCGGGATGGCGGTGCGGAACCCGCAGATGGTGGCCTTCGCCCGGCACTACGGGGTCAGCGTGCTCACGTGCGAGCCGGCCGACCCGGCAAGCAAGGGCGGGACGGAGGCCACGGTCAAGGTCGCCAAGGCCGACCTGGTCCCGAAGGAGACGAACCTGCTGCCCGGTTACGCCTCGTTCGCCGAGCTCGAGGCGGCCTGTCAGGCGTTCACCGATCTGGTCAATCACCGGGTCCACCGGGTCACCCGGCGGGTCCCGGCGGAGATGCTGGCCGAGGAACGCGCCCGCCTGCATGCCCTGCCGGCGGCCCCGCACACGGTCGCGTTCGGGCTGACACGGCAGGTGCCGGCGAACTCCCCGATGGTGACCTTCGAGGCCGGGCAGTACTCCGTGCCGCATCACCTCCTCGGGGAGAGGGTGTGGGTCCGCACCTACGGCGCCGGGCCTGGGGAGCAGGTCGTCATCGTCCACGCCGGCGAGTCCGGCCCGGTCGAGGTCGCCCGCCACGCCCGCGCCACACCGGGCTCCCCGAGCATCGACGACGCGCACTTCCCGCCCGCCCCGGCCGGTGCCCTGGAGCGCCGGCCGCGTCCGAAGAGCGCCGCGGAGATCGAGTTCCTCGCCCTGGGTGACGGGGCCCGGCTCTGGCTGAGCGAGGCCGCCGCGGCCGGCACGACGAAGATGCGGGTCAAGATGGCCGAGGCCGTCGCCCTGGCCAAGCTCTTCGATCCCGGTGAGGTCGACTGGGCCCTGGGCCACGCCGCCGTCCACGCCCGCTTCGCCGAGGCCGACCTGCCCTCGATCCTGAACCACGCGGGCACGAGCGACGGTGAGGTCCACCGCGCCGGGGAGGACCGCTCCTTGACCCAGGGCACCGCCGGCTGGGCCGCCCTGGGCCAGCAACCGCCCGCCAGCCCCGGCGTCGAGGAGGTGGCCTGATGACCACCACGACCACACGCACGAGCGTGCCGGCCCTGGGAGTGCCGTCCGCGCCGCCGCTACCCGGCGACCTCGAGGCCCTGCTCCGCCGGCTGCGCCTGCCCCACATCCGCCACCAGGCACCCGAGGTCATCGCCACCGCCAAGGCCCAACGCTGGGAACCCGTCGAGGTTCTACGGGCCCTGTTCGCCGAGGAGGCCGCCGGCCGGGACCGGGCCTCCCTGGCCACCCGCCGGACCGCGGCCGGGTTCCCCACCGGCAAGACGTTCGACGCCTGGGACGAGGCCGCGTCCTCGATCCCGGTCCCGACCCAGCACGCGCTACGGACCCTGGAGTGGGTCCACCGCAAGGAGAACCTCGTCGTCTGCGGGCCGTCGGGGACCGGGAAGACGTTCCTGCTCGAGGCCCTGGGGCACCAAGCCGTCGAGCAAGGCCTGCGGGTCTCGTGGTTCACCCTCGAAGACCTCGGCGCCCTCCTGCGCAGGCACCGCGCCGACGACACCGTCACCAAGGCCATCGCGAAGGTGCTGCGCGCCGACCTCGTGGTCGTCGACGACATCGGCCTCCTCCCGGTCGCCACCGACGCCGCCGAGGGCCTCTACCGCCTCGTCGACGCCGCCTACGAGAAACGAGCCGTCGCGATCAGCTCCAACCTCCACCCCGCCGGGTTCGACGAGCTCATGCCCAAGACCATCGCCACCGCGACCGTCGACCGGCTCCTCCACCACGCCCACGTCTGCCAGACCAGCGGCGAGTCCGTCCGCCTGTCCCAGGCCCTCTCCGGTCGAGGAGTGACGCCCTTGGCCTGACCACCCGGGCCGGTGATGGCCAGCCCCTGGGCAGATCCCATGGCCATCACCGGGCAGATCCCGTGACCGTCACCGGGCAGGTCTCACGACCGCCCCTGGGCAGTTCCCACTGTCCCTTGACACCCCCGACGCGGGGGAGACTTCACCCACCCGAAGCCCCTACCCCCTCCGGGTATTCGAACCTGTGACGAGAGGACGACGAAGATGCGAACGGTTGACCTCCAGCGCCCCGGCGACGAGCTCGGCGCCCAACGCGCAGGAGACCGTGTGAGGGGTGGCGCGGTCGGGGCCATCGGAGGAGGGGCACTGGCCCTGATGACGGTGATGACGGCCCTGGCCGCGGCGCTCGCCCGGGCCCAGGTGGCCGCGTTGCGCCGACGGGACTGGCCCTCGACGGCCCCCCTGGCGGTGGATGTGACGGTGACCCCGTCCACGGGCGCCGGTGCCGACGCCGGCGTCGTCGAGCTCGGGGCGTTCGGTGACTCGGCCATGGCGGGCGTCGGCGTCGACCGGCTCGACGACGTCCTGTCGGTACAGCTTGCCCAGCGGGTGGCCGACGCGACCGGGCGTGCCGTGCACGTGGTGGGCTACGCCCGTTCGGGTGCGCGGACCCTGGACGTGCTGACCCGGCAGGTCCCGGCGGTGCGCCGGACACCTGACGTATCGGTCCTGGTTGTCGGGACGAACGACGTCATCCACGCCACCTCACCGCTCGCGTTGACCCGCACTTGTGAGGCGATGCTCGACGCGCTCGAGACGATCGGTGCGCCCGTGGTGATGTCGAGCCTGCCGGAGTTCCGGGCCATGCGGGCGCTGCCGGGCCCTGTGATGTCGGCGGCACGCGGGTACGGCAGCATGGTCGGGGCGGTCCAGCGCCGCGCAGCGGCCCCACGGCCGCGGGTGCGCCTGGTCGACGTCGTCGGTGCCGTGGGTGAGGAGTTCGTCGAGGACCCGGACATGATGAGCACCGACTCCTTCCATCCGTCGGCGATTGGCTACGGCCGGATCGCCGACGCGTTGGCGCCGGCCGTCCTCGCCCACCTGGGGTCGTCCGAGCGCTGGCGGGGCATCCCGCAGGGCGCTACCGGGCATCTCGCAGGCAGGCACGAGGAAGGTGTGGCAGGGGATGCCGGTACCTGTTCAGGTGCCGGGCCGTCCGGGGTCCCGTGAGGAGGTACGCGTCAGGTAGGCGATCAGCGCCGCGAGGCCTCCGGCTCCCGTGAGGACCAGTCGTGCGCGCAGCGCGGACCACCGGTCAGGGGCGGTGAAGACCGCCCGGCCCAGACCATCGACGACAGTGGCTGCGACAACTGCGGCGAGGATGCGGTTGCCCACACGGTCGACGTGGTCGAGCACGGCACGGAGCTCGTCGGTGCGTCCTGGTCCGTCGACACTGCCTTGCTCGAGCGCCTCGATCAGGCCGCGCAGTGCGCGAGGCACGCCGGCACCGGCTGATCGTAGGTCGTGGGTGAGCGCGGTGATCAGCCGGGGCAGGGCGTCGGCGGAGAATCGCTGGGAGACCAGATTTTCGGCGTACGGCGCGAGGACGTCGACGAGTCGGAAGTCGGGGTCCAGCCGTTCCCCCAGCCCCTCGGCCATGATCAAGGTCTTGAACAGCAGAGCCATGTCGGTGGGCATGCGCAGGTGGTGACGGCGAAGGGTCACCAGGAGGTCGTTGATCAGGGCGGTGACCGGGAAGTCGGCGAGCGAGCGGTTGCTGAATGTCTGCACCAGCCGTGCGAGGTCAGCACGCAGGGCGGGCCGGTCGACGGTCCCGCCGGACCGGTTGAGGTGGAGGACTGCGTCGGTGGCCCCGTCGACGTCCGAGCCCATGACGGCGACGAGGAGGTCGCCCAGGTTCTCTCGGAGGGCGTCGTCGATCTCGCCCACCATGCCGAAGTCGATGATCCCGAGCCTGCCGTCGGCCTCGACGAAGAAGTTCCCGGGGTGAGGGTCGGCGTGGAAGAAGCCGTCCTCGAAGACCATCTTGCACAGCACGCTCGCGGCCCGCCGGGCCAGGGCGGGCCGGTCGATCCCTGCGGCGACCAGCGCGTCGGCGTCGTCGATCTTGACCCCCCGGATGCGTTCGAGCGTCAGGACCCGGGAGGTGGTGGTCTCCCACAGCACTGCCGGGATGTGGACCGCGGGATCTGCGGCGAAGGCGGCCGCGAATCGTTCGGCGTTGCGGCCCTCCCGGAGGTAGTCGAGCTCGTTGCGCAGCGTGGCGGCGAACTCCTGGGCGATCCCGACGACGTCGTGGTCGCGGGCGACCTCCCAGTGGCGGGTCGCGCGCGCCGCGAGGTCCTGAAGGATCTCCAGATCCTCGGTGACCACTGCCACCACGCCGGGCCGGCGGACCTTGACCACGACCCGCGCCCCCGCCACGGTGGCCGCGTGTGCCTGACCGATCGAGGCGCTGGCCAGGGGGTCGCGGTCGAGGGTGTCGAAGATGGTGACAGCGCCCAGCTCCTCGGTGATCGTCTCCAGCACCGCGGCGACCGGCACCGGCGCGACGTCGTCCTGGAGCCGGGCTACCTCGGTGAGGTAGCCCGGTGGCAGCAGGTCGGCACGGGTGGACAGGATCTGCCCGATCTTGACGAACGTGGGGCCCAGCTCCTCGAGCGCGAGCCGGAGGTGCTCCGGCTGCGCGTACGTCCGGCCCCTTTGGTGGCCGGGTAGTCCCCGCCGGAACGGGAACCTGCCGGTCATCCCCATGGCGCCGACCGCGAAACCGAAGCCATGCACGGACAGGATCTCCACGATCTCGCGGTAGCGCTGCGTCCTCGGGCTCATGTGTGCCGACCCCCGCGTTACCGGCCGAGCGTGATGGGGTAGCGGACCTCGAAGGTCCTACCGCCGTCGGTCGAGGTGTAGACGCCCGTGTCGGTGGCGACGTGGACGGTGGCGAGGTCCTCGGCCGTCAGGGCTGCGGCCGGTCCGTCCAGGGTGCCGCGCGGCTGCCAGGTCGTGCCCCCGTCGGGGCTGGTGAGCACCGTCCCATCGGGGTCGGTGCCGTACACCACACCGGGGTCCGGCCACGCCAGCGTGGCCAGGACCGGGGTTCCCGGCAGCGGTGTGAAGGACCGACCGCCGTCTTCGCTGCGCCGCAGCCCGCCGTCGGCGGCGACGGCCAGGAGGGTTCCGGTGTCGGCCGGGTTGGCTGCCAGGGCAGTCATCACCATCGTGGACCGCGGCTGCCACGTCTCCTGGTCAACGGTGACGAGCAGCCGGCCGGCGGTGCTGTCGTAGCCGTAGAGGAGGCCGCCCGCGGGCTGCAGGACGTGGAAGTCGCTCACGCCCTGCCGGGAGAGCGCCTCCCAGGTCCCCCCGGCGTCGCGGCTCTCGATGAGGCCGAGCATGTCCGGTTCATCCTCGCGCAGGTCCGGGTGGCCGCTGGCGAGGAACCGGTTGGGTCCGACCACGGTGAAGGCCATGGTGTCCTGCCATCGGTCGGCGACCCGCTCGGCCTTGCCCGAGGGGTCCTCAGGAAGGCGGAACAGGCCCGTGTGGCTCGCCGCGTACAGGACACCGTCGGCGGGGTCGACGCCGAGGCCGTGTACGTGCATGAGGACGTTGGCGAACTCGTCCGTCGGCTGCGCCTGCCCCGGCACCCCCCGCAGCACCAGCCACGTCGCGCCGCCGCCCAGTGCAAGGGCGATGGCTGCGACGGTAAGGGTCGCGTGCCGGACACGCCGCACGGGTCCTGCACCATCGGGCATGTCAGGCGGCGGTGTACGCCAGCGGGTCGGCGTCGAAGGTCTCGGCGCAGTGCCCGCAGCAGAAGTAGTAGCGCTCGCCCTCGAAGTCGCGCACGAGCCCGCTCGCCTCGGCCCGCGAGCGCACGGTCGGGTTGCCCATCACCGCGCAGGTGACCACGTCGTCGCCGGGGCCAGCGACGACGTCGCCGTGGTGGCCGTGGTCGTGGCCCCCGTCGGAGCAACAGCCGCCCCCACCGTTACCCCCGTGCTTGTGGTCGTGGTCCTCGTGCTTGTGATCCATCACGCTCCTCCTTCGGTCGTCGTGCCATCTCGTGTCGAGGCTACCCCCGCGGGGTATGGCGTCAGGCGCGCGGAAGCCCGAACGGGCCATGTCTTCAGCGAACCTTCACGAACTCTCGGCCGGCGCCGCCGTCAGGATCCAGCCGGTGCCGGCGGCCACTGGACGGCGGCACGGGCGATCCGTCCGTCGTGGACTACCGAGACGCGGGTCCGGGCTCCAGCCCACGGTGGGCACTCCGACACTGTGGGGCTCAGGCGGCGACCAGGGTCAGCCACGCGCCGGCGCCGACCCCGAGCACAACGGAAGTCACGGCTGCCGTGTGAGCGGTGAGCAGCGGAAGACTTCGCCGCGCCCGGGTGGTGCTGGATGGGCTGCTGCGCCTCACGGCCGGGCCGAACCACCGCAGGTAGTAGAACAGGCTGGCGACAGTGTTGACCGCTGCCAGCACCACCAACCATCCCAGCGCCCCGTCGGCCGCGGCCGAGAACACGGCCAGCTTCGCCACGAAAACCGCGGTGGGCGGTGTTCCTACCAGGCCGAGGAGGACGACGACAAGGCTGAGCACCAGACCGGGCTGGCCCCGAGAGGCGTCCGCCCACTGCGTCAGGGTCCGAGCCTGCGGTAGCGCCGCCCCCGCGGCAAAGGCGCCGATGTTGGTCACGGCGTATCCGGCGAGGTAGATGGCGAGGGCCGGGAAGGCGAGGTCGGTGCGGGCCGCGACCGCCACCACCATGAAGAGGTATCCCACCTGGCTGACCGTGGAGTACCCGAGCAGCCGCAACACCTCTTGCTGCTGGAACGCCGCGAGGTTGCCCAGCGTCATGCTGCCCGCCGCGATCACCGCGACCACCAGCGGGACGTCGAGCGCGATCCCGGAGAGGGGGTCGCGGACCAACCGGAATGCCGCCACCGCTGCACCGATCTTCGGGATGGTGGTGAGAAAGGCAGCGATGGCCGGGGTGGTTCCCGCGGTGACGTCGGGCACCCAGAAGTGCACCGGTACCACGCCCGCCTTGAAGCCCACGCCGGCCAGCAGCCCGACCACGCCCACCGCGACCAGCGGGACCGGGGCTTCGGGCAGTCCGGCTCCCAGGCTCGCATAGTCGGTGACGCCTGCGGCAAGGACCAGGGCGGCCACACCGAGGAGCATGAGGACTCCCGCGAAGGCCCCCATGAGGTAGTACTTCAGCGTCGCCTCCACCCCGCGGTCGTCCTTGCGGAAGCCCGCCAGGGCATAGAGGGGCACGCTGGCCAGCAAGTACCCGGCGACGAGCATGAGCAGATCCGACGCGGCCGCCAAGACCATCGCCCCGGTCGCGCCGAGGAGCATCAGGACGTAGGCCTCGGTCTGGCGCGGGTGTCCCCGCAGCGAGGAGGAAGCGAGGACGATGACGGCAGCGGTGGCCAACGTGATGGTCAACCGCGCCGCTCCCGCCGCGTCGTCGACGGTCCACGTACCGCCGTACACCACCCGCCCCGAGCCCAGCGCCGAGGCTGACGCGACCGCGCTGCCCAGTGCCGCCAGGACGGCCACCGCCCCGGCGCGGACCTGCAACGCCTGAGGCGTCCACAGGCCCAGAAGCAGGGTGGCGACGGCACCGAGCACCAGGACGAGCTCGGGAAGCAGGTCCACCGGGCTGCCCGACATCCCCTCCATCCCGGTCACCGGGAGACGAGCGACACGAGGGCCGCAGCGGCCGGCTCGACGACGTCCAGCAGGAAGCGGGGCAGCAGGCCGACGATGACGGAGAGCGCGAGCAGGGGCAGGATCGCGGCACCCTCCCGGCCGGAGAGGTCTGCGAATTGCGCCGCACGGAGCGGCCCGTCCGGCCCGTCCGGTGCGACAGGCGGAGCCTGGTCCACCGGGTCGGTCACGGGCGCAGCGTCGCCTGCCGTGAGGTCCTGGTGCTGGTCCTGATCCTGATCCTGATCGTGCCGAGGCGGGTCGTCCGCGGCCTCTTCGGGGGCGGTGTGAGTGTTGTGGTGGTCGGTGTGACCACCGTGAGGTGAATGGCCGGTGGGGTGATCCATCGCGCCGCCGGTGCTGTCACCCCTGGCGTGTCCGTCGTGGCCTCCGTGGTCAGCGGTGTGTCCGTCGTGTCCGTCGTGGTCGGCGGGCCCCCCGCCGTGGGTCTGGTGTGCACTGTCGTGGCCGCTGGTGCTGCTGTCGTCACGGCGACTGTTCAAGCGGGGACCGTCGGGGTGGTGGTGGCCACCGGCCATGTGACCCGCGTGCCCACCAGCGGTGATGACGGCCGGGACCACGGTGTCGTCCACACCGAACTCGTCCGCGCCGAACTCGTCCCCGTCGTCATCTCGGGCCTCGTCGCGCTCCGTCGCGCTCAGCAGGGTGCGGCCCGTGAGCAGTCGCTGCACCGCAAGCAGGAAGAGCCCGGCGGTAACAAGGATCCCGGTCACGGCGATGACCCCCGCCACCGGGGCCGCCTGCAGCGTGCCGGTGAAGATCTGGAACTCGGCGATGAAAGAAGAGAACCCGGGCAGGCCCAGCGAGCCAAAGGCGGCCACGGCGAAAGCGGCGGCGAACAGCGGCGCCGGGCGCGCGAGGCCGCCCCACCGGCTGAAGTCATAGGTCCGGCCGCGCGTCCAGAGGACCCCGGCGAGCAGGAAGAGCGCCCCCGTGAGCAGCCCGTGGCTCACCATCTGCACCAGCGCTCCGACGGTCGCGATGGTGCGCGCCTGCTCGTCGGCCGCCACGAGGCCGGCCGCCCCCAGCCCGAGAATCACGTAGCCCATGTGGTTCACCGAGGTGTAGGCGATCATCCGCTTGGCGTCGCGCTGTGCCAGGGCCACGAAAGCCCCCCACAGCACGCTGATCACCCCGATCACCACGGCGACCATGGCCCAGCGCTGCCAAGCCCCCGGGAGCATCGGCATGGCGATCCGGACGAAGCCGTACGTGCCCAGCTTCAGGAGGACACCGGCGAGGATGGCCGAGCCGGCTGCCGGGGCGTCGGTGTGCGCGTCGGGCAACCAGGTGTGGAACGGGAAGAGCGGCGTCTTCACCGCCAGGCCGAGACCGATCGCCAGCAGTACCAACCCTCCGAGCAGCGGGGAGTCCTCCAGCGGTGGGTTCGCGGCGAGCCGGACCATGTCGAAGGTGCGCTCCTCCCCGCCGAGGAACAACCCGATGAAGCCGACGAGCAGCGCGAGCGAGCCGACGAAGGTGTACAGGAAGAACTTCAGTGCGCTGCGCCGGTTGTTGCCGTGGCCCCATCCCGCGATGACGAAGTACATCCCCACGATCGACAGGTCGAAGAAGACGAAGAAGAGGATGAGGTCCAGCGCCGCGAAGGTGCCCAGGCTGGCGGTCTGGAGGAAGAGGAACAGTGCGGCGTAGCGGCGTGGGCGCCGGTCCTCACGCAGCGACCAGACCGCGGTCGCCAGGAACAGGACCGCGGTCAGAGCGATGAGGGGGAGGGACAGCCCGTCCACGCCCACGTGGTAGGACGCGTCGACGGTCGGGATCCACTGCACGCTCGTCTCGTAGGCGATCCCGTCCACGATGCCGCGGGCGCCGGTCCCGGGGTCGAAGTTCACCCACATCCACACCACGAGGGCGAGGTCGACGGCGGCCGCCCCGACCCAGACGCGCAACGCGGCGCGGTCCGAGACCGGCAGCACCAGCAGGGCGCCGGCCACCACGACCGGGAGCAGGACGACAACGGTCAGCATGGTCACCTCACCAGGAGCACAACAAGAAGGACACCCAGACCGAGCAGTGCCTGGGCGTAGTACTGGTGCAGCAGGCCGGTCTGCGGTCGGCGCATGAATCCGCCGAGGCGTCGAACTGCCGCACCGAAGGCCATCACGGCGGCGTCGACGACGCGGCCGTCGACGGCGGCCATGACATGGCCTCCCCGTCGCGTGCCGGCGGCGAGCGCTCCCACGGCACCATCGACGATGGTGTCATCGGCACGGCGCAGGAGCGCAGCAACGCGCAGCGCAAGGGCACCGGCCGCGTGCACGCCGCGGTCGATGACCTGCTCGTCCACGGTCGCGGCGCCGCGCGCGACCGCCAGCCACGGCCGGGGGCTCAGCAACGACCCCAACCCCGCCCACCCGGCGAGTCCGCCGTGCCGCAACGGCGCGAGTACGTGAGGCCGGGACACGACCAGGCCGAGCGTCACCACGGCGATCCCACCGCTCACGGCGAGCTCACCCAGGCTCGGCGGGTGCGCCGCATCCCCGACCGCGAGGGCAAGCCGCTCGGCGACCGCTGGTACGCCGAGCAGGGCGAGCGCCGGCGTCGCCAGGGCGAACATCCACGCCACGGCGGTGACCGAGACCGGGACCCGACCGGTCCCGCGCGGTTCACGAGCCGGTTCGCCGTCGCCCGCCCCGGGCGGGGCGGCCAGGACCACGGCGAGTACACGCCCGGCGTACACGGCGGAGAGCGCCGCAGCAACCAGGGCCGTCAGGCGCAGCGGGCCCTCCGCCCCGGCCATCGCCCAGTCCTTGGTGACCCACAGGGACAACGGAGGGACCCCGGCCAGCGCGAGCGCTGTCACGGTCACTGCCGCGCCCACGCCGCGATGACGGCGGGCCGCTCCCCGCAGCTCGGAGAGCTTCTTGGTGCCCAGGGAGGTCAGCCACACCCCGGCGATGACGAACAGCCCCGCCTTGACCGCGGCGTGGGCGAGGAGCTGGGCCGTGCCACCCGCCACGGAGCCGACCCCGGCCGCGAGCACGACGAACCCGATCTGCGCCGCGGTGCTCGCGGCGAGGAGCTGCTTGAGGTCGGTCTGGGCCGCAGCCACGAGGCCCAGCACGACGGCAGTCAGGGCCCCGATCCAGGCCGCCGCAGGGCCGGCCCATCCCTCGAGCAGCGGCTCCAGGCGCAGCAGCAGGTACCCGCCGGCTGCGACCATGGTCGCCGAGTGAAGGAGGGCGCTGACGGCACTGGGACCCTCCATCGCGGCAGAGAGCCACGCCGAGAACGGCAGCTGGGCGGACTTCCCCAGCGCCGCGAGGAGGACACCGGCGGCGGCCACGTCCCGCCACCCCCCGGACGCCGTCGCCAGACTCGTCAGCTCCAGGGAGCCCGTCCCGGCGAGCGCCGCCCCGGCCGCGACATACAGGCCCAGATCACCTGCCCGGGTGGCGAGGAAGGCGGTGGTGCCGGCGGCCACCTTGCCGGCCTGGTACCAGTGGAACCCGATGAGCGCGTAGCTGGTCGCACCCATGACCTCCCAGGCCAGCAGCAGCGTCGGCAGCGTCGTCGCGGTGACCGTGGCGAGCATCGCGGCGGTGAAGAGCAGGAGGTAGCCGAAAAAGCGTGCCCGGGCCGCCGCGCGCGCCGTGTCGGCGACGGCGAAGATCATCACCGCCGCGGCGACGACGGCCACCCCCACCACCAGCACCGCGGAGAGGCCGTCGACGGCCAGTGCGAGCTCACCGCCGTCGACCAGACCCAGGAACGGTGCCGTGGCCCTGGGCCGGAGCGTCGCGACGACGGCGGCCAGGGCGCCGGTGAGCGCGGCGGCGACGACGGCCACCGGGCCGGCCGCCCGGTCCGCCCGGCGGCCGGCCAGGAGCAGGGCCAGCCCGGCAAGGGCGGGCATCAGCACCAGCGCGGCCAGGGCGGCGGGCGCGGCCTGGGCGGTCACCCGCGCAGCTCCGTCGCCATGTCCACCATGTCGACCTGCCTGGCCCGGTAGATCGCGATGGTCGCGGCGAAGCCCATGACCATCTCCACCGCCATGACCACCAGGGCCAGGACGACGAGCATCTGCCCGTCCGGTGCGTCCGGACTCAGGAAGTACCAGGCGGAGGCGCCGGCGAGGAGGATGCCGTTGACCAGGAGCTCCAGGCCCATCATCACCATGACGATGGACTGCTGGGACAGGGCCCCGAAGATCCCCACCCCCACCAGGGCCGCAGCCACGGTGAGAAGCAGCTGGAGCAGCAGCGTCTCGCTCATCGCGCCAACCCCCCGGGCACCGGGTCCTGCGGCTGTCGACGGCTCAGATCAGGGCCGAACCGGTCGTAGCGGCCCCGTCCGGTGGCCAGCACGGTCCCCGCGAGAATGGTGGCGAACAGGCTCACGCCCACCACGATCATGACGAGCATGTACTCGCCCATCACTGCCTGGCCGATCTGCACGGTGGCGTCCGCCGGGGTGGTACCGCGGCGGGTCGGCCAGTCGGCCAGCCACACCCCGGCGGTCAGGGCGGCGAACACCGCTGCCCCGGCGACCGCCGAGCCCCTCGCGTTGTGCACCATGGTCATGGGCATCAGCCCCGCCGGGTTCATCATGAACATGATCATGAACACCGCCATGACCGCCATCTCCATGGTCATCATCAGCGCGGTGACAAGCGCCAGGTAGTGCAGGTCGAGAACGAGCATGATGCCGGCGACGGCGAGGAAGGAGCCCAGGAGGGCGAAGGTGGCCCGGGCCATGGAGTCCACCACGAAGACGAAGACGCCCAGGACGACGGCGACCACCCCCAGCGTCAGCGCTGCGACGGGAAGGATCTCACTCATCGACATCGGTACTGACCTCCACGCTCGACTGTGTGTCCCTGCCTGCGGCGGCCGGACCCGACCTCCCCGTCGGCGGGTGCTCCTCCGCTTCGCGCATGCTCCTCGGTCCGGCCCTCATGGGTAGAACCCGTTCACCGCAAGGACGGCCACCACCAGGGCCTGGAGCAGCGTCAGCGGCACAAGAACCATCCAGGCCACCTCGACGAACCGGTCCGGCCGGATCAACGGCAGCCGCCGACCTGTGACGACGACGAGCACGACCACCGCCGCCGTCTTGAGCAGGAACCACACCGGGCCGGGCAGGACCGGGCCGGTGTGCCCCCCGAGGAACAGCGTCGTCGCCATGGCGGCAGTAGCGCCGAGGAAGACCGCCCGGCCGGTCTCGACGAGCAGGCGGTCCGGTCCGGAGAGCTCGGCGAGCACACCGCCTGCGATGTCAGCCCCGGCCGGTGCAGCGAACGGACCCCAGAACGCGAACGCGGCACCGCTGGCGAGGAAGACCGCGAACGCCAGCGGCATGGAGACGATGAACCACAGATCGGCCTGCGCGGCCACGATGTCGGTCGTGCGCAGAGAGCGGGCCGCGACGGCGGTGGTGATGAGCGTGAACATCAGGGGCAGCTCGTACGCCAGCCCCTGGGCAAGGAACCGGTACCCCCCGACGAGCGGGTGAACCGCGTTGGGGGCCCATCCCACGAGCCACACGGCCGCCCACAGCAGCGCCTCGGCGGCGTTGAACCAGACGATGTCCGCGCTGGTGGAGACCAGGCTCCGCCCGGTCAGGGGGATCACCGCCACCGAGAGCAGGGCGAGCACCAGCACGGCACCGGCACCGATGCGGCCGAGCAGTCGGTCGGGCGCGAGAGTGGTGCGTCGCTGCTCGATGAGGGCACGGAGGGCCGACCGCACGGGATCCACCGCCCCGCCGAGCCGCCCACCGTTGAGGACCACACGGTCGACGGCCGCGACCAGCAGGCCCAGCGCCAGGCCGACCGCAACGACCAGGACGACGGCGAGAAGCATGCCGACGGAGTCGGACAGGGTGAGGGACTCAGGCATGGCCCTGCCCGCCGCCCGCCGGAACAGGAGCGTGTCGCAGCTCCACACTGGCTACCGCCAGCCGGGCAGCGGCGAGTTCCATCCCCTCGAGGGCAGGTGCGAGCTCTTCCAGGGTGACGGCGTGGGCGGGTGCCCCGTGCTCAGCCGTGTCGCACCACCGGCGCACCCGTCCCAGCACGTCCCCGCCGCCGAGCGTGGGGGCGATGCCGCGGACCGACCAGGCCAGCGTCCGGGAGCGGCTCACCTTTCGGGTGAGGCGGTTCACCAGCTTCAGGGCCTCCGCCTGATCGGGCGACGAGCGCCGAGCGTCTCGAGCCTCGCGTGCCTCCCGCGCCGCGGCGGGCCAGCCCGCCACGATGAGGAAGCGGCTCAGCGCGTCAAGCGCGCGGACGGCCGGTTCGGTCCCCGCGTCCAGGGGTGGAGCGGCGTCGGCCCAGCTCAGGTTGACGTCAGTGAGCACATCCCCCTGCATGGAGCTTCGAAGCACGAGGCCGGTGGGCCAGCCGGGCAGCACCGGTCCGAGCCGGACGGTCAGGGCGTCGAGCGTAAGTCCGTCACGATCTGCCGAGGTCTTTGCCATCGGCAGACCCGCTACGTCGCCGCCGTGACCGCCGTGGCCGCCGTCGCCGCCGTGACCGCCGTGGCCGCCGTCGCCGCCGTGACCGCCGTGACCGCCGTGACCGCCGTGACCGCCGTGGTCTGCGTGGCCGCCGTGGTCTGCGTGGTCTGCGCCGTGGTCGGCGCCGTGGTCTTCGCCGTGGCCGCCGTGGTCTGCGCCGTGGTCGGCGTGGGCTCCGGTTGAACGCCTCACCGCGAGCAGGACCACGGGGTCGTGGTTGGACTCGTCCCGGGCCCACGCGCCTGCGCTCATCAGGGCTTCGGCGGCGGTGTCGAGCTGGCTGGCAACCGGCCCAGCGGTGAGCGATGTCCGGTGACAGGGCGTCGGTACCTGGGACCACAGCACGTCTGCGGCCGCGGAGAGCTCGTCGCCGAGCCGGCCCACGGTGAGGAGAATGTCCGTGCGGGCCGGCGACTTCGCCAGGACCCATCCCCGCCGGTCGAGCTCCGCCTCGAGATCCCACCGGAGCTCGTTTGTCCCCGGCCCGTCCACGACCAGGACCCTGGGCCGTGCCAGAGCCCAGGGTGCGAGCCGCGCGATCAGGTCCACCGCAGTGCCCCCTCTCGCCACACGTACAGCACGCCGACGAGCAGCAGCAGAAGGAAGACGAACATCTCCACCACGGCGGCGGCGCCGAGCTGGGCGACCACGACCGCCCAGGGGTACATGAAGATCATCTCCATGTCGAAGGCGAGGAAGAGCACCGTCACGGTGTACCAGCGCACGTGGTAGCGCGAGACTGCGTGTTGCTCGGGAAGGCCACCCGACTCGAACGGCAAAGACTGCGCGGGCTGCCGCGTCCGGGTGGCAGCACGAGCCAGCCCGAAGATGCCGCCGACCAGGGCGAGCGTCGCAAGGAGCATCGACGCCGCCGCTGCCATCGGACCTCCTGCGGGCAAATCGTCGGGACTGGGCGGGACCAACAGGGCGCCCCAAGCGAGTGGGTGCCAGGTTAGGTGACGTGTCCGTCCGCGGCCAGCGGAACGGTTGGGGCCGCCGGCGCGCCGCAGCCGGATCGCTCAGGTTCTGACGGACCGATCAGCCGCGACCTCGCGCTGACTCCGCGTGGTCGGCGGTGTAGACGCTCAAGACGTCCGTCGTCTCGCGTCCGGTGTGGAGGAACTGAGCGTCCAGCACGTGCGCCAAGCCCACCAGGGTGTGCTCGAGGACGTCCGCCGCTAGGCGGACGTCCTCTCGGGAGGAGCGCTGGCCTGCCGCGGCCAGCTCGGCGGCGTACCCGATGGTTCGTGCCAAGGAGCCTTCCGGCGTGACCTCGCGGAAGTAGTAGGTCTCCGTGTACTGCGTCAGGTCCATCCGTACCTCGGTCAGCCCGGCGGCGAGGTTCTCCAGGAGCCGAGCGGCGGTGCACTCACTCAGCTGGTCGAGTCGCTCAGCCGTGTGTGCCTTCGCCAGGGCAGCGAGCCTGAGGGAGAGCACTCGTCTGCGGGTCAGTGCCGGGTAGATCTGGAGCGTCCAGGTGACCGCACCGGTCAGGAGCGTGAAGCCGATGAGGGCCTGCAGGGGGATGAGGAGTCGAAGCCACGGGGCGGTGGGCACGATGTCCCCGAAGCCCAGCGTGGCCACGGTGACCAGGGAGAGGTAGAGGGCGTCGACAAGCATGTTGCGGCTCGGCGGGTCCAGGCCGGCGCCGTAGCTGAACGACTCGGGGAGGTGAGGGAGGTAGACGAGGGCTGCGCCGACGACGACGAGCAGTCCCCACGTACCGATCACCATCAGTACACCCGCCGGTCCGGCGAGCCTTCTGGCTGATCGGCCCAGCCGCTTGGACAGCCGCCACGCCAGGGCCAGCAGCCGGCTGCTGAGGGCGCCGTGCCCGCTGGGATGGGCAAGTGTGTGGAAGAGGTCCCACAGTGCGGTCGCCACCAGGGTGCCGCCGAGGATCTGGGTCAGGACGTTCAATGGGTGGTCCTTCCGGGATCGGGGTGGTGTGGCGGCCCTCCGCGTCCGCTCGGCGGGTCCTCCGGCCGGGTCCGCGCCGACCGGGGCCGTGGCGGAGGGCTCGGTCTGTCGAGGTCGGTCGGTAGCTTCACGGAGAATGTCGTGCCTTGGCCCGGGCCTGCGCTCTCCGCTGCGACGTGCCCGCCGTGGGCCTGCGTCAGTGCGCGGACGATGGCCAGGCCGATGCCGCTGCCGCCCTTCTGGCGAGAGCGACCTGGGTCCACGCGGTAGAAGCGCTCGAACACCCGTCGCAGGTGCTCCGGTGCCAGGCCCTCACCGGTGTCGGTCACTGCGAGCTCGACGACGCCGGGCCCGGGCCGTGCGCTGACCGTGACGACGCCCTCGGGCGGGGTGTGCCGCAGGGCGTTGTCCAGGAGGTTGGCCAGCACCTCCTGTATCCGGTCCTCATCAATGCTGATCGGAGGCAGGTCGTCGGCGACGGCGAGCTGGAGGTCCACACCGGCCCGCGCGAACCGTGCCCGCGCCGCGTTGACGGCGGCGGCCACCACGTCGCGCGGTGCCACCGCCCGCAGATGGAGGTCCAGGCGGCGTTCCTCCGCGCGGGACACGGTGCTCAGGTCGTCCACGAGCCGCTCGACGCGCGCGAGCTCGGCGTGCATGGTGTCGACGGCGTCCCCGTCGAGGGGCAGCACCCCGTCAGCCAGGGCATCGATGTAGCCTCGCAGCGCGGTCAGCGGCGACCGCAGCTCGTGCGCGACGTCGCGAAGCATCTCCGCCCGCGTCCGCTCGGTGGCTGCCAGCTCGTGCGCCGTCAGGTCGAGCGCACTGGCCAAGGAGGCCAGCTCGGGGCCCGACCTCGTCATGTGCACCCGTGCCGTGTAGTCGCCCGCCGCGATCCGCCCGGCCGCTGTCGCCATGGCCTCGACGGGCCGGACGACACGCCGGGTCACGAACCAGCTGACGGCCAGCGCGGTGATCAGCGAGGCAAGGATCGCCACGGACAGGGAGGTGAAGGTGGCCCCGCTGAATGCCGCGTCGATGTGCTGCCGGGTCGTGTCGTCGATCGGCTCGGGAACCCTTCGGAGGTGCTCCTCGAAGAGGCCTGGTGCGAGGATGAGCGCGACGACGGCGAGGGTCGATGCTCCGGCCACGATGACGAGGGCCTGGGCGAGGAAGAGTCTCGCCCCCAACCGGGGCCCCTCGGGGGAGCGTTTCACAAGTCCCCGCCGAGGCCGTAGCCGAACCCGCGGAGGGTGCGGATGTAGCGCGGGGACTGCGCGTCGTCGCCGAGCTTGCGACGGAGGTTCGCCACGTGCACGTCCACCACGTGACGGTCACCGAACCACTGGCCGCCCCATACCTGCTCGAAGAGCTGGTCGCGGCTCAGAACCCGTCGGGGATGCTCGGAGAGGGCGTCCAGCAGGTCGAACTCCGTGCGCGTGAGCTCCACACGATGCGCACCGCGACGCACCTCCCGGGCCCCGACGTCGATGGTGAGGTCACCGAGCTGCCGGACCGACTGGCCCTGTCCCGCGCCGGACCGGGGCCGGCGGAGCATGGCCTTGACCCGTGCCACCAGCTCTGGGGCGGAGAACGGCTTTCCGACGTAGTCGTCCGCACCGCTCGACAGTCCCACCAGCCGGTCGATCTCCTCGGTGCGGGCGGTGAGCATGATGACGTAGGCGTCGGAGAAGGTCCGGAGCCGGCGGCACACCTCCAGCCCGTCGATGCCCGGCAGCATGAGGTCCAGCACGACGACGTCCGGCGAGCTCTCCCGTGCAGCGGTCACACCGGTCTCGCCGTCGGCCATGACCACGACCTCGAAGCCCTCGCGCTCGAGGTAGCCACGGACGACCCGGGCGATCGCAGCCTCGTCCTCGATGACGAGGACCCGCGGACGTGAGACCTCGCCACGGTCCGCGGGCTGTCCCGCGCGGCCACCAACGGTCACCCGTCCTCCGACATCGCGACGAACGCACCGTGCCAGCTGTGGTGCCACACCTCACCTGTCACGGCGTTGACGGAGAGCATGCCCTCGATCTCGCCCTCGCGGACGGTGTGCAGGGTGTAGTACCCGGGGAACTCTTCCGGCGCCCCCACGGTGAGGCCTTCCTCGTCGACCTCGCGCTCGGCCACGGCCAAGGCCTCGTCCGCCGAGAGCTTAGGTGCGGTGTCGGCGCCGCGCACCATCCCGTAGCGGGTGTTCCACATCATGGCCGGCCCGTACTCCGGTCGTACCACTCCTGTCCGGGAGTCGACCAAGATCTCGGTGACGCCCGCGCCGTCGGCGTCCAGAAGGTCGGCGTAGTAGTGGTTCTCGAACTCCATGATCTCGCCGACCTGCAGCTCGCCGTCGAGGTCGCCGGCGTACAGCTCTGCCCGATCACGAGCCTCAGCGAGATCGTCGACGGGCGTGCCGTTCCCACTCGACCCACCTCCCGTCATCATGCCGTTGACGCCGTAGCCCATCATGCCGGTGCTGCCGTAGCCCATCATGCCGGTGCTGCCGTAGCCCATCATGCCGGTGCTGCCGTAGCCGTCGCTGGCTCGCGAGGTGGTGGAGGCCCATGCGGGGCTCTCCTGGGTCAACAGCCAGGTGCCGGAGCCGAGCGCTCCGGCCAGGGCGACCGTCGGCACCAGGAAGCGTGTGATGCCGATCCTCATGGCAGCTTCCTTCCGAGCTGGCCTGCGGCGAGCGTGTCCTGCATCGACCGATAGGTCTCGACGTCCAGCTCACCGGCGGCGAAGCGCCGGTCCAGAATCTCCTGGGGGGTCTCCGGTCGCGCTCCGGGCTCATCCTTCGCCGCGCTCGGGAACACGCGCATGACCGCCCAGACGATCAAGGCGATCAGCGCCACCCAGAACACCACCATGGCGATCCAGCCGCCGACACCCATGCCCCATCCCCAACCCATCATCGTCCTGTCCTCTCTCGTGGTTGACCGCTAACGAGGACAACGATGCAGGGCCAGGGTGAAGCGACTGTCAGACGAACCTCTAGATCGGATCAAGATGGCCGGATCGGTCGGCGCCTGTCTGTGGTCCCCGAGGAGCGGACCCCGGGGACCGGTCGCTCCCTACGCGGTCTCGACCGGCCGACCGCCGCGCACGTCGTACCACTGGGCGAGCCAGGTCTGCATCTGCTCAATCTCACCGAGCTGGGCCGCGTAGATGTCCTCGCACAGGCCGAGCAGCTCGGGGTGCTCAGCGTTGTGGAGGCACGTCTCGGCCTCCCGGATCGCACCCCAGTGGTGGCGGATCATCGAGCGCATGAATGCGATCTCGAACTCCGCGCCGTCGAGCTCCATGAGGCGGTGCATGGACTGCATGCCGGTCATGTCCGGTTCGTGGGTTGCGCCGTACCAGTCCTGAAGCCAGCCCTGCATCTGCTCGATCTGCGCGGACTGTGAGGCGATGATCGACTCACAGGTGCTGACGAGCTCAGGGTGGACGGCCTTGTCCACGCACATCTCGGCCATCATCACCGCCATGGCGTGATGGTCGATCATGTCCTTGAGGAAGTCCTCCTCGAACCTGGCGGCCTGCGCGTCGGCGGCCGGGGCCTCGGCGAACGCCGGCACTGCGGTGACAGCGATGCCGGCACCCGTGAAGGCGCTCACACCGAGCGCTCCGGCGGCGAGGAAGGCCGCGGGGCGGCGGGTGCGACGGTGGTGACTGACGTTCATGACTCGCTCCTTCGTTGACTCCTGCTGTTCGGTCGGGATGTGTGTGCTCCAGTGGTGACAGAAGCGACCGGGGTCAGCCGATCGCGGCGAGGAGCTCGGTGCACGCCTGCTCGCAGCGGCGGTAGCTCTCGGCGCAGACCTTGCAGTGCTCGTGCATCTCCGCGTGCGCGGAGCACTCGTCCCCGCAGGAGCGGCACGCCCGGACACAAGCCTCCAGCTGGGCGCGGGTGATGTTGGCGTCGTAGCCGGTGTGCCGGGAGAGCACACGTGCGCTGGTGCCGCAGATGTCCGCGCAGTCGAGGTTGGTGCGGACGCACTGACGGAGCTCGGCGACCATGTCCTCGCTCAGGCACGCGTCGCCGCAGGCGGTACACGCCTGGCTGCACTCGACAAGGGCGTCGACGGTGCGGGCGAGGAGGTCACGGTCGAGGTTGATCTCGGCCGGGTAGGTCTTCATCATCGCTGCTGTCTGCACCGGTTCCTCCGTGTGTCGTCGCTGAGACCGCACGAGGGGCAGTGCCCTGACCAGGTCGACGCTAGACACGGGCCCGCTGGGCCGCACCCCGGGATACCGGTGGGCACCATCAAGATTTGATGAACATGGTGAACACTCCACGACTCGTAGCAGACGTCGGCGGCAGGAGCGGTCGCTCACCAGGTCAGGTGCCCCGCGTGCCCTCGGTCGCACCGTTCGACCGCGCGCCCCCCGTCCGCGGTTCGGCAGGCATCCTGTGCCGATGGAGCCCTGAGTTTGGTCACTGGGTCGCGCTCCGGGGTCGTGTAGTTCGCTGACCTGCGGTGATGGGAGCGTGGGAGGCGGTTCTGAGGCACTAATTGGTGCTCTACCGTGGGGTTTGTGGCGTGGATCCGGCGGGTGCGGACGGCCTCGGGGGCGACGGCGGTGCAGATCGCTGAGTCCGTCGGGGGTCGTCGGCGGATCGTCGTGCACGTCGGGTCGGCGCATACCGAGGCCGAGCTCGGGCTGCTCGTCGAGCGGGCGCGGGAGCTGCTGGACGACCCGGGCCAGGGCGAGCTCGACCTCGGCCTCGAGCCGGCGGCGCCCCGAACGGCGCTGATCGGCCGGCCCGGAGTGGCGGCTCTCTTCGGCGAGCCGGGCTCCCCGGTACGGGAGCGGGGAGCGGTCGCACCGCCTCGGGTGGTGGCGACCTCCTCTCGGGTGCTCTACGACGCACTCGCCGCGGTGTTCACCGATCTGGGGTTCGACGCCCTGGGTGACGAGGTGTTCCGGGACCTGGTGATCGCCCGGATCGTGGAGCCGACCTCGATCCTGGATACCGCCCGGGTGCTGACCGACCTGGGGGTGAGGCCGGTGAGTGAGAAGACGATGCGCCGCACCCTGGCCCGGGCCGCGGCCGGCGAGGGGCCAGGTGCGTACCGGGACAAGGTCGCCGCGTTGTGCTTCACCCGCGCGGTGACCAGCGGTGACGTCTCGCTGTGCTTGTACGACGTGACGACGTTGTACTTCGAGGCGGAGAAGGAGGACGACCTGCGCAAGGTCGGCTACTCCAAGGAACGCCGCGTCGACCCGCAGATCGTCGTCGGCCTGCTCGTCGACCGGCACGGGTTCCCGCTCGAGATCGGCTGCTACGAGGGCAACCAGGCCGAGACCGCCACGATCGTGCCGATCGTCAAGCAGTTCCAGGACCGGCACGGGATCGAGGACATGGTCGTCGTCGCCGACGCCGGGATGCTCTCGGCGGGCAACCTGGCCGCGCTGGAGGAGGCGAACCTGCGCTTCATCGTCGGCTCGCGGGTGACCAAGGCGCCGATGGACCTGGCCTCGCACTTCCGCTGGCACGGGGACGCGTTCACCGACGCCCAGGTCATCGACACCCTCACGCCCCGGACCGGGCGGCACCGCAGCGAGAACAACGAAGCGGTCAAGGTCGAGCCGATCTGGGACCGTGACCGCCACCCCGGGTCGTGGCGGGCGGTCTGGGCCTACTCGACCAAGCGGGCGGCGCGGGATGGGAAGACGTTGACGTTGCAGGAGAACCGGGCCCGCGCAGTCATCGCCGGGGAGAAAGCCACCCGGACCCCGCGGTTCGTCAAGACCACCGGTGACGCGCGCAGCCTGGACGAGGCCGCCCTCGCCAGGGCGCGGCGCCTGGTCGGGCTCAAGGGCTACGTCACGAACATCCCCGCCCGGCTGATGCCCGCGGGTGAGGTCATCGGGTCATACCACGAGCTCTGGCACGTCGAGCAGTCGTTCCGGATGTCCAAGACCGATCTGGCCGCCCGGCCCATGTTCGTTCGCACCCGGGACGCGATCGAGGCACACCTGACCATCGTGTTCACCGCACTGGCCGTCTCCCGCGAGGTCCAGGCCCGCTCCGGGCTCGCGATCCGCAACGTCATCCGCCAGCTCCGGCCGCTGCGCTCAGCGACCATCACGGCCAACGGCGCCACCCAAACCATCCCGCCGCAGATCGACCCCGACCGACGAACCATCATCGACGCCCTCACGACCGGGAAATCTCAGGCACTAAGCGAATGACCGAACTCAGGCCTGACCAGGTCGACGCTAGACACGGGCCCGCTGGGCCGCACCCCGGGATACCGGTGGGCACCATCAAGATTTGATGAACATGGTGAACACTCCACGACTCGTAGCAGACGTCGGCGGCAGGAGCGGTCGCTCACCAGGTCAGGTGCCCCGTGTGCCCTCGGTCGCACCGTTCGACCGCGCGCCCCCCGTCCGCGGTTCGGCAGGCATCCTGTGCCGATGGAGCGGTTCCCTCCGGGAGCCCTCGGTGAACTCGTCGCGGCAGCCCGCTGAGCAGAACCAGTAGATGACTCCACCCCGCTCGAGGTGCGGGCCGGTGCGCTCGACATCCATGCCGCAGACCGGGTCCCGCGCCAGGGATGCGAGCTCACGGAACTGGCCGTCCTCCAGCCACAGCACCCGGTCGGCGATCTCGCGCAGGCGGGTGTCGTGGCTGACGATGACGACGGCCCTGCCCTCGTCAGCGAGCACCCGCAGCAGCCGGGCGAGGTCGCGTCCGTGTGCGGCGTCGAGGTTGGCGGTGGGTTCGTCCGCCAGCAGGACCTGCGGGTCGTTGGCCAGGGCTCTGGCGACGGCGACGCGCTGCTGCTCCCCGCCGGAGAGCTGCGCGGGCCGGAACCGGGCGCGGTCGGCGAGCCCGACCCGGTCGAGGAGGGAAGCCGCCCGTGCGGAGGCCGCCCGGCCCGCGACCCCGGCGAGGGTGCAGGCCACCTCGACGTTCTCCGCCGCGGTCAACGCGCCCAGCAGTGCGTAGTCCTGGAAGACGAACCCGAACGTGACGGCCCGCAGGGCCGGTAGCGCGCGCTCCCCGGCGGCGGTGACGTCCACCGGGCCCACCGGGCCTTGCACGGTGACGTTCCCGGAGGTGGGACGTAGCAGCGCTCCGAGCATGAGCAGCAGGGTGGTCTTGCCCGAGCCGCTCGGACCCATGACCAGGACGACCTCACCGCCGCCGACGTCCAGGTCGACGTCCCGCACCGCGTGCACGACGCTCGGCCCGGACCGGAAGTCCTTGGTCAGTCCGCGCACGGCAAGGATCGCAGAAGGTGTCATCGTGAGCTCCGGAAGGCTGTGGCGGCGTCGATCCGAGCGAGACGCCAGACGGGGATCAGGGCGCCGGCGAGGCCCGCCGCGAGGGCGCCGATCGCGGCGCTCGCGACGCTTCCTGCCGTCACGCTGAGCCCTACCGTGGAAGCGAGGAGGGGCACCAGGGCCGAGAGGACCACCGCCAGCATCGTCGCGATCGCGACGGCGAGGCCGGTGATCCAGAGCACCTGGCTGGTCACCGTTCCGGCGAGCCGGCGGGTGGGCGCTCCCAGTGCCTTGAGGACGCCGTAGTCACGCAACCGGTCCAGGGTCGACGTCATGAGGCCGAGTGCGATGACGGCCAGCGCGATCAGGTACCCGACGAGGTCCATCAGCGTGAGCAGGTCGGCACTCATGTCGCCGACGACGGCGGACTCCGAGGCGATGAACTGCTCCCGTGTCTGCACGGTGGTTCCCGGGAGCACCTTCTCCACCTCCGCAGCCAGCTCATCGGAGTGCGCCGAACCGTCGCCGGCGACCAGGACGTAGGAGACCGTGGGCGCGACGAGATCAGCGAACTGCTCGGCGGAGACGAAGACGGTGGTGTTGGTGATGCTCGTGCCACCCGAGGCGAGACCGACGACGGTCAGCGGGACACCCTGCACCGTGGCGGCCGAACCGACGGCCAGGCCCAGCGCCGAGGCAGCGGCGTCGTCGACCAGGGCCTCTCCCCGCCCGGGGGCCCGTCCCTCCTCGATGCGCACCGGGCCGCCACGGCCGGTCAGCGTGTCGTAGCCGATGAGGTAGGTGAGCAGGCGTCCGTCGGGGCCATCGACAGCGGTGGAGGTGAACGCCACCGGCACCGCCCACGCCACCCCAGGGACGGCGGCCGCCTTCTCCGCGGTGTCCTCGGGGAGCGCGGAAGCACTCATGTGCATGGTGCGCACGCCCTCCTGGGACACGACGACGTCGGCGCTCGAGGTTCGGATGTAGGCCGTGACGCGCTCCAGGGCACCGACCCTGAGGGCATCGAGGACGAGGACCAGCAGGAGCGCCACGGCCACCCCCGTGATGGTGAGAACCCCGCGCCGCCGGTCACCGAAGAGCACCCGGCGACCCAGGGGTACCCGTCGGCGAAGGTCCGTGAGAAGCCGGAGGTGGCTCATGACCCGCTCCGGAACGCGGTCGCGGCATCGACCCGGCTGACCTGCCGGGCCGGGACCCACGCGGCAAGCAGCGCCATGGCCGCCGCGGCGGCGGCGGTCCGGCCCAGCGCCGCCGGGGTGACCGCGACGATGAACGCGGGCTGCCAGGCACTCACCGCGAGCCGGGCCACGACGAGAAGGCCGACGGCCACCAGTGCCCCGACGACACTGAAGCCCAGCGTCAGCGTCAGGGTCACGAGCCGCAGGCGCGCGGCCGGCGCACCGATGGCCTTGAGGACACCCAGGTCGCGGCGGTGCTCCGCGACAATGGTGTAGGAGACGAGCGCGACGATGAGGACGCCCGCGGCGAAGGCCACGGCGACCATCAGCCTGATCGGCACACCGAAGATCCGTGTCGTCAACTCACGTGCGGCACCGGCCAGCTCCTCGGGGGTGCGCACCGTCAGTCCCTGCGACCGCAGGCGCTCGGCCGTGGCTTCCGGGTTTCCGGTGGTCACCAGGACGACACCGGTCGTGCCTGCAGCGCCGAGGACGTCGGTCAGCGTCGACTCGGTGACGAAGACGAGCGGCGTCATGAACATCGCCGTGTCGTCGGTGAGACCCACGACGGTGAGGTTGCGCCCCATCAGCGGCAGGGTGTCGCCGAGCGCGAGCGCGAGCCCGTGCTCCTGGGACAGCAGCCGGTCGACGGCGACCTCGCCGTCCGCCGGGGCGCGGCCCTCGGCGAGGTCCCACGGCTCCCCAGGTCCACCCGGAGCGAAGCCGACGACGGCGGCCGCTGCCTTGTCGCCGTGCAGCTCGAGGATCGTGTACATCGTCCGGGCCCGGCTGGTCCCGGTCACGCCGGGCACGGCAGCGACGACGTCGGCGAGCTCGGCCGGGAGGGTGCTGCGATCGGAGAAGAGCGACTCCGTCCCGGGCGCCACCACGACGAGATCCGCCCCGAGGTGGTCCTCGTAGGTGGTCGCGCGCTCCTGCACGCCTGCCCACAGGCCGTCCAGGAGCAGGATCATCATCAGCGCCAGCCCGATCGCGAGCACACCGGCAACCAGCCGCCCCGGGCGCGCAGTCATCAGCCGACGTCCCAGTGGGACCTTGCCTGCCGTCGCCCACCGCACCACTGCGACCACCTCCGGGCCGGTCCCGGCCCGGGTTTCTGTGGGGCGCTGACGGCCTGTTCACCAGTGTGCGAAGACGGACCACCGGCCAGGGTCAAGACCCGATGAGCGTTCGATCAACTCTTACCGGGCGGTGGCCGTCACGGCGAACGTCGCCTCCCGGCGGTTGTCCTCGGCCCCGGTGATCTCTCCGCTGTCGTGGTCGACCTCGAGGGCCTGGACCGACCCGAAGACGGCCTCCTCGACGGTGACGACGTCGCTGGCCCAGCCGAGGTCGTCCAGTCGTGCGGAGAGCTCGGGGGAGGGGGGCTCCTCGAGGGTGAGCGTGCCGTCCTGGAGGTGGAAGCGGGGCGCCGCGACGGCATCCTCGAGCGGCTGGTCGTGCAGCGCCCAGCGGGCAAGGACATTGGCGAGGATGGTCGGGATCTGGTGGCCACCGGGGGTGCCCACTCCCAGGACCGGGCGGCCCTGTTCGTCGAGGACGACGGTGGGGGTGGCCCAGCTGACCGAACGCCGGCCCGGTGCGGGCTGGTTCTGCGGGGTGTCGAGCGCGGCGAAGCGGGAGAGCTGGTTGTTCAGGAAGAACCCGCCGACGGCCTGGGCGTCGCCGCCGCCCCAGAAGCTCGTGATCGTGTTGGTCATCGAGACCATCAACCCGTCGGCGTCGACGACCGTGATATGGGTCGTGTTGCCCGGGACCAGGTCCGCGGCGCCGGCGACGTTGTCCGACCCGAACACTTCGGCGGACGCGGCGGAGGTCGTGATGTCGTCGGCGAGGTCGGCGTTCCTGGCCTGGTCGGTGAGCTCGTCGACCGGGACGTCGACGAACGCGGGGTCTCCGAGGTGCTGCGCGACCGACCCGTCCGCGACCAGCCAGCTGTTGGAGAGCGTCTCGACGTAGTCCGCCGAACCCGGTTCGGTGCCGGCGATGCCCATCGCCTCGGCGACCTGGAGCATCTGGACGAGGGCCACGCCGGGCAGGGCCGGGGCGGCCGAGACGATCTCGTAGTCTCCGACCCTCCCGCGGACCGGCTCCGAGCGGACCACGTCGTACGCGGCGAGCGAGGCGAGGTCGATCCCGTCGACGTCGTCGAGCCGGTCGGCAATCGAGCCGGTGTAGAAGCTTTGTGGCCCGTCCTCGGCGAGGACGGTGAGCGTCTCCGCGAGCTCTTCTTGGACGAGCTCGTCGCCCGCGCCCAGGGGGAAGATGCCTCCGAGGCCGTTGAACTGCCGCTGGTCGGAGACGGCGGCCGGTCCGTAGTCGCTGCGCATCCGCAGGGCGAGGAAGTCCGAGATCGGGAAGCCGTCGGCGGCGAGGTCGATCGCGGGCTGGACGAGCTGTGCCCAGTCCAGTCGGCCGTGGTCCTCGTGGAGGGCGGCCATACCAGCGACGAACCCGGGGATGCCGGTTCCGGACTCGGGGATGGTGCCGTCCTGGGCGACGACCTCCCGATAGTCGTAGTTCAGCGGCTCGCCGCCCGTGGATGCCACGATCGCCGACCCGCCGCCGCCGACCCCCGATGCGAACGGCTCGACCACCGACACCGCGAACGCTGCGGCGATCGCCGCGTCGACCGCGTTGCCGCCGCCCGCCAGCACGCTCATGCCCGCCTCGACCGCTGCCGGATGCGCCGCACTGACGGCTTGGTTCACCAACGCCGATGGGGACTGCGTCGTCGGTCCCGGGCTCGTCGGCGGCTCCGACGCGTTGGGGGCGGCTGAGGGTGCGGGGGCTGGTGTCGGCGAGGGCGCAGGGGCCGGTGTCTGGGAGCATCCGGCCACGAGGGCGAGGGCGAGCGCCGCGCCGGCGGCAGGGACAGATCGGCTCAGGCGGGCTAGCAACGGGTTTCCTCCTCTGCGCAGCTCACGACGCCGAGACTGCAGAGCGTCTCGTGACGGGCGGCGACGGTTGATGGTCGGCATGGGATCCGGAATGGGGATCCTGGGCGGGTTACCGGGAGGCAGAAAGTCGTCCGGGAGCGGCCGACCGCTGGGTGAGGATCTCGCCGAGCCCGTCCGGGGCGTTCGCCTCTCTCCACGGCGGCCGGAGCAGCCGTTCAAGCGGTCCGCGGTCGAAGTTCCGGCGCCACCAGGTCGCGAAGATCAGTGCTGAGGCGCTCAGGGCGAGGCTGATGGCGATGCCCTCGGCGAGGACGTGAGGCTCGGGCCGGACGAGCAGATCGAGAACCAGGAGGTGGGCCACGTAGATCGTCAGTGCCAGCTGTCCCGCGGCGACCAGCGGCCGCAGTCGGCGTTCCACAACGGTGCCGGCTCGCAACAGCAGACCGAGGACGAGGACACCGCTCCCCGTGCCACTGATCAACCAGAGCGGCATCTGTGAGTGGGCAACCGAGGTCACCAGTCGGTCGAACCCGACGGCCTCTGCTGGATCACCCTGCCATGCGACCAGGACCAGAGACACAGCGCGACCGATCACTGTCGCAAACGCACCGAACAGGATCATCCGGTGCTGAAGGGCCCGGTCAGCCAGATCGAGTCGGCCCAGCCACATGCCGAGCAGGAAAGGCCCGGCCCACGTGATGACGGGATAGGGGCTCGAGAGAAGTACGTTGTGCAGGATCTCAGACGGCGAGTCGGCAGCCGTCGCCGACCGGACGTCCCAGGTGACCCCCTGAATCCTTTGCAGACCGATCCATGCGACTGGGCCAAGCACGGTGAGCGCGACGGCAAGAAGCCCGACGACGCGGCTGCCCGCGCGAACCAGCGGGATCGCGATGACAAACAGCAGGGCGTAGGTCGGCAGGATCACGCTGACGCCGTGGTCCAGCAACTGAAGCGCAAGCCCTCCCGCCATGAGCAGGCCCGCGCGCCAGAGCAGGGTGGACCAGGGTAGGCGGCCCCCCGGCAGACGGGCCCGCCTCGTGAGAAGCGAGATGCCCACCCCGGCGAGGAGGACGAACAGGAGAGAGGCTCGCCCGAGGGGAAGCCGGTAGAGGACCTCGGCGATGCTGTCCCCGCTGCGCGGGCCGACGTTAACGACGATCATGCCTATGACGGCGAGGGCGCGGGCGGCGTCGATCGCCGCGACCCGTCCACGCCCATGGGAGGGCGGTGAGCTGATGGGGGCCGCGGGGGCCGGTCTGACTGCCGTCACCAAGATTCCGATCTCACTGTGGCACGAGGAGCTGCGCCTGCTAGGGGCGGGCACCGATGGGCCTTCTTGTCCGAGTGCCGCAGGGTGTCTCCGAAGTGCATGCTTCTCGCACGCGAGGTTGGGCGGCAGCGGGACACGCCTGTCCGAACGCCGGGTTGCGATCCACAGGGAGCCACGCTAGCTGCACGGCCCACCTGTGTCACATTTTGGTAACGGCCTTCATTGCTTCTTCATACCCGGGCTCGTCCTCGCCGGCACCCGCGGGCCGTACGGAGGGTGGACAAGGGATGTGGTTATCGACACGCGACACGCAGGGCCTGCCGGCGGTGGTCTGTTGGCGGCCACGGGAGACTGCCCGGAGGCGGCCAGATAGCTGCCCGGTGGCGGTCGTGAGAGTTGCCCGCTGACGGTCATGGGATCTGCCCGACACGACATTCCTGCCCTGCCGCGCTGACGCGGTTCGGGGCCCCTCCTCGGGTGCGATGGCGGTGCTGAAGCGCCCATCGCCCCGAGGAGGGACAACGTGAAGTCTGCCGAGGAGATCATGGAAATTCTCGAAGCGTTTGATCTGACTGGTTCGTACAGGGACGCCGGCGAGCTCGCCGGGGTCTCCCATCACACCGTCGCCCGATACGTCGCCGCTCGTGACGCGGGACGGTTGAGCGAGAGGCCGGCGGCCCGTCCGCAGCTGATCGATGAGTTCTTGCCCAAGGTCGAGGAGTGGGTGGACAAGAGCAACGGCAAGATCCGCGCCGACATCGCCCATGACAAGCTGGTTGCCCTGGGATTCACCGGGTCGGAGCGGACAACCCGCCGGGCGGTCGCGGCGGTGAAGAAGGCTTACCGGCAGGGCAGGGCCCGGGTGCATCGGCCCTGGGTCACCGAGCCGGGGCTGTGGTTGCAGTACGACTTCGGTGACGGCCCGGTCATCGACGGCGCGCGGACGGTGTTGTTCTGCGCGTGGCTGGCGTGGTCGAGGTTCCGGGTCGTGCTGGCGATCAGGGACAAGACGATGCCGAGCGTGTTCGCCGCCCTGGACCAGGTCTTCCGGGTTCTGGGTGGGGTGCCGACGTATGTGCTGACCGACAACGAGAAGACCGTCACCGTCGAGCACATCGCCGGGATGGCGGTGCGGAACCCGCAGATGGTGGCCTTCGCCCGGCACTACGGGGTCAGCGTGCTCACGTGCGAGCCGGCCGACCCGGCAAGCAAGGGCGGGACGGAGGCCACGGTCAAGGTCGCCAAGGCCGACCTGGTCCCGAAGGAGACGAACCTGCTGCCCGGTTACGCCTCGTTCGCCGAGCTCGAGGCGGCCTGTCAGGCGTTCACCGATCTGGTCAATCACCGGGTCCACCGGGTCACCCGGCGGGTCCCGGCGGAGATGCTGGCCGAGGAACGCGCCCGCCTGCATGCCCTGCCGGCGGCCCCGCACACGGTCGCGTTCGGGCTGACACGGCAGGTGCCGGCGAACTCCCCGATGGTGACCTTCGAGGCCGGGCAGTACTCCGTGCCGCATCACCTCCTCGGGGAGAGGGTGTGGGTCCGCACCTACGGCGCCGGGCCTGGGGAGCAGGTCGTCATCGTCCACGCCGGCGAGTCCGGCCCGGTCGAGGTCGCCCGCCACGCCCGCGCCACACCGGGCTCCCCGAGCATCGACGACGCGCACTTCCCGCCCGCCCCGGCCGGTGCCCTGGAGCGCCGGCCGCGTCCGAAGAGCGCCGCGGAGATCGAGTTCCTCGCCCTGGGTGACGGGGCCCGGCTCTGGCTGAGCGAGGCCGCCGCGGCCGGCACGACGAAGATGCGGGTCAAGATGGCCGAGGCCGTCGCCCTGGCCAAGCTCTTCGATCCCGGTGAGGTCGACTGGGCCCTGGGCCACGCCGCCGTCCACGCCCGCTTCGCCGAGGCCGACCTGCCCTCGATCCTGAACCACGCGGGCACGAGCGACGGTGAGGTCCACCGCGCCGGGGAGGACCGCTCCTTGACCCAGGGCACCGCCGGCTGGGCCGCCCTGGGCCAGCAACCGCCCGCCAGCCCCGGCGTCGAGGAGGTGGCCTGATGACCACCACGACCACACGCACGAGCGTGCCGGCCCTGGGAGTGCCGTCCGCGCCGCCGCTACCCGGCGACCTCGAGGCCCTGCTCCGCCGGCTGCGCCTGCCCCACATCCGCCACCAGGCACCCGAGGTCATCGCCACCGCCAAGGCCCAACGCTGGGAACCCGTCGAGGTTCTACGGGCCCTGTTCGCCGAGGAGGCCGCCGGCCGGGACCGGGCCTCCCTGGCCACCCGCCGGACCGCGGCCGGGTTCCCCACCGGCAAGACGTTCGACGCCTGGGACGAGGCCGCGTCCTCGATCCCGGTCCCGACCCAGCACGCGCTACGGACCCTGGAGTGGGTCCACCGCAAGGAGAACCTCGTCGTCTGCGGGCCGTCGGGGACCGGGAAGACGTTCCTGCTCGAGGCCCTGGGGCACCAAGCCGTCGAGCAAGGCCTGCGGGTCTCGTGGTTCACCCTCGAAGACCTCGGCGCCCTCCTGCGCAGGCACCGCGCCGACGACACCGTCACCAAGGCCATCGCGAAGGTGCTGCGCGCCGACCTCGTGGTCGTCGACGACATCGGCCTCCTCCCGGTCGCCACCGACGCCGCCGAGGGCCTCTACCGCCTCGTCGACGCCGCCTACGAGAAACGAGCCGTCGCGATCAGCTCCAACCTCCACCCCGCCGGGTTCGACGAGCTCATGCCCAAGACCATCGCCACCGCGACCGTCGACCGGCTCCTCCACCACGCCCACGTCTGCCAGACCAGCGGCGAGTCCGTCCGCCTGTCCCAGGCCCTCTCCGGTCGAGGAGTGACGCCCTTGGCCTGACCACCCGGGCCGGTGATGGCCAGCCCCTGGGCAGATCCCATGGCCATCACCGGGCAGATCCCGTGACCGTCACCGGGCAGGTCTCACGACCGCCCCTGGGCAGTTCCCACTGTCCCTTGACAGTGGTCCCCGACCTTGCTTGCCTCCCTACGGGCAGCTTACGGTCCGACAGGGGAGCCACAACTCTTGTGGGTTGGCGGGTCAGGCGACCGATAGGTGGCGACGCTCATGTTTGTCTGCTGGTGCATCGGCCGAGCGGTCCTCACCTGATCAAGTGGACAGCTACGACGGCTGTTGCCCGGAGCGCCCGCTTCTCCGTGTGCCGTGGTCAGGCCGGCATCGGTGCGCTGACAGATCCGGGCGCGTTCGAAATCGGCGAGGGCCGCGAAGATCTGGAACATCACCCGTCCCGCTCAAATGTCATGGTGGGGTGCAGTTGACGGTATGCCAGGTCCGCATGATCAAGTCCGGGTGCCGCAGCGCCCCGCGCCTCGCGCACCGTGGTGACGGTCCGGTGCCCGACTGCGGCGGTGCCTCCACGCCGACGATGCGTATGAGCCGGCTGACCTGGCCCCCGGTCAACCTCCAGGCCCTTGTGGCGGGCCGGCGTGCCAGAGCCTGTGCCCCCGGCCGGACAGGGCAACGACCCCGCTCCGTCGGCGTTGGGTGGCGCCAGCGCGGCCGCCCGCGCATCGTGTACGTGACTAGGCGCAGCCGGATAAGGAGGTACAGATGACTTACGACGAGCGGGTGGAGGGTTGGGTGGTCGACATGGCTTGCCTGCGTCGCTACGCGTTGGCTGAGTACCGCGCCCGAGCGATGGAGCATTCGACGGAGTGCGCGCTGATGGGCCACTGCGTGGAAAGCGGGTATGGGGTTGTCGACGCTGTCGGTTCGTTGGTCGCTCTAGACACCGAAGCGACGCCGTACGTCGTCGCCGCGCTACGAGCCTGTAGTCAGGAAAGCGGTGTGCGTTTGCAGGTGGAGCGGCAATCCCGTCACGGGGAGATGATGACGACAACGGTCCGCCACATCACGTGACATCCGCCGAACGCGCTTGTCTACGCCGCAACATGGCAGGTGCCGCAGGGCCGCGCCGTGCTTGCGTTCGCGGATGCGGTGGTCGATGGCGATGTCGGTGCGGTGGCGGTACCAGGCCTTGACGTGTCGGACCGACGGTGACACGGCGGCCAGCACTCACGCCAGGGAGAACCGGCGTGCTCAGGACCGTCGGATACGTAGCCATCGCCGTGCTCGCGGTCGTGGTGATCACCACGACCGCCGGATCTGTAGCAGCCTCGGTAGTCCTCAGCACGGTCCTGGCCGCGTTGTGGCCATCGTCCCGACCCTCGAGCGCGACACCGCCGCCCTCTACGATGCAGCGGACCTCATCGATGGTCGCGCGCACCGTTAACTGTAAGACCGGGTCAGACCGGCCTCACTCCGGAGAACGCGGTAGCAGAGGGCTCGTAGCCGGTCCGTGGAGGACCGCCCCGTCGTAGTTGAATCGCGAACCGTGGCAGGGGCAGTCCCAACTTTTCTCGCCGTCGTTCCAGGCGACGTCGCACCCCATGTGTGTGCACACGGCCGAGACCATGTGCAGTTCGCCCTGTTCGTCGCGGTAGGCAGCTGTCCGTTCGCCGCTGACATCGAGGACGGCCGCGTCACCAGCTCGCAGGTCCTGAAGGGAACCGGTCGGCGCACCGCCCACCCGGTCCTTCACCCACGTCTTCGCGACATGGAGGTTGTGTTTGGTGAACCCCTTGCCTGGCAAGGAGGTCTCGGCGCGGCGAGCGTCGAACGTGGCCGCCCAGGGGTTGTGTTCACCCACGATGAGGTCGCGGATGAGTATCGCGGCGGCGGTGCCGTTGGTCATGCCCCACCCGTCGTACCCGGTCGCGGTGTAAATACGATGCGACCCGGGGGCGATGAACCCGACAAACGGGACGTGGTCCGGCGTGCTGGTCTCCTGCGCGGACCAGTGGTTGCGGAACTCGGTGACCCCGAACCGTTCCTGCGCCCACTGTTCCAGCCGCACCCACCGCTCGGCGCTGTCGGTGACATGCCCGACCTCGTGGCCCTCGCCCACCACGATCAACAGCTTTTCCCCACCGAGCGTGGCGCTGCGGGTGGAGTGGGTGGGCGAACCAACGTTAATCGTCATCCCCGCGGGGACCCCGTCCGGGAGCACCCCGGCGATCCCGTACGAGCGGCGTGCGCTCAGCTGAGCGAACTGCCCGCCCCGGTCCAAGAACGGGTACTGGGTGGCGACGACGACGTGCGCGGCCGAGAGACACCCGGCGGTCGTGTCAACCTGGCACACGCCGCCGTCCTCATCGACGTCACGGGCCCGCACCCCCTCGATCACGGTGCCGCCCTCACGGACGAACGTCTCGGCAAGAGCGGCGAGGTACCGCCCGGGGTGGAAATGCGCCTGATTTTCGAAGGTCACCGCTGCTGCCACCGGGAACGGCACCGGCGCCTCGTGGCCGAGTGAGACCGGCAGCCCGATCCGCTGCGCGACATCGGCCTCCTTCTGGATCTGTTCGACCTCATCCTCGCGCTCGGCGTAGATGATGTGCGGGTGTCCGTGCTCGAGCATGCAGTCGGTACTCAGGGAACGGGCGAGGTCCAGGAGCTGGCCGAATCCGGCAACGTTGGCCTGGGCATACGCTGCAGCGGCGTCCAGACCAAGGCCCTGCTCGATCGTCGAGTAGAGCGTTTTGTGGCCGAAGGTGACCTTGACCGTGGAGGCCGTGGTCACTGACCTGCCGACCTGCTCCGCCTCCACCACGACCACCCGCAGCCCGGCTCGCTGCAGCAGAAGCGCGGCCGTGATCCCGGTAATGCCTGCACCGATGACGACGACGTCGGCTGGGACGTCTCGAAACGCGGTGGAGCCGAGATCAGGCGGAGACATCGTCTCCACCCACGGCGAGAGGTGGCGTCCGGCGCGAACGGGCATGTATCGCTCCTTTGGTCGGCGGCTGTCTTCGGTCAGCGTTGCCCGAACCCTGTCGGATGGTGGACGAACGGGCTGTCCAATGTCACTCCGGTGCGCAGGTGCGGTCGGCGGCGACGTCGAAGTCCGGGACCGGGCGAGCCTCAAGCTCCGCTTGCGTAGTCACCACGCCGTTCTCCCGAATGTCCTCAATGAGCCAGTCCATCTCGTCGATCTCGCGGCGCTGTGCCTCGCTGATCTCCACGGCGAGCTCGCACACCCGGACGTCGGACAGCTGGGAACGCTCGGCACGGGTGATGGCCAAGGAGTGGTGCGGGATCATCGCCTGCATGAAGTCGTTGTCAGCCACCGTGGTCTGACTACGGTCCAGGAACACCGCTCCGCCGAACAGCAGGACGCTGACGGCCACGATCGCCACGTTAGCCTTGGTGTTCTTGTACATGTTCAGCATCCAGGCCAGCATGACCAGCCCCATGGAGCCGCCCATGGCCAGCGCCATGAACACCCGGCTCTCGCTGAAGCGGACGTGGCTCCACTCCCATGAGCCGACGAACATCACCCAGTACATGACGACCATCGCCGTCAAGATCATCGCCGCGAACCGCAGGTACATCTTCTTCGTGTGGCCGGACCTGTCTCCGCCGTTGTCGTGCTCCGCGTCAGATCCGTGCTGCTGACTTGTGGACACTAGGGGCTCCTTCCCAGACATCGTCACAGACGCCGCACCGGCTATGGCGCAGCTGGATGCCACCGACGTTATGGGAGCTCCCGGCCGAGCGCACGTGGAGCGGGGGCCAGGCTGGCATCGGTCTCTGATCAAAGAGCCAACGACGGACACACGGAACGAGCTCGAGGGCTACGGCAGCGGGTCGGTCGGCCTGGCCGACGACCGCTACCTCTCCAACGGGCGGCCGTCACCGCAAGGACGTCGGCTCCTCGCCGGGGAGTACGACCCGCCGAACGGGGACTCTCGGTAACATCCGCCTGGTGTTCTCCTACGGCGGCCTGGGCGATGCATCCGCCGGGATCAAGGTTCTTGCTCCGGTCGAGAAGGTGCTCGAGCTGTCCTGCCAGTCGGAGCGCGACACAGCCGGCAGTGGAGGAGCAGGAGAAACGAGCCTGGCGGTGACACGGCCGACACGCCCGAGAACCACGCCGAGCGCTTGTCCGATCGCGTGGCGCACACTTGCGCCTGCGGCACCCGCCCGCTAAAGAGGAGTCTCCTGATGTCTCATCGCATCAGATTGCAGCAGCCGGAAGCGCGATCGAGTGCGCGTCAGGGACCTCGCGGCGGAGCTGAATGTGCATCACCGGGAGGTGATTACGTTCCTCCGCTCGATCGGCGAGTACGTCCCCTACGAGCTAAGTCTCGTCGAAGCGCCGGTTACCCGCACGGTGCGTGACCAGTTCCTCGTCGACCCGAGGGTGACGTTGACACCCACAGCCGCGCCGGACGCGGTGATTGTGGTGCCAGTGAGCACAACGGAGGGACTTTCGGCACCGATGAGGCGTGCGCACCGGGAGAACAATCCGTTTACGGGGGTCCTCAGTCAGTTCTCGCCGCGGCGCGAGCAGATCGACCGACGGGTGCCGCCGAATGGTCGCTACGCGACGCATACGCCGAGCAACGAGCCGGGCGACTACTCAGCTGAGCGGCCACGCTGCCGGACGCAACTGACGGTCGAGAATCTTGCGGCCTCGGTCGTAGCGCGTGGTCGTTCTCGGGGTCGGCTAGTGATCCTTCGGCGCGCTACTGAGGATGTGGCAGATGTCGTTGTCTGTGCAGTCGGCGGGGTCGAGCAGGTGGCTGTGCTCGCGGATTGCTTCGAGCTCGGCCTGTAATGCGGCAAGGTGTCTGATTCGTGTCCGGACGTCAGCGAGCTTGGTGTCGATGAGCGTGGCCACGTGCGCGCAGGGCACGGTCCCGTCATCGCGGAGGTCGATGATGCTGCGGATCTCGGAGAGGGTGAGCCCGGCAGCCTGTGCCACGTTGATGAAGCGCAACCGGACCAGCGTGGAGTCGTCGTAGACCCGGTAGCCGTTGGCGCCCCGTTCGGCGTCGGGCAAGAGGCCCTTGCGCTCGTAGAACCGGACGGTCTGGCTGGTCACGCCGACAGCCTCGGCAAGCTCACCGATCAACATCTCGTCCATCCTCCACCCCTTGACCTTCTACCACGGTACAAGGTTTAGCGTCGCGGGCATGGACGTCTCCTTGTTGTACTTCGAGAACTGCCCGAACTGGCGGATCGCCGACCAGCGGCTGGCCGTGATCGCCGCCGAGCGCCCGGATGTCGTGGTGAGCCGTCACCGCGTCGAGACGGTGGAGGAGGCCGACCGGGTGGGGTTCCATGGCTCGCCGAGCATCGTGGTCGACGGTGTCGATGTCTTCGCCGAGCCGGGCGCCGGGGTTGGGCTGTCGTGCCGGGTCTACTGCACGCCCGACGGCCTGGCGGGCGCACCGACGATGGAGCAGCTCCGGGCAGCGCTCGGGCGTGACAGCGGAGGGGCGTGATGATGCACGGCCATGACTTGATCGTGATCGGAGCGGGCATGGCCGGCGTCGCGGCGGCGAACAAGTGCGCTGCCGCGGGCTGGAGGGTCGCGATCGTCGACGCGCTGCCCTACGGCGGCACGTGCGCTCTGCGCGGGTGTGACCCGAAGAAGATCCTGCGTCGCGGTGCCGAGATCATCGACAGCGCCCGGCTGATGCGGGGCAAGGGCATCGACGATGCCGACCTGTCGATCAACTGGGCCGACCTGATCAAGCACAAGCACGGCTTCACCGACACCGTGCCGAGAAAGACCGAGGACGGCCTCGCCCGCAACGGCGTCGACACGCTCCACGGCCGGGCCCGGTTCACGGGCGCGAACAGCATCGCGATCGGCGGCACCACCTACGAGGCGGCACACTTCCTGATCGCCGCCGGCGCCCGGCCCCGGCCGCTGGACTTTCCCGGCGACGAGCACCTGGTCGACAGCACCGGCTTCATGGAGCTTCCCGAGCTGCCGGAGCGGATCTTGTTCGTCGGTGGTGGCTTCATCTCCTTCGAGTTCGCTCACATCGCGGCGCGCGCGGGCAGCACGCCGGTCATCCTCGACCGCGGGCCGCGGCCGCTCAAGACCTTCGACCCCGACCTCGTCGAGCTCCTCATCAGTCGCGGCGCCGACGCCGGGATCGAGCTGTGGCGCTCCACCACGGTCACCGCGATCGAGAAGTCCGACACCGGATTCAAGGTGAGCATCGAGCGATCCGGCCAACCCGAGACGGCGCAGTTCGACCTCGTCGTGCACGGCGCGGGCCGGATACCCGACCTGGCCGGCCTCGACCTCGACGCCGCCGGTGTCGAGTGGGACGAGCGCGGAGTGCGCGTCGCCGCCCATCTGCAGAGCACCACCAACCCGGCGGTCTACGCCGCCGGCGACTCAGCCAACAGCCCCGGGATGCCGCTGACACCGGTCGCGGTGTTCGAGGGCAAGGTCGCCGCGTCCAACATGCTCAAAGCCACCACCACCATCCCCGACTACACAGGCGTCCCCACGGCGGTCTTCACCATCCCGGAACTGACGCGGGTGGGAATGCTCGAGCAAGAGGCTCGAGACCAGGGCATCGACATCGACGTCCGCTACCACGACACCAGCGGCTGGTACTCCAACTACCGGATCGGTGAGACCGCCGCAGCCACCAAGATCCTCATCGACAGGTCCACTGACCGGATCGTCGGCGGACACCTCCTCGGCCCCGAGTACGGCGAAGTCATCAACTTCGTCGGCCTCGCCATGAAGCTCCAACTCACCACCCGGCAGCTGAGGTCCATGACCGCCGCCTACCCCACCGTCGGATCAGACCTCGGATCCATCCTCTGACCCCGGCAATCCTCGAGTTCGCGGCCAGAACCATCTCTGCTGCCAGGCCCCGCCCCGGTCTCCACCATCACGTCTGATGCCCCGCCATGAGTGCTATCTGACTCTGCTGCGCTGCACCCGATCTCCCCACCAAGATCCGCGCCGGTGTCACGGGAGACCGGTCACGAGCTGGTGCACTCGCGCTCTGCCGGCTCCTCGTACTCGGGCACCGGCCGGGCCTGCGCCTCCTCGGCGGTCGCGGCCACCCCGTTGCGCTCGATGTCCTCGATCAGCCAGTCCATCTCGAAGATCTCCCGGCGCTGCGCCTCGCTGATCTCCACCGCCAGCTCGCACACCCGCACGTCCTCGATGCCGGCCCGCTCCGAGCGGGTGATCGCCAGGGAGTGGTGGGGGATCATCCCGCGCATGAAGGCGGTGTCGTCCACCGTGGCCTGGCTGCGGTCGAGCGCGGCCCCGCCGCCGAGGAGCAGGAGGCTCACGGCGACGACGGCGACGTTGGCCTTGGCGCTCTTGTACATGTTGAGCATCCAGGCGAGCATCACCAGCCCCATCGCCCCGCCCATGGTGATCGCCATGAACACCCGGCTTTGGCTGAAGCGGATGTGGCTCCACTCCCACGAGCCGACGAACATCACGAAGTACATGACGACCATCCCGGTGAGGATCATCGCCGCGAACCGCAGGTACATCCCCTTGCCGTGGGACTGCCCGTGCCCCTCGTGGGACTGCCCGTGTGCCTCGCCGTGTGTGGTCTCGTCGGATCGGCGGTTGTCATGGTGCGACATTTCGGACATGGGACGCCCCTCCTCCGTTTACGGTCTGACCCGCTCCATCATTGACCTCGGACGCCGCGGCGCAACCCGGCCCGGCGAAACCGGCGCCGCGCGGGCGTCGACACGCGTCCGGCGCCGCGGAGATCAGCGCAGCGCGTATACCCGCGCCCAGTGGCGCTGTTGTTCCGCAGACCCGCCCGCGCACCACCCGCGAGATCAGGGTGACGTCTTGGATCGCCGCGGGAAACGGGCGACGGTCACCAGCGTTTCGGCGTGGTTGCCTTCAAGGTCGGCAATCCTGTCGAAGTCGAGGCGGAAGATCTCCTCATCGGAGGAAGATGCTGAGGTCCTTGCGGCGGCGCCGCGCGGTGGGGAAGTTCGGACCTTGACGATGCAGGTGGCGACGAGGTGGGCGACGTCGCAAAGGGGCCATGAGGTGGGGCAGCCCGTCCGCGCCACGTCCGTGGGTGTGGGCGCGCAGGTGGTTGCAGATGTCGACGGCGATGAGTGTGCCGACGCAACGCGGGGTTCTTCTAGGCGGATCTACGTTCTGGTCACGGACTTCGAGACTGGCCACCCGACTGCAGCAAGGTAGCGGAGTAGCCGGGGCAAGACGGTTCCGGTGCGCCGGCCGCTAGAGTGGATGATGGAGCCGCCGCCTGGCGACCAACATCGAGTCGGCGGTTCCACAAGCGGTTCGAGAGTGGCGGTCATGGGGCATTAATGGGGCAAAAACTGTCGCCCCCAGTCCTGCCTGACCGGCCTCGCTCGTACGGCCACCAAGAGCAAACGCGCAGGTCATCTCCCCTGTTCGGGCTTACTCGGCTTCGGTCGAACCTCGTCAAACCGGGGTCGATCTCCGCAAGGGGTCGCAGGTTCAAATCCTGTCAGCCCGACCGCGAAGTCCCGGAAACTCAAGGGTTACCGGGAGTTCTGAGGTTGTGAGACTTGACCCGGTCATCGAAAACCCATCGAAAACCCCTCCCTGGAACCGGCCTGGCCGCAGGGGTGCCCCGGCTGGTGGCCGACCGTGGCGGTCGTCGCCGATCGGCTGGGGGAGGCTGGCACACCTGCGGGGTATGGACACCGACGATGTGACCAGTGGCAACCCGTGGAGCCTGGAGCCCTTGCTCGACGTGAACGACCTGGCCGCGTGTCTGCGCGTTCCGGTCGCCACCGCTTACGACTGGCGCACGAACGGCAGGGACCGCGGGCGTACCGGTTCGGCAAGCACCTGACGTTCGCGGTCTCGGACGAGCCCTGCGCCGAGGTGCTGCGGGTCTGTCGACGCCGCGTCACGTTGCGCCGGGCAGGCGGCCAGGTACGGGCATCAGAGCGGCTCTCCCCGGTGCAGGGAGAGCCGCTTCGCGTGCTTACCGCCTGGGGGTGAGCTTGAGGAGCTGCCAGCCGCCTTCGGGCCGGTCGTCGGTGGGGTCGGTCATGAGGTTCATGGGGTTGGCCATGCCGAGGAACAGGCCGTCCTCGTCGTCGGCGACCATGGTGCGGATGCCGTAGCTGGCGTAGTTGCCCACGCCGTCGGTGCGTTCGCGCCGTGCGGCGGTGGTGGCGTCCGGGAAGCGCCACAGGTCTGCCCCGTAGAGGTCATCCGGCGCGGGGACGTCGGAGAGGTTGAGCACGCCCTCGGCGCCCTTGGCGAGCAGGTAGCTCCAGTCCATCGTGCCGACGTAGAGGTCGTCACGGTAGACGCCCATCGTCCAGGTGTAGTTGTTGAAGAAGTTCCCAAAGCCCGAGGCGCCGTAGAGCGGCAGGGTGCCCATGTTGTTCGGCGCCAGCGTCCACGTCTGGCCGTCGTAGACGGGCAGCGCAGCCGAGCCGTACAGCAGCTCGATGGTGGGGGAGGCGGTGTCAAGGCCGTCACCCCGGAAGATGCTGATCGCCCGGTGGGAGCCGAGCGCGTTGGCCAGCTCGGCGGCGTCGGAGTCCCAGGGGCCGTAGACGTCGGTGTGGCCCAGGGCCGCGGTGAAGGGCACGTGCATGGTCCCCCAGTAGAGCTGGCCCTGGAAGGAGACAAGGGCACCGCCCCCGTAGGTGGCGGCGGTGACGGGGTCGGGTTCGTAGTCGCCCGCGGTCCATACCTGCTGCCAGACGGACCCGGTGTCGAGGACACCGGCCGCGCCGTCGCTGATCGGCGGGCTCATGTACAACGAGGCGTTGTCCGCGGCGGGCCAGGTGGAGACGTACAGGCGGCCCTCGTGCTCGGCGATCTCGGCCGGCTCGCTGGGGACGGTGCCCACGGAGACGTACTGGAAGGGGTCGGCGGCGGTGCTGCCGGTGTAACGCAGCACCTGGCCGCCGTTGCCGGCCCGGACGCCGGTGTAGAGGTGCCCGTCGACCTCGACCCACTTGCGGATGTTGGTGAAGCCGGGGAGGGACTCGCTGCCGACGTAGCCGCCGTCGGTGTCGAAGACGAAGACGTTGAGGTAGCTGCCCATGCCCGGGCCGGCGAAGAAGACTCGGTCACCGATCGACCCGGCGGAACGGATGCCGATGGTGGAGCTGAGCCTGGCCTTGCCGGCCGGGTCAGTGTCCGGGATGGCCAGCTCGGTGAGGGTGCCGGTGGCCTGGTCGTAGCGGAAGAGGTCGGCGGGTCGCCAGTCGCCCAGAGTCGGTGGGAGCGTGACACCGGGTGTCCAGCTCGTGCGGAAGCTGGAGGCTTCGCCCTCACACACCCATGAGTCGTTGATCACGGGGCTGGTGCTGCGGAGGTAGCTGCTGAAGACCAGGCAGACGATGTTCGGGCCGGTGCCGAACCACAGGTCGTCCCCGGTCTTGGTCAGCCCCCAGACGTAGGCCTGGTTGACCTTCGTCTGGCTGCCCTCCGGGCACACGAGGTTGCCTTCGGCGTCGTACGTCCCCGCGGGGTAGGGCTCCCCGACGCCGGCGAAGCACTCGTCGGGTGCGGCGGCGGCGAGCAGGCGGCTCTTGAGCACCGGTGCCTGGGACTTCGCAGCCCTGTCCGGCTCAGGACCCTTGACGGGGTTCGCCGTCCCGGCCTCACGGTCCCAGTGGCGCTGAAGGGTCGTCACCTGCTCCTGCGCGCTCGGCTCTCCCGAGCCTTCTGCCGTCGTGGCGCCGGCTGTGGGCGCCAGCAGCGCCAGCGCTGCACCGAGACCTGCGACGACCAGGGCGGGGGACCCCCGCCGCGCGAACCAGCTCATGACCGATCTCCTCGTCGGAGCGTCCCGCGCCGAGGGCGGTGTCGGGGACCCGCCACCTGCATCCCTCACCGCCGGTTCAGCGGTGCGCGGGATCATCCCCACCTCACCGCCCGCCGACGGTCCGTCACAAGGGGCGAACGTCCCCGCCAACCCCGCAGACCTCCGACATCAGGTGTGTGAGCGTGGCGGATACAAGCGGTGCGAGCGTGGCGGGTACGAGCGGCCAGTCCGGTGTCACGTCGTACCGCGACCCGGGTGCTCGGTCGCGGTGCGGCCGGCCTCCTGGTCTGCCCCGCGGTCGGCGGTTCGCTGGATCAGCTCCTGGAGGACTCGAAGCCCGTCGCTCGGACGAGCTTGGCCGGCACGCCGGCGACGATCGTGTGGGCCGCTACGTCCTTGGTGACGACGGCACCAGCGCCGACGACGGCCCCGTCACCGATCGTGACGCCCGGGACGACTGTCACGGCCGCGCCGAGCCACACGTTGTGACCCATGACGATCGGCGCCGGGGTCATGTCTGCTCGCCGGTCGGGGTCGAGCCTGTGGTTCAGGGTGGTCAGGGTGGTGCCGTGGCCGATGAGTGTGCCGTCTCCGATCGTGATGCCGCCGGTGTCCTGGAAGCGGCAGCCGATGTTGATGAAGACGTTCCTGCCGATGGTCAGGTTCTTGCCGAACTCGCTGTAGAACGGTGGGAAGAGCGTGACCGACTCGTCCACCTCGGTGCCGGTGAGCTTCGTCAGCAGGGCTCGCACCTCCTGGGGTGTGCGGTAGCCGGTGTTGAGCTCGGCGACGATGCGCAGCGCCTCCTGGGCGGCACCGTGCATGAACCGGTGGTGCTCCGAGCCGCCCTCGATCAGTGCGCCGCGGTTCACGTGGTCGAGGAAGTTCTTGAGCTCCGTCGTGGGCGGTGGCAGGTCAGTCATCCTGCACCGCGATCGTGGCCGTGACAGGACCGTCCATCTCGGAGATGCGCTGCGCGGCGTCCCCGTCGAGCCGGCCGAGGATGACGATGCCGGGGAAGAAGGACTGGTCGCCGTAGTAGAGGACGAGATCGTTCCCCGGCGCGTAGTAGCCCACGTCACCCACGTCGGGGTCCGCGCCGTCAGGTTGACCGGCCAGGGAGACCGGTGACGGGAGGGGCCCGGTCTTCTCGACCCCGCCGTGGTCGATCATGTCCAGCGTCACCGGCAGCAGAGCGGCCAGGTCGCCCGCAGCGGCACTCTCGGAGAGGGTGGCCCGGAAGTGCTGCTCGCCGATGGTGATGTCGATCCTCATCTGGTTCTCCTCCTCGGGCGCGGAGCCCGGAGCCGGGCTGGTGTCGCGGCTGCTGGCCGTGTCGCTCGGGCCGGTACCCAGGGGCGTTGCTGCCCGACCGCTGATCGGACCGGTGGACCACGGTGCAGCGCCGCCAGGGGCACCAGCACAACCGCCGGCCACGCCGACGGCAGCGGCGAGTACCACGGTCATCAGCGCCCGAGGCGCGGTCGTCGAAGACATCGGGTTCATGAGGTTCCTGCGGTGTTGTCAGAGGGTGAGCAGGACCTTGGTGGCGGTGCGCTGGTCCATGGCCTCGTAGCCCTCGGCGGCTCTCTCCAGGGGGAGGGTGAGGTCGAGGACCTTGCCCGGGTCGATCGTGCGGTCCCAGATGAGCCGGATCAGCTCGGGCAGGTACTGGCGGACCGGGGCGGGGCCGCCGTGGATGTGCACGCCGGCCATGAAGAGGTCCTCGCCGGGGATTGCGACGTCGTGGGAGACACCCACGAACCCGACGTGACCGCCGGGCCGGGTGGAGTGGATCGCCTGCATCATGGCCTCCTGGGTGCCGACCGCCTCGACGACCGAGTGCGCCCCGAGCCCGCCGGTGAGCTCCTTGACCTTCGCGACACCGTCGTCGCCGCGCTCCTCGACGATGTCGGTTGCCCCGAACCCGCGAGCCAGCGCCTGGCGGTCGGCGTGGCGGCTGAACGCGATGATGCGCTCGGCGCCGAGCTGCTTGGCCGCCAGGATCCCGAGCAGGCCGACGGCGCCGTCACCGACGACCGCGACCGTCTTGCCAGGTCCGGCCTCGGCGGCGACGGCGGCGAACCAGCCGGTACCCAGCACGTCGGAGGCCGCCATCAGGGACGGGATGAGGTCGGGGTCGGGCATCGAGGGGGTCGCGACGAGGGTGCCGTCGGCGAGCGGGATGCGGGCCAGCTCGGCCTGGGTGCCGATGGTGCCCATGAGCACCCGGTGCACGCAGTAGGCCTGGTACCCGGCCCGGCAGATCTCGCAGGTGTTGTCCGAGGCCCAGAAGGACCCGACCACGAAGTCACCGACCTTGACGGTGCGCACGGCGGAGCCGACCTCCTCGACGACGCCGACGTACTCGTGGCCCATCACCTGGTGGTCGACCGGCTCGGCTCCGCGGTAGGGCCACAGGTCACTGCCGCAGATGCACGTCGCCGACAGGCGGACGATCGCGTCCGTCGGCTCGACGATCCTCGGGTCCTCCCGGTCCTCGACGCGGACGTCCCCGGGCCCGTGCATGACAACCTGACGCATCTGTGGCGCTCCTTCTCGTCGTTCCCTCGCGAGGCGTCGGGCCCCGCGACATCGAGTGAACCCCCCACCGAGGAGGGGTGGAAGGCACTGTCGATGGGTGCACTCACAGGACACCCCTTACCGCTCCGGCGTCCCTCGGTCCATTCGTCGCGCTGAGGTTGGCCGGGGTCGTGCGTGCGGCGCCGCTGCCACGCCGACCCGCATCGTGAGCTCGCCGCAAAGCAGCTCTGAAATCAGTCGAGTTGACATTTCAGGGGATATGCGGCCATTTGTCATGGGAGAAGTCAGAAAGCGCGCGAGGCGCGAGAGCTACGGTGAGTGACCGGACTTGTCGTGGGCCTTTAGGGGTCGCCATCCGAGGTATCACTCGGCGAATTCACCGACATCGAGCCGTATGGCACCGGCTCCAGGCACCTCGGGTCCATTGGGGAAATCTGCGGAACGGATATTCCCGCAAGTGAGCGGTCCCTCGGAATCACGTGGCGGGCGGTGACAGCTCGGCCTGAAATCCGAGCACGCGTCTGGAGCGCTGTCCGCTCCGCCGCCGGGCGAGTAGGTGGACTTCCGCAGCCAGTTGCGGACGACGTCGTCCGAGCGGATGCCTCTCAGTTCCCAGTCCGCCTCGCCGGTGGCGGTTTCAGCCTGATTCCGGAGAAGGCCGGCGGTGCCCACCGGAGGGGAGCGTGCCAGGGTGATGAGGCGTGCAGGAGGGGCGGCGCCGGCCGCGGCGACGGCGGCGGTGGCGTCCGCCCCGAAGGCCTCAGCGCCCCGGCCAAGAGGGCGGTCATGCCGCGCACTTCCTCACGCTTGCGCCCATCGTGTCCTTTCGCGCCCATCGTACGGAATTCGTCCCGCTGGTCGGACGGTTCTCCGCCGTATGGAGATCGGGGTTTGCGAGAAGTGTCACGATATAAGGGATGAAGACCCCATACCGTCTCAATCGATCGAGGTCCCGGTATGTTTTTGGAAACTCTCGCCCGCATATGAGCCGGGTCTTGCGCGGCGGAATAGGCAGGTCCACACTTCTCATATCGCGCCCGAAAATGTGACGGTGCACACAAGTGAGTCGGAGGTAGCTCGTGGTGAGCGTGAGCCGTCGCGGTTTCCTTGGTGGCGTACTCGTGGCAGGGGCTGGTGCGTGGTCATCGGGCGCCGTCCCGGCGTTCGCAGCCCCCGCGGCCGCCCCGAGCGTCGTGGCCGGGGCTCCCGGCGCTGTGGCCATCCAGTGGAACCTCATCGCCCAGAACGCCCTCCAGGCGCCGATGACGATGGCTTCCACGGCCATGGCGGGCTTGAGCATGCCGAAGGCTTTCGTGATCCTCTCCTACGCCCACGCGGCGATGTACAACGCGGTGGTCGCGATCGAGGGTGGTTACCAGCCCTACATGGTGGCGACGACGGCGCCCGACGGTGCATCTGCGCCGGCGGCGGCCGCCGCTGCCGTCCATGCCGTGCTCATGAACCACCTGCCGGCGCAGAAGGACATGCTCGACATGGAGCTCTGGGACACGCTCCAGGCCCTGGGGTCCACGAGTGGAGACCGGGCCAAGGGCGCGGCGGTGGGCCGGGCTGCCGCTGCGGCGATCCTCGCCCTGCGGGCCGGGGACGGGTTGGACAAGGCCGACACCTACACGATTCCCACCGCCGCTCCAGGGGTGTGGGAGCCGTTCCCCACGCCCACCACGCCGGCTCTCGACCCGTGGGTCGCCGTCATGAAGCCCTTCGTGATGACCGGCGCGTCGCAGTTCCGCCCCGGACCGCCACCGAGACTCGGCAGCCGCACGTACGTCCGGGACCTCGAAGAGGTCCGGTTGATGGGCGCGGTGGACAGCGCCGCGCGCACCCCGGAGCAGACGGAGATCGCGAAGTTCTGGCAGACCAACGGCGTCATCCAGTACAACGAGATGTTCCGGACGGTTGCGGGGCAACGGGGACTGGGGCTGCTGGAGGCGGCCCGGTTCTTCGCCATGGGCAACCTCATCGGCACCGACGCCATGGTGGCGGCCTTCGACGCCAAGTACCACTACGAGCTCTGGCGCCCCTGGACGGCGATCCGCAAGGCGGACCTGGACGGCAGCCCGGCCACCGCGCCGGATCCGACCTGGATGCACCTCGCGATGCTGCCCAACCACCCCGAGTACGTGGCGGCGCACACCACCTTCGCGTCCGCCATCGCGGAGATGCTGACCGCGTTCCTCGGGACCCGGTCCATCGGCATCTCCCTCACCAGCACCACCACCGGGATGACACCGACGACCAACACCTACGACACCGCAGAGGACCTGCGCAGCCAGGTCATCAACGCCCGGACCTGGGGCGGCCTGCACTACCGCAACTCCTCCGTCGTCGGGAACGACGTCGGCCGTCGCATGGCCGCCTACGCCCTCAAGAACCACTTCAAGCCGGCGGGCCGCCGCTGAGGACGGCGGGTCCGCGGTCGCCCCACGAGCCGTATCCGCGTGCGCGGGCCGGCTCGGCCTGGGTGCCGATCGTTCCTTCGCGAGCATTCGGCCCCCGCGACCTCCAGTGACCGCCCGCCACCGAGGAGCGGTGGAAGGCACTGTCGATGGGTGCACCCACAGGACACCCCTCACTGCTCCACGCCCGGCCGGGTGCGGCCTAGGCTCGACGGCGTGGACAGCCGCAACGACGTTCGCCACGAGGTCCGTGAGTTCCTCACCACCCGCCGTGCCCGGATCACCCCGGAGCGGGCCGGGCTCCCGGTGACCGGCAACCGCCGGGTCCCGGGGCTGCGGCGCAGTGAGGTCGCGACCCTCGCCGGCCTCAGCGTGGAGTACTACGCCCGCCTCGAGCGCGGTCAGATCGCCGGCGCGTCGTCCGGGGTCCTGGAGTCGCTCGTGCGGGCGCTGCAGCTCGACGAGACCGAGCGCGCCCACCTGTTCGACCTCGCCCGGGCGGCCGACGGCATCCCCACCTCCGGTCGGGCCAGGCGCCGTGCCCCGGGCAGGGCGGCATCCCGGCTCAGTTTGCAGTGGACACTCGAGGCCATCACCGGCGGAGTCGCGTTCGTGCGGGACCCGCACCAGAACCTCCTCGCCACCAACACCCTGGGGCGCGCGTTCTACTCGCCCGTCATCGGCGACGGCGGCCGGCCGCCGAACCTGGCCCGCTTCCAGTTCCTCGACCCCGCCTCACGCGACTTCTACCCCGACTGGGACCTGTTCGCCGAGATGTGCGTCGGCATCATGCGCGCCGAGGCGGGCCGCGACCCGCACGACCCCGTCCTCCAGGAGCTCGTCGGCGAGCTCTCCACCCGCAGCCCGACGTTCAGGCGGCTGTGGGCCGACCACGACGTCCGCACGCACGGCACCGGCACCAAGAGGTTCCACCACCCCGTCGTCGGTGAGCTCACCCTCGCCTACGAGGAGCTCGCCATCACCGCCGAACCGGGCCTCGCGCTCCTCGTCTACACGGCCGAGCCCGGGTCGCCGTCAGCCGAGCGGCTCGGCCTCCTCGCCTCGTGGGCGGCGCCGGCTCAGACGGCAACACCCGCCCCGCGGACCACCCCGAACGACCAGTAGAGGGAACTGACATGCAGATCACCCGCAGCTCCGCCGCCACCGCCAGGGGCCCCGCCGACTGGTTCACCGGGGACGTGTACATCGACGCCGTCGCAGCCGCCCCGCCCCCGTCGCGGGTGACCGCGAACCTCGTGCACTTCATGCCCGGTGCCCGCACCCACTGGCACCGCCACCCCCTGAGCCAGACCGTCTTCGTCACCGAGGGCATCGGCCTGTGCCAGCGCCGCGGGGGACCGGTCGAGGTCATCCGCCCCGGCGACCGGGTCCTGTTCGAGGCCGACGAGGAGCACTGGCACGGCGCCGCCCCCAACCGGCTCATGGTCCACCTCGCCATCAACGAGGGCGACGACGAGCACGACGTCGTCCAGTGGCTCCAGCCGGTCACCGACGACGAGTACTCCGCCGCGCCGACCGTCACCGACTGAGGCGGACCCGGCTGGTCCCCTTGGCGTCCATGACCGCAGGGCGGACGCCCACCCCGGCTCGCCGCTGAGGAGCGTCACCGCACGCTCCCAACCGTCGCAGAGGGCAGGGCTGCTACTCGTCGTCGGTGCTTCGGCTGAGCTCCTCGAGCGTGTCGACCTCGGTCGCTGATGCGCGGGCGTCGGCGCGGAACCCCTCGAGGGCGTCGCTTCCGAGAATCAGGAGCTTCGGCGGGGTGTCGAGCTCCGTGGCGGTGAGGATGGCCGCGGCGGCTCTGCGGGGTGAGCCCTTCTGAGGTCCGAGCGCGGAGGTGCCGGACCGGCCGAGGATGCGGTCGTACGCCTCGATCTGCTGCTCGGTGCGGTCCGCCGACCGTCCGCGGAAGTCGGTGCGGAACGAGCTGGGCTCGACGACCATGACCCGCAGCCCGAACGGCTCGACCTCCTTGCGGAGGGCCCCGGAGAGGCCCTCCAACGCTGCCTTGGCAGCCGAGTAGTAGCCGCCTCCGGGGATCTGCACGCGGGCGCCGATGGAGGAGATGTTGACGATCAGCCCACGCCCTCGAGCCCTCATGCCGGGCAGCACCGCCCTCATGAGCGTGACCGGGCCGAAGAAGTTGGTGGCGAACAGACGCGAGACCGCGTCGTCCTCACCTTCCTCGACGGCAGCGGTGTATCCGTAGCCGGCGTTGTTGACGAGGACGTCGATGCCGCCGAGACGGCGCTCGGTCTCCGCCACGGCTTCGCGGATCGCGGCGGCGTCGGTGACGTCGAGGGGCAGGGCCGCGGCGGTGTCCGGATACGCTGCTACGAGAGCGTCCAGGGTCGAGGGGGTGCGGGCGGTCGCGGCGACTCGATGACCGGCAGCGAGGACGCGTTCGGCCAGCGCTCCGCCCAGGCCGCTGGAGGCGCCGGTGATCAGCCAGGTGCTCACCGGTCGCGCGTCCCGTCGGGTCGGGTCGGGTAGTCGGTCGTGGTGCTGAGGCGGGCCCAGGCGTCGATCTCGTCGAGGCGGCTCTGCAGCTCCTCCCGCACGATCGCGACGGCGTCGGACCCCAGCAGGAGCCGGAACGGCGCCTCGTCGGCCTCGACGGTGTCGATGATGACGTGCGCGGCGCGGGCGGGGTCGCCCGGCTGGGTGCCGTGACTGTGGTCGTGCTCCTTGCGGCGACGCCCGGCGGTGTCGGCGTAGTCGGCGATGACGGTGCGGGACTGCATGAGGGAGCGGCCGGAGAAGTCCGTCCGGAACGCCCCGGGCTCGAGAACGAGCACGCGGATCCCGAGCGGACCCACCTCCCGGTTGAGCGCGTCCGAGACGCCCTCGAGAGCGGCCTTGGTCGCGGTGTAGTACCCCGATGCGGGGTTGGAGCGCGGCGCGCCGATCGAGGAGACGTTGACGATGGTCCCGGCGCGGCGGGCGCGCATCTGCGGGAGGACCTGCTTGATCAGCTCGACGGGTCCGAAGAAGTTCGTGGCGAACAGCTCGTCGACCTCGTCGACGGCGGCCTCCTCCACGGCGGCGCGGAAGCCGTGGCCCGCGTTGTTGACCAGCACGTCGACCGCGCCGAACCGGTCGGTGGCGGTGCGCACCGCGTCGGCGACCTGGTCGCGGTCCCTCACGTCGAGGGCGACGGCGAGCGAGGTCTCGGGATGCTCGTCGACGAGCGGCTGGACGGCTGCGACGTCACGTGCGGTGAGGACCGCGTTGTGTCCGCGTGCGAGGACAGCTTCTGCCAGAGCGCGTCCCAGGCCGCTCGAGGCGCCGGTGATGAGCCAGGTCGTCATGATGTGCATCTCCTTGTACTCGAGCGTGGTGAGGTCGTGGGCGATGCCGCGGCGGCGGGCGCCGCCGGCGGAGTCGTGTCAGAGCTGCGTGGCGGGGCGCAGGAGGATCTCGTTGATCGCCAGGTGCCGCGGCCGCTGCACGGTGAACGCGATGATCTCCGCGACGTCGTCGGCGGTCACCGTGGCCTCGCTGTACAGCTCGTTCACGGCGGCGCTGGTGGCCGCGTGCGTGATGTGCGTCGGGAGCTCGGTGGCGACGACGCCGGGCTCGACGAGGGTCACACGGACATCGGGGAGGAGCTCCTGGCGAAGCGACTCGGACCAGCCGTTGATGGCCCACTTGGTGGCGGCGTAGACACCGTTGCCGGCGCGAGCCGTGCGGCCGGCGACCGACGAGATGTTGATGATGTCGCCCCCGCCGTCGACGAGCTGGTCGAGAAACACCTCGGTGGTCGTGAGCGCGCCGAGGAGGTTCACGTCCACCATGCGGCGGTAGTCCGCACGCTGCTCCGAGGCGAACGGGCCCAGGAGCATGATGCCGGCGTTGTTGACGAGGATGTCGACCCGGCCGAGCTCCTCGCGGACCTGGTGCGAGGCGGCCACCAGGGCGTCCCGGTCGGTGACGTCGGCGGTGATGGCGAGAGCGCCTTCGCCGAGCTCGCGGGCGATGGCCTCGACCCGCTCCGCGCGCCTGGCGAGGAGCGCCACCTTGAAGCCCAGGCCGTGGAAGGCACGGGCGGTGGCCTCGCCGATCCCGGACGAGGCGCCGGTGACGAGGGCGATCCGGCTGCTGCGCTGCGTGGGGTTCATGAGAGTTCCCTTCCTTCTTCGGTAGTGATCGCTGTCCCGCGGCCCGTTGCGTGGCCTTCCGCGGTGGTGAGAGGGGCGGTCACAGGCCGATGCGGCGGAGCCACGCCTCGACCTCGGTGCGTGCGGCCGTGGCTTCCTCGCCCCGGACGGCGAGACCGTCGCCGATCGTGGCCGCGGGACAGAGCTCGGCGTAGTCGCGAGCGACTCCTCCCATGCCGCTGACCGCGTAGGTGACGAACGGATGGATGGTCCGACCGGCAAGATCTGCGCCGTCGACGAAGGTGCGCATGATCATCGGGGTCTGCACGTTCCACACCGGGCTGCCGAGCAGCACGGTGTCGTAGGCGGCCAGGTCCGGGAGCGGGTTCGCAATCGCGGGGCGGGCGTCGTCCTGCTCCTCCCGCACGTTGCGCGCGACCGTCTCCTCGTAGCTGTGCGGGTAGGGATCCGCAGCCTCGATCCGGTAGACGTCGACGTCGGCCGCGGCGGCGATCATCTCGGCGACCACCTGCGTGTTGCCGACGTCGAGGTCGATCCGGTCGCCGTAGTAGTAGTTCTCGCCCGGCCTCGAGAAGTACGCCAGGAGCGTGCGTCCCGGCCCGCTCGGCGTCGGGGAGGTCTCTCGGGCGCGTTCGGTGTCACCGGGGTCGGGCAGGGGTCTCTCCGTTCGTGGGGTGCACGCAGACACGATCCCGGCCAGCAGGCCGGAGCCGAGCAGCAGGCCGCCGGTGAGGAAGGTGCGGCGTTCCATCGGGTGTTTCTCCTTCCGACCGACCGACCGACCGACCGGCCGACCGGCCGGCTCGCCGGCGGGCGGGAGCAGGTGCTCCTGGTCCCGCCCGCGCGGATGCTCAGGCCTCGGGGATCGGCATGCCGTAGTTCTCGAGGGTGATGGAGTCCGGCTCGGGGCCGCCGCGCACGCCGGTGTCGAGGGCGTCGATCTGAGCGACCTCGTCGGCGGTGAGCTCGAAGTCGAACACGTCGAAGTTCTCGGCGATCCGCTCCGGCTTCGTGGACTTGGGGATCACCTGGATGCCGTTCTGGATGTGCCAGCGCAGCATGACCTGGGCGGCGGACCTGCCGTACTTCTCGCCGATCGTGAGGATCACGGGCTCGTCGAAGCTGCGCCTCGCCGACTGGCCGTAGGAGGTGATGCCACCGATGGGCGACCACGCCTGGGTGAGGATGCCGTGCTCCGCGTGGAGCGCCTGCAGCTCCTTCTGCTGAAAGTACGGGTGCAGCTCGATCTGGTTCACCGACGGGACGACCTCCGTCTGCTCCAGCAGCTGGGTCAGGTGCTCGGGCATGAAGTTGCTGACGCCGATCGCGCGCACCTTGCCGTCGGCGAGCAGCTTCTCCAGCGCCTTGTACGCGCCGACCGTGCGGGCGAAGGCGGACGGAAGCGCCTGGTGCAGGATCAGCAGGTCGATCTGCTCGACGCCGAGCTTGCCGGCGCTCTTGTCGAAGGCGTGGAGCGTCTCGTCGTAGCCGTAGTCGCTGATCCAGATCTTCGTCTCGATGAAGATCTCGGAGCGCGCGACACCGGACTCGCGGATGCCCTGCCCCACCTCGCGCTCGTTGCCGTAGGCGGCGGCCGTGTCGATGTGGCGGTAGCCGGTCCGCAGGGCGGCGGCCACGGCGGCGACGGTCTCCTCCGGGGGAGTCTGGAAGACGCCGAGGCCGATGGCGGGCAGCTCGACGCCGTTGTTCAGGGTCAGTGAAGTGGTCATGACGTCACCGTAGGCGCGGTGCTCGAGCGAGTGAGAGTCACCAGCATTCACCCCCACGCCGAGGCTCTGCCCGGGGGTCAGTGCTGGTGACTGCCACCGAGGCCGCTCGTCGGGCTAACGTCGATCGCTATGGACACCAGGCGCGAGGTTCAGGAGTTCCTCACGGCACTTCGCGGACGCATCACACCCGAACGGGCCGGCCTCACCGTCTTCGGCGGAGAACGACGCGTGCCCGGGCTCCGCCGTGAGGAGGTCGCCCAGCTGGCCGGTGTGAGCACCGCGTACTACACACGCATGGAGCGCGGCGACCTCGGTGGTGTCTCCGAGAGCGTGCTGTTCGCGCTCGTGAGTGCCCTCCAGCTCACCGACGCCGAGACGCAGCACCTGTTCGACCTCGCCCGCACCGCGGGTCCGCGTCGCGCCCCGCGACAGCGGCCTGCAACCCGCGTGCCCGCGGCCGTCGCGCAGCTCGTCGACGCCATGAGCGACGTCCCGGCCGTCGCTCTCTCGCGGCTGGGCGATCCCGTGGCGTCCAACCGTCTCGGTCGAGCGCTCTTCCCGCACCTGTTCCCGACCGGTGCCGCGCCGGTGAACACCGCCCGCTACATGTTCCTGGACCCACGCTCCCGCGACTTCTACCCCGACTGGGACGTCGTCGCGCGCGACTCGGTCTCGTCCCTGCGGCTGCTCGTCGGCCACGACCCCAGTGACCGCGCCCTCGCAGCACTCGTCGGCGAGCTCGCCACGCGCAGCGACGAGTTCCGCACCTGGTGGGGAAGCCACACCGTCCGCGCCCACAGCGCGGGGACCAAGCGCATCAACCACCCCGTCGTGGGCGAGGTCGCGCTCACCTACCAGTCCCTCGCGGTGCAGGCGACGCCGGGGCTCTCGGTCGTGACCTATCTCGCCGAGCCCGGATCGCCGTCGGCCGATGCCCTCGACCTCCTGCGCAGCTGGGCAGCGGAACCCGCGTCGTTGCACCCTGCGATCCCAGGAGTCGATCGCAACGACCACTCGGCGCCACGGTCCGTCGCGGGCGAAGCGCTGGACCCGCGCGGATAGTCGGTCCCCGGACCCGCCAGCCGTCGCGGCGGGAGTGCACTCCAGGCGGCGACGTGTTGCTCCGCAACCTGGGGTGCGATGCCGACCTCGAGGTGGAACCGCCGGCGCGGGGTCCCGTGCTCGTCGGCGTCCCCGAACCACAGGTTCGGTACCCGTCGCGTGGCGTCGAGGATCTCGTCGCCGAGGGACCCGTGGCCCTGCGCCTCGGCGTCGCCGGTCAGCTGGGCGGCCCGCTCCGGGGTGACGGTCATCGGGTACGCCGTGTCGACGCCCGACGCCCGACGCCCGACGCCCGACGCCCGACGGCGCCGGCTGACCGAGACCTCGGCATGACATCTGTCATGCCGAGGTCGTGATTCCCGGCACTACTGCCGCAGCACCCGGGGGATGAGCATGGATTCATGACAACCACGCGGCAGCAGCACCGGGACCTCGCCACCAGCCACGACACGTCCGTCGTGGCCGAGCTGCTCGGTACCAGCAAGCAGTTCGGCAGGGGCCCGACGGCGGTCCAGGCCGTCAGTGGTCTCGACCTGGAGGTCCGATCGGGCGAGCTCCTGGCCATCCTGGGGCCCAACGGGGCCGGCAAGTCCACGGCGATCGGCATGCTGACGGGCCTGACGGCACCGACGTCGGGACGGGCGCGGCTCTTCGGGCGCGACCCCCGCGACGTGCGGGCGCGGCGGCGTCTCGGCGTGATGCTCCAGGCCTCGGGCGTACCGGAGACGCTGCGGGTGCGCGAGCTGCTCACCCAGTTCCGGGGCTACTACCCCGATCCCCTCCCCATGGCGCAGATCGTCGCCGCGGCCGGCCTCGACGGGCTGGAGGGCCGGATGTTCGGTGAGCTCTCCGGAGGCCAGCAGCGTCGCGTGCTGTTCGGGATCGCTCTGGCGGGTGACCCCGACCTCGTGGTGTTCGACGAGCCGACCACCGGCCTGGACGTCGAGTCTCGGCGGGGCCTGTGGGCCACGTTGCGCGACCTCGGCCGGTCGGGGCGCGGTGTGGTGCTCACGACGCACTACCTCGGGGAGGCCGACGCCCTCGCGGACCGGATCGTGGTGATCGACCACGGTGTCGTGCTCGCCCAGGGCGGGCCCGCAGAGATCAAGGCCCGGGTACCGGGGCGACGGGTCCGTGCCAGGACCTCCGTGAGCCTGGCCGTGGCACGGCACTGGAGCGGCGTGGCACGCGCCTCACGCGAGGGTCCCTGGCTCGAGCTGCTCGCCGCGTCCGCCGAGCCCGTGCTGCGCGCCCTGCTCGACCTCGACCGCTCGGCCACCGAGGTGACCGTCACCGAACCAAGCCTCGAGGAGGCCTTCCTCGCCCTGACCCATGACATGGAGGACGCACGATGACCACCCCGACAGCGGTACGGATGACGACCGACGGCGAGATGACCCGAACGAGCACCGCGAGGATCTACGTCACCGAGGCGCGACACGAGTTCCTCAAGCTGATCCGCATCCCCATCTTCGCCGTGAGCACGATCGCCCTGCCGGTGATGTTCTACGTGCTGTTCGGGTTGGCCTTCGGTGGCGGCGACGACGCCGGCGGGGTCGGCAGGAGCACCTACATGCTGGCGACCTACGGCACCTTCGGGGTCATCGGTGCGGCTCTGTTCGGCTTCGGGGTCTCGGTCGCCGTCGAACGCGGGCAGGGCTGGATGCGACTCAAGCGGGTCTCGCCGATGCCTCCGCAGGCCTACTTCGTGGCCAAGGTCGTGATGAGCACGACCGTCGCGGCTCTCATCATCGGGGCCCTGTTCACCCTCGGGGCCACGCTCGGTGGTGTGCGCATGCCTATCTCCCAGTGGAGCAGCCTCGCCCTCGTGCTCCTCGTCGGGGCGCTGCCGTTCTCGGCCATGGGTCTGGCCTTCGGCTACCTCGCGGGCCCGAACTCCGCCCCGGCCATGCTGAACCTCGCCTACCTGCCGATGGCGTTCGCCTCGGGGTTGTGGATCCCCATCGACCAGCTGCCCGCCTTCGTGCAGGGGATCGCCCCAGCACTCCCGCCCTACCACTTCGCCCAGCTCGCCCTGGGCACCGTCGGTGCCGCGGAGGGCGGATCCCCGGTGCTGCACGCCATCGTGCTGCTAGCGTTCACGGCGTTCTTCCTGACCGTCGCCGCGTGGGGATTCCGGCGCGACGAGGGACGGACCTACGGATGAGGCGCACCCGATGAGCCAGAGCCCGCCGCACCCCCACCGTTGACATGCGCTACGTCTGGCTGGTCTACCTCGGTGCGCTGTTCTACCAGCCCGTGTTCAACCCCACGACCGACGCCCTGGACTGGCTCGCTGTCGCGGTGCTGATCGCCGTGTTCCTGCCGATCTACGCCGCGACGTTCCGGGCTCGCGGCGACCGGCAGATCCTCGTCCTCATCGCGGCCCTCGGCGTTCTGGCCCTGGCCGGGTCGCTCGTCAACAGCGGGGCCGGCGTCTTCGCCATCTACGCGGCAGCCGTCGCCAGTCGCCTGCACCCGGTTCGTCGGGCCGTCCAGGTGATCGCCGTCCTGGTGGGACTGCTCCTCCTGATCTTCGTGATCTCGCCGGTCCCGATGCCGTGGCGGCTGGCGGCGCTCGGCCCCGCGGTCTTCTTCACCCCGGTCGTCGGGGCGACGAGCATCTTCGACGCGGAACGCCGCCGGGCGAACCAGCGTCTCCTGCGTGCCGATGCGGAGATCGAGCGGCTGGCGACCATCGCGGAACGGGAGCGGATCGCGCGGGACCTGCACGACCTGCTCGGGCACACGCTGTCGGTCATCGTCCTGAAGTCCCAGCTGGCCGCCCGGCTGGTGCGCGTCGACCCGGACCGGGCAGCGGTCGAGGTCGAGGACGTCGAGAAGATCAGCCGCGAGGCCCTGGACGAGGTGCGCGCCGCGGTCGCCGGCTACTGGATCCGTGGCCTCGGCGCCGAGCTCGACGGGGCACGGGTGGCGCTGAAGGCCGCGGGCGTCGAGGTCGAGGTCCGGGCCGATCACACCGATCTGCGTCCCGAGCAGGAGTCTGCCCTGGCCATGGCGCTGCGCGAGGCCGTGACCAACGTGGTGCGTCACGCCGGTGCCCAGCACGCCGCCATCAGCATCACCACGGACGGGACCGGGGTCCGGCTGGAGGTGAGCGACGACGGCCGCGGCTACGCGGGGCTGCCAGGGTCCGGGATCACCGGCATGCGCGAGCGGATCGCCGCCGTCGGTGGGATCGTCGAGGTGGGCAGGCCGGATGTCGACGACGACCGGCACGGGACCGTCGTCCAGGTGCGGGTGCCCCGGGCGGGTGTGCCGCACGACGGGCACCAGGCGGGGGAGCGGGGTGGGCGATGACGATCACCGTGGTCCTGGCCGAGGATCAGCTCATGGTCCTCGGTGCCCTCAGCACCCTCCTGGGGCTGGAGCCCGACATCACCGTGGCCGGCACCGCCACCGACGGCGAGGAGGCCGTGCGCCTGGTCGAGGCGCTGCGGCCCGACGTCCTGCTGACGGACATCGAGATGCCCAGGATGAGCGGGCTCGAGGTCGCCGCCGAGGTCCGACGACGGGGCCTGAGGTCCCGGGTCGTCATCCTCACCACGTTCGCCCGGAGCGGGTACCTCCGGCGGGCGCTGGACGCCGGCGCCGTCGGCTACCTGCTCAAGGACGCGCCGGCCAGCGCCCTGGCCCAGGCCGTCCGCGACGTGCACGCCGGAGGCCGCGCCATCGACCCCCAGCTCGCGGCCGACGCGTGGGGCGAGCCGGACCCGCTGACCGACCGGGAGCGCCGGGTCCTGCGCCTGGCCGGCGACGGGCTGGCCAACGGCGAGATAGCGGAGCAGCTCCACCTCTCCGAGGGCACGGTGCGCAACTACCTGTCCGAGGCGATGAGCAAGCTCGGAGCCCCCAACCGGATCGCGGCGGCCCGCAAGGCGCGGGACCGGGGATGGCTGTGACCTTCCTGGGCGAGGACCTCGTCGGGCACCTCGGGCTCCTGCCGCACGCCGGGCGCCGATAGGCTGGGCCCTGTGAGCGAGTCGTCGTCGGTCGGTCCCAGCGCGGCGTCGGTCGAGGAGTTCATCACGACCAACGACCCCGACGGGTCCCTGGCGAGGCTCGACGCCGTCATCACCGCGGCCCTCCCCGGCGCCACCCGGGTGCTGTGGCAGGGCGTGTCCTGGGGCGGCACGGACCAGTCGATCATCGGCTACGGGATGATCGAGCAGCCGCGGCCGAGGGGCCGGACCGCCGAGTGGTTCCTCATCGGCCTGGCCCGGCAGAAGAGCTACCTGAGCCTCTACGTGAACGCGGCCGAGGACGGTGCGTACCTGTCCAGGACCTACGGTCCGCGGCTCGGGAGGACGAAGGTCGGTTCGGCGAGCGTGTCGTTCCGCTCGTCCGACGACGTCAACCTGGGTGTCCTCGACGAGCTCGTCCGCCACGCCGGGCGACTCGTGGACTGGTCGTAGGCCCCGGACTCGCGGACTGGTCGTCGGCCCCGGCCGACGACAGCGGGGTCGCCGGACTCTCCCGCGCAGTGGCGGTCAGGCGACCACGACCTCCACGCCCGCCTCGTCCAGGGTGCGCCGGTCGTCGGGGCTGATGCCGGAGTCGGTGACGAGCACGTCCACGTCGGCGATCGCCAAGAACCGCTGCGACGACTCGACGCCGATCTTGCTGGAGTCGGAGAGCACGACCGTCCGTCGCCCGGCGGCCGCGATGGCGCGCTTGGTGGCGGCCTCGTCCCGGTCGGGGGTGGTCAGCCCGTACGTCGTGCTCAGGCCGTTCGTCGCGAGGAACGACACGTCGGCCCGGATGTCGGCGAGGGCCGCGACCGTGTCGGCACCGACGGCGGCGTGGGTGGTCCGGCGCACCCGGCCGGGGAGCAGCACCAGGTCGATGTAGGGCAGGCCGGCCAGCCGGGCGGCGATCGGGACGGCGTGGGTGACCACGGTCAGCCGGTGGTCCCGGGGCAGGATCGCGGCCAGCCGGACCGTGGTGGACCCCGCGTCGAGGATGATGGTCGACCCCGGCGGTGGGAGCAGGGACAGCGCCGCGGCGGCGATCTGGTCCTTGGCGGCGGTGTTGGCGACGTCCCGCTCGGTCAGTCCCGGCTCGACGACGGCGAGCGAGCTCGCCGGGACGGCGCCCCCGTGCACCCGCCGGACGAGACCCAGGCGCTCGAGCGCCGAGAGGTCTCGCCGGACGGTCTCGGTCGTCACGGAGAACTCCTCCGCCAGCTCCACGACGGAGGACCGGTGCTGCCGGGTGATCACCTGGGCCATGGCGTGCTGGCGTTCCTCGGCGTACACCGGCGCTCCTTGGTGGGATGCGGGACAGGGCGCCGCTCCCGCGGCGCCCGTCCTCTGGGTCTCTGTGGGGTTGTCCCCGGATCCTGCCACCCGGGCAGGATCCGGAGGGGACCGTCCGCCGACGTGTCGCGGTCGGGCGGTCAGGTCGTGCAGATCGGACAGGTCGGTCGGGCCGTCAGGGCTCGACGGTCACCTTGATCGCCTCGCCCTTGGCCACGATGTCGAAGACCGACATGACCTCGGCCAGCGGGACGTGCCGGGTGATGAGGTCCTTGACGGGCACCTGGCCGGTCGAGATGTACTCCAGCGCCCGCTTGTTGTGGTCGGGGGAGGAGCCGTTCGCGCCGTGGATGTGCAGCTGGCGGTAGTGGACGAGGTTGGAGTCGAGCTTGATGTACGGGTCGGTCTTGGGCAGTCCGCCGAAGAAGGAGATCCGGCCCTGCCGTGCGGCCATGGCGACGGCCTGCTCCTGGGTGACGTTCGCCGGCGTGGCCGTGATGACGACGTCCGCCCCACGGCCACCGGTCAGCCGCATGATCTCCTCGACGACGTCGACCTTCGAGGCGTCGATCGTGTGGTCGGGGGAGACGGCGTCGGCCGACATCTGCAGCCGCTCGGCGTTGACGTCGACGAGCACGACGGTGCCGACCTTGTGGACACCGCGGGCGATCCGCACGTGCATGCACCCGATCGGGCCGGCGCCGAAGATGACGGTGAAGTCCCCCTCCTCGATGCCGAGCTGCTCCTGGGCGTTGATCGCGCAGGCGAACGGCTCGGCGGCCGAGGCCTCGTCGAACCCGACGTTGTCGGGGATGCGGTTGAGGCCGTCGACCTTGAGGACCTGCTCCGGCACGATCATGTACTCGGCGAACCCGCCGTCGTACTGGTAGCCGACGGAGGTCTGGTTCTGACAGACCTCCATCCACCCCTTGCGGCACTCGTGGCACTCCCCGCAGGGGACCGCGGCAATGCACTGCACGCGGTCGCCGACCGCGAACCCGCCCAGCGCGTCGGCGCCGACCTCGACGACCTCGCCGGCGACCTCGTGGCCCATCGTGGTCTCGCCGGTGATGTTGACGTGCCCGTTCTTCTTGATCTTGACGTCGGTCCCGCACGTCGAGCAGTTCTTGACCTTGATCTTCACCTCGGCCGGGCCGCACTCGGGCTCGGGGACGTCGACGAGCCGGACGTCTTCGGGGGCGTAGAAGCGCAGTGCCTTCATCGTGATTCCTTCCTTGGCATTCCGATGGGGCCCACAGTAGCCGCCTCGATGGTCGAACGCCACAGGTTCGGGCATGAAAGTCTGCCCGAGTGGTTGGCAACTGACCCGATCATGATGTTTACTGGGCACCACTGCGTGATCGGGGTCAATGACGTCTCCTCGGGAGGATCCGAATGTCCACCACTACAACAGCCGCACCACGCGCCGGAGCGCGCGTGCACGTCCAGAAGTTCGGCACGTTCCTGTCCAACATGGTGATGCCCAACATCGGCGCGTTCATCGCGTGGGGTCTCATCACAGCGCTCTTCATCGAGGTCGGCTGGCTGCCCCAGCTGGGCATCGGCGACGACCCGGGCAGCTGGGTCGCCGAGATCGGCGGGTGGGGCGACTCCACCAGCGGCGGCATCGTCGGCCCGATGATCACCTTCCTGCTGCCGATCCTCATCGGCTACACCGGCGGCAAGATGGTCTACGACACCCGCGGTGGCGTCGTCGGGGCCATCGCCACCATCGGCGTCATCGCCGGCACCGACATCCCCATGTTCATGGGCGCGATGATCATGGGCCCGCTCGGCGCATGGACCATGAAGCACATCGACGCGATCTGGGACGGGAAGATCCGGCCCGGCTTCGAGATGCTGGTCAACAACTTCGCCGCCGGCATCTGGGGCGCGGTCGTGGCCACCTTCGGCTTCTTCATCATGAGCCCGATCGTCACCTGGCTCAGCGACCGGCTCGGCTCCGGCGTCGACTTCCTGGTCTCCAACGGCGTGCTGCCGCTGACCTCCGTGGTCATCGAGCCGGCCAAGATCCTGTTCCTCAACAACGCCATCAACCACGGTGTGCTCACGCCGCTCGGCACGGCCGAGGCCGTCGAGCAGGGCAAGTCGGTGCTCTTCCTCCTCGAGGCGAACCCCGGCCCGGGGCTCGGCCTCCTCCTGGCCTTCTCGCTGTTCGGCCGCGGGATGGCCAAGGCCTCCGCGCCCGGCGCGGCGATCATCCACTTCTTCGGCGGGATCCACGAGATCTACTTCCCGTACGTCCTCATGAAGCCGAAGCTGATCATCGCGATGATCGTCGGCGGCATGACCGGCGTCTTCCTCAACGTCCTCTTCGGCGTCGGGCTGCGCGCCCCGGCGGCCCCGGGCTCGGTCTTCGCCGTGTACGCCCAGGTGGCCAGCGAGAACATCTTCGGCGTGACCGTCGCGATGGCCGGCGCCGCCGCGGCCTCCTTCGCCGTCGCCGCGCTCCTGCTCAAGACCGACCGCTCCACGGACGAGGGCGACCTCGTCGCCGCCACGGCCGACATGGAGGCGATGAAGGGCAAGAAGTCCGTCGCCTCGACCGTGCTCGGCGCCCGCGCGGCCGCCGGCGGGGAGATCCGCAGCATCGTCTTCGCCTGCGACGCCGGCATGGGCTCCTCGGCCATGGGCGCCTCGGTGCTCCGCAGGAAGATCCGCGACGCCGGCCACCCCGAGGTCACGGTGACCAACGCGTCCATCGCCAACCTCAGCGACACCTACGACCTCGTCGTGACGCACCAGGACCTCACCGAGCGGGCTCGCCAGCGGACCCCCTCGGCCACCCACGTCTCGGTGGACAACTTCATGAACAGCCCCCGCTACGACGAGATCGTCGCGATGCTCGGGGCGGGCTCCGGGGCCGCGGCAGCGGCGGACGACGACGTCGTGGCGGACGCGGTCCTCACCGACGACTCCATCGTCCTCGACGGCACCGCCGCCACGCGCGACGAGGCCATCACCGAGGCGGGCCGGCTGCTCGTGGCCAGCGGCGCCGTCGACCCGTCCTACGTCGACGCCATGCACGAGCGGGAGACGTCGGTCTCGACCCACATGGGCAACGGCCTCGCCATCCCGCACGGCACGAACGAGGCCAAGTCGTCGATCCACCGGACGGCGATCTCCTTCGTGCGCTACCCGCGGGGCATCGACTGGAACGGCAAGCCGGCCGAGTTCGTCATCGGCATCGCCGGCACCGGCAACGACCACCTGGGCCTGCTACGGAAGATCGCGGGGGTCTTCACCGACCCGGGGCAGGTCGAGCTGCTCCGTTCGGCGACCTCGACGGCGCAGGTGCGCGAGATCCTCGAGGGTGCCCGGGTCTGAGGTCCGGCGGGCCAGTCGCCCGTGTCCCTCGCCCGCCGGCCGGCGTCGTCGCGAACGCGACGGCGTCGGCCGGCTCGGTGTCAGCCGCCGGCGGCTGGTCAGGGCCCGCGGTCCGGTGTCGCCGGGCCGGACACCGCGGGCCGTCCACAATCCGATGACGGCGCACCTCGCCAACCGGCCACCACACCGAACAGCAGCGACCGCGCCACCTCCCGAGGACAGATCGGCCTGGTGCTCGTGGCACGTCGGGACGCGCCCAGTACGGGAGCTCTCGTCGACAGTCTCGTCAGTCCGTCGGCCGCTCAGGTCACCGGCGCGATGGACCCGAGCACGGCGCCGCCGTCGACGGCGAGCTCGGCGCCGGTCATGAACGACGACTCGTCGCCGGCCAGGAACAGCACCGCCGCCGTCACCTCCTCCGGTCGCCCGAAGCGGGGGATGCGTTGGGTCTCGACCATGCTCGTGTCCAGGCCGGCGGTCATCGGCGTGGCGATCGGGCCCGGGTGGATCGAGTTGACGCGGATCGTGGGCCCGAGGTCGAGCGCGGAGGCCTTGGTCAGCCCGCGCACGGCCCACTTCGATGCCACGTACGGGGCGATGCCCGCGTAGCCCATGAGCCCAGCGGTCGAGGAGATGTTGACGATCGTGCCGCCGCCCGCGGCCTTCATCCCGGGCGCCACGGCGTGGATGCCCAGGAACACTCCGCGCAGGTTGACGGCGACCGTCCTGTCGAAGTCCTCGACCGAGACGGCGTCGACGGCACCGAAGACGACGATCCCCGCGTTGTTGACCAGGACGGTCACCGGGCCGAAGGCCTCTTCTGCCCTGGTCAGAGCCGCGGACCACGAATCTGGGTCCGTGACGTCGAGGCGCACGAACACCGCGGCGTCGCCCAGCTCCGCCGCGAGCGCCTCGCCCTCGTGGTCGAGCACGTCGCCGATGACGACCCGTGCTCCCTCCGCGGCCAGAGCGCGGACGTGGGACTCGCCCATGCCTCGAGCGCCGCCGCTGACCAGCGCCACCTTGCCCTCGAACCTGCCCATGACGTCTCCGTCCGACCGGACTCCGTCGTCCGGCCACTCTCGGCCGCCTGAGCCTGCGGGTCGCGGGCCAGCTCGGCCCCGTTGAAGGTACAACTGACGCTACGCGCGCGCGCCGGGACCGGCCCGGGACGTACGTCCCCGGAGACCAGCGGACCGTCACGCGAACCGGCTGACCACCGACCGGGGAGCGGTTCGCGCGGACAGGTGGTGGACCAGCCGCGTCCGGGCACTGTGCGGGTGCTGACGCGCGTGGCCGTCGGCTGGTACCTGCTCGCGGTCCTCTGCGTGCCCCGTGGTCGCCCTCGGCATCGCCTTCGCCCTGCTGACGCGCCCGCGGGAGAGACCGGCGAGCTGCTGCCCCTCCTCGCCTCAGGGGTGCTGCTGCCCCTGGCGCTGACCTTCCTGCCCAACAACTGGTGGGAAGAGGTCGCCTGGCAGGGGTTCGTCCAGGCCCGCCTGCAGGACCGCAGGGGTCCCGTCATGGCGGCCGTGCTCACCGGCGTCCTGTTCGCCCTGCAGCACATCGCCCTGGTCGCAGGAGCCGACCTCGTGAGCGCCGTCGTGCTGATGCTGGTCCGAGTCGTCCTCGCCATCCCGTTCCGGTTCCTGACCGGCTGGGTGTACATCCGCACCTCGAGCCTGTTCCTGGTCGGCCTGCTCCACGCCATGAGCAACGCCGTAACCGGCGGCAGCGGCTTCCACCCCGGCCTGCTCGCCCGGCTCTACCCCGAGCAGCAGGTCGCGACGACGGCGCACCTCTTTGCCTTCTTCGCGCTCGGCCTCGTCGTGCTCGCCGTCACCAGGGGCCGCCTCGGCAGCCGGAGTCCGGTCGGCTCGCTCGAGGCAGCGCCCGAGCGACTCGCCGGCCCCGGCACTCACAGCCGGTCACCGCTGACGACTCGACCGGCGACCGGCGACCGGGGACGGGGGACGGCGAGCACGACGGCGCCACCACGCGGCGGGGGCCGGTCCACGTCCGCCGAACCGGTCGGTCCGGTCCGATCTCCCGGGTGACTAGGCTCGCGAGATGGAGCTCCTCCGGGAAGCGGTGGACGAGGTGGCCGAGCGCACCGGGTTCTCGGGTGTGGTCCGTCTCGACCGCCAGGGTCGGACCGAGTTCTCCGTGGCGTACGGGTTCGCGGACCGGGCCCACGGGATCCCCAACTCGCCCGAGACACTGTTCGCGACCGCGAGCGGGTCGAAGAGCTTCACCGCCCTGGCGGTCATGGCCCTGGTCGAGCGCGGGACGCTCGACCTCGCCACGCCTGCGCGGTCGTTGCTGGGCCCGGACCTGCCCCTGGTGGCGGACGACGTGACGATCGAGCTCCTGCTGGCGCACCGGTCCGGGATCCGGGACTACCTCGACGAGGACGCCCTGGGCGACGTCAGCGAGTACGTCATGCCCGTACCTGTGCACGAGCTCGCGACGACCGAGCAGTTCCTGCGGGTGCTCGGCGGGTGCGACGCCGTGTTCCCGGCCGACGAGCGGTTCGCGTACAACAACGGCGGCTACGTGCTGCTCGCGCTGCTGGCCGAACGGGCGAGCGGCGTCGGCTTTCATGAGCTGGTCCGCTCACTGGTCTGCGAGCCGGCGGGCATGGTCGACACGAGCTTCCTGCGGTCCGACGAGCTGCCCGGGCGGGCCGCCCGCGGCTACCTCGCCGTCGACGGCCTGAGGACGAACGTGCTCCACCTTCCCGTGCTCGGGAACGGTGACGGGGGAATCTACTCGACGGCCGCTGACCTCACCGCCTTCTGGGACGCCTTCTTCGCCGGCCGGATCGTCTCGCCGGAGCGGGTCGCGCAGATGGTGCAGCCGCGCAGCGTCTGGGCGGAGGGATCCAGGCGCTACGGCCTGGGGTTCCACCTCGGCGCGACCAGCGACAGGGTGTGGCTCGAGGGTCACGACGCGGGGGTGTCCTTCGTCAGCCAGCACCTGCCGTCGTCGTCGACCACCTACACCGTCGTCTCGAACTGGTCGGAGGGCGCCTGGCCCGTCGTCGACCTGCTCGGGTGACGGCCCCGTCGCTCACCTCGGTATACCCGGGGGAAACCCAGCGCGCGCACGACGCTCGTAGGCTCGCCCCATGACCTCACGGCGAGTGCTGGTCGCGGTCTCGGCTGCTCAGCTGGCGGCGGGGGCAGCGGGGCAGATCATTGCTCTGCGTGAGGGCCGGTCCTTCGACATCGACCTCCTGGGTTGGCGTGGATCTCCCGAGCGGGTGGGCCGCGACTCGTGGCTGCTCGGGACCGGCTTGTCGGCTCCGGTCCTGATGCTCTCGGGCCAGGCCGTGACGACCGTCCGTCTGGCGGCGGGGCCCAGCCGTGGCGCGACGCGGGTCCTCGGGTCGCTGGGCGCGATGATGACGTGCGGGTACCTCATCGAGAAGGAGGTCCGCGGCGCGCTGTCGCCGGCAGGCTGGAACCCGACGACGACGCCCGTCGCTGCGGCGGGGCTCACCCTCGCCGTCACCATGGCCGTCCTGGGCCTGCGGCACGCGTCCAGCAGCTGATGCGCGAGCACACCCGCGAGCCCTCACGGCGGGCGGTCGAGCCGGGGCCGCGAGAGCCCGCAGGGCGCTCTCAGCGGTGGGCGCGCGCGTGGCTGCGGGCGCCGAACATGCCGGCGTGATCCACCAGCTCGACGGCCCACACCACGAGGAGCAACACCATGAACACGCCCAGGAGCGCACCAGCGACCGCTGCCTCAGCCCAGATCAGCGCGGCGACGCCCAGCGCCAGCGTGACACCTGCGAGGGCGATCTCGGCCTTGCCGAGGTTGTCGAGACCGTCACCGCTGCGGATGACGAGGAAAGCGGCGACGCCCAGGACCAGTCCGATGGCCGACATGCCGCGAGGGTCCTGGACGAACGGCATCTCGCCGCGGACGAGGTAGCCGACGTAGGGCACCGCGATGAGTGCGATGAGAACGGTGGCGATCAGGTCTCGTGCTCCGAGCTTCATGAGAAGCCCTCCCTCGTTGTTGTTGGGTGGAGACCAGGTGCCGAGGGCGATGGGCGCGACATCGCCTCGCCGAGAGGCGAGGTGCGCCCCGGGGCTCGTGACGGTCATGACCCGGTGGCCATGGACATGCCCCTCGCGGACGACTTCATCCTCACGCTAGGTCCGCCGTTCGAGGTCGGCGAGAGGCGATGGTCCCTCCCGACAGACGCAGGCGATCAGCCGGCAACCACCTCGCAGAACAGCCCCGCCCGTTCGAGGACGAGCCCGGCCGGCGGGTGGGACCATCAGGCATGGAAGGCCGGTTGAACAAGGCGGACGGCAGCCAGATCAGATCTCTGCGTCGAGCGAATGCAGGAGCAGCGGTACTGCATGCGGTCCAGGCCGTCGCCGTACTCGTGCTCGCCACGGAGTTCGCCCTTCCGGTGACCGCGAGCTACATGGCCGGTCCGCCGGGTACGCCGCCCTCGGAGCCCGTGGTTCTCCTTGACATCGCCACCGGCGCGGCGGTCGCTGGGTTCCTGGCCCTGTCCGCGCTGGCGCACCTCCTCGTGTCCACGGTGTGGTGGCGCCGGTACGTCGCTGACCTGCGCCGCCAGCGCAACCCGGCGCGGTGGGTGGAGTACTCGCTCTCGTCGTCGCTGATGATCGTCCTGATCGCCCAGCTGGTCGGCATCTCGGACGTGGCCGCCCTGCTGGCCCTGTTCGGCGTGAACACGGCCATGATCCTGTTCGGCTGGCTGCAGGAGCGCTACGAGCGCCCCGGCGGCGGCTGGCTGCCGTTCGTCTTCGGGTGCGTGGCCGGTGTGGTCCCGTGGGTGGCGATCACCGTCTACCTGCTGTCGCCCGGCTCGACGTCGTCGGCCTCACCTCCTGGCTTCGTCTACGGCATCTTCGTGTCCCTGTTCGTCTTCTTCAACGCCTTCGCCCTCAACCAGTGGCTCCAGTACCGCGCCAAGGGGCGGTGGCAGGACTACCTGTTCGGTGAGAAGGCCTACATCGTGCTCAGCCTGACCGCGAAGTCGGCCCTGGCGTGGCAGGTCTTCGGCGGCACGCTGGCTGCGTGACCGTCGCGTCGACGAAGCACGGCGTGGTCGACCGGGTGGCGGGAAGGGCGGCCCGGCGGGGAGACGCGGCCCAGTAGTGTGGAAGGCGGTCGCGGCGCCTCGAAGGAGGCGGGACGCGGCACGTCCGTGCACGGGGCGGTCGGCTCACTGCCGACCGGGGAAGGAGCGGATCGTGGAGACCTGGGCCACCCAGGAGGAGCTCGGCCGGCGTCTCGGGGTCGACACCCAGGCTGCCGGAGAGCTTCTCGTGACTGCTGGACTGAAAATGGGCCGGGAGGCCACCCCCGACGCGCTGGCGCGCGGTCTCGCGGCGCCGGACGTCTCGCCGCTCGGCCGACCGTTCGTCCGTTGGCAGGCGGCGGAAGTCCTCCCGCTCCTCGAGCCACTGGCGCGGCGCCTCGAGGCGGCGCCGACCGTCCCGGCCGCCCGCCGGTCCAGCACGCCTGCCAAGCGTCGCCCCGCTGCCACCCGTGCGCCGGCCACCCGGCCGCCTGCTACCGCGCCGGTAGCCGGCACGACCTTCGACGCAGTGATCGCGGTGCACGCCGTCGCCGACCCGGACCCGGGCCCGACCGGCTGGGCCTACATGAACCAGCGCACCAGGGTGACCACGACGGGTGCGATGCCGTACGCGACCGGGAAGGAAGGCGAGCTGCGCGCCGTCCTGCACCTGCTGGACCACGCACCCTCAGAGGCCCATCTCCTCATCAGGACCGACTCCGAGCACCTCGTGAAGGTCGCGACGGTGTGGGGCCCCACCTGGCAGCGCAACGGGTGGAAGCAGCGCGACGGGCAGCGCCCGGAGAACCTCGACCTCGTCGAGCCGCTCCTGACCACCATCGCGAAGAGGGCCGGCCGCGCCAGGTTCGGGCTGGCCGACAGCGGAGACGAGTTCATCGTGGCCGCGAGCCGAAGTGCGCTTGAGGCCGCGCACGAAGAGAGCTCCTGACCGAGTCGCCGGCCGGCGGGGCATCCGAGGCGGTCGAGATCGCCCCGGCACGACGACCTCAATGACGGGTCCCCGGCAGCCGTGGCGCCCTGGCCGAGCAGTTCCTAGGGGTGCGTCGTCATGCCCAGAGCGGCACGGGCCAGGGCGGCGGCCACGGGGCTCATGCGGCGATGCTCACGCCGCACCGCCGGTTCGGGGGAGAGGTCCAGGAGCACGCCGTAGACGTTGCGGTCGTACGTGCGCACGGCGTGCTCGTCCACCACGGTGCCGTCGGAGTAGCGGTAGCCCAGGTCGGTCAGGGTTGCGGCGACCTGGCTCAGCGGCAGCACCTTGTCCTCGCCGACCGCTGCGTACGCCAGCACGAGCAGGTCGGCGTCGCGCTCGAACTCCCGACCCTCGCGCGGCCTCAGTCGCCCGGCGAGGTGCTCGAACAGCGCTCGCGGGTCCACGTGGGCCGCGGCACCGGCCCTGGTGAGCACGAGCCGGCCCCTGTGCTTGCGCAGCAGGCCCAGGTGGCGAATGAGCGACTCGCGGAAGGCGGCCACCGGCCAGGTCAGGTCCTCACGGTTGGCCTTGCCGATCCACCCCGCCATCCCCGGGACCAGGGGTGCGAGCGCCTCGACATCGGCCGGCTTGAGGTAGCCGGCCGCCGTGAGCGGGATCCCGTCGGAGGCGGCGCGGTCGAGCACCCACAGGTGCGGGCGCAGGACGGCGGCGATCTCCGCGGTGGAGGGCCCGGGCGCCGCTGGATCGAGGGAGGCCAGGCGGTGGGCCAGGTCGTCGGTGCCTGGCCCGGCGACGAGCTCGAGCACCGGGAGCAGCTCGAGCAGCCGCCGCGGCAGTCCGCGCTGCCGGAGGACGTAGTACGGCCGGGTGAGGCGGGCGTTGACATCGGCAGGGTCGAAGTAGGCCGGGTCGTCCAGCACCTCAGCAAGGGACTCCGCGTCCCGGATCGAGCCCGAGTCCTCCGGCGGTGCGCCCCGGTGACCGCCGACGCACGCGGCCGGGGGAGCGGTGGTGCGCGGGTGGCACACCTCCTCCAGGCGCAGCGTCAGGTCCCAGCTGTCGCCGTAGTCGTAGACGTACCGCAGCACGTCGCCCGGCTCGCCCATGGTCTCGTCGAGGCGGACCAGCTCCTCCGGCGTGCCGCCGTCCTCGTTCTCGGGGTCGTCCACGTCGTACGGGCACAGGAACGCCTCGCCCCGCGGGTCCCAGACGTCGTCGGCGCCGAGCACGAACCGGTGCAGGTGGGAGTCGGTCCAGGAGAAGGCGTCCTGCAGGACCTGGTGGACGACGTCGAGCGTGAGATCCGAGCGCACGTCGAGACGCCGCCAGATCGGCGGTGCCGCGTCGTTGAGGTCCACCCGGAGCCGGAACACGGCCGGTTCGGGCCGGGCCGGGCGCCGGCGCGATTCCACCGGCTCAGCGGCGGCCTGGCCGGCCTGGGTGAGGACCTGCCCGGTCAGCGCCCGCAGGTCCTCCAGGCCCATGCCGTCGATCATCGCCTGGAACCGGCGGAGCACCTCGTCCTCGCTCACGGGCGCCACCGTACCTGCCTCCAGGGCCGAGCTTCCGCGTGTGCCAACAGCCCGTCGGACGGAGCGGCACGGAGTACGGTCGAAAGACACAGCAGGGACGGACGCCGAGCTGCGCGGGTCCTCGTCACGACGCGGCCCGTCACGGCGACGGCGTACCCACGACGGCGAAGGGACTCCACATGCGCGCTGCCCGCTACCACGGCCGAGGGGACATCCGGATCGAGGAGCTGCCGGAGCCGGAGGTGAGGCCCGGCGAGGTCGGCATCGACGTCGCGTGGTGCGGCATCTGCGGGTCCGACCTCCACGAGTACCTGGAGGGCCCGATCTTCGTGCCGGCGCCAGGCCACCCGCACCCGCTCTCGGGCGAGTCGGCACCGATCACGCTGGGTCACGAGTTCTCCGGGGTGGTCTACGCCCTGGGCGAGGGCGTGGACGACATCGAGGTGGGCCAGCACGTCGTCGTCGAGCCGTACATCATCCGCGACGACGTCGACACCGGTCCGCAGAGCAAGGACTACCACGTCTCGCCGGACATGGGCTTCATCGGCCTGTCCGGCAACGGTGGCGGCCTGGGCGAGAAGGTCTCCGTCAAGCGCAGGTGGGTCCACCCGATCGACAACGACGTGCCGCTGGACGAGGCGGCGCTGCTGGAGCCGCTGTCCGTGGGCTACCACGCGGTGGACCGGTCCGGTGCGAAGGCCGGGGACTTCGTGCTGGTCGGTGGCGCCGGCCCGATCGGCCTGCTCACGGCCGCGGTGCTCAAGGCGAAGGGCGCCACCGTGGCGGTGACCGAGCTCAGCGAGCTGCGCCGGCAGCGTGCCCTCGACACGGGCGTCGCCGACCACGCGTTCGACCCCACGCAGGTCGACGTCGTCGAGGAGGTCAAGCGGCTGACCGGCGGACAAGGGGCCGACATCGCGATCGAGGCCACGAGCGCCCAGCCGGTGCTCGACACGCTCATGAACGCGCTACGGCCCACTGGTGTCCTGCAGGTGGTGTCCATCTGGAGCAAGCCGGCGTCCGTCGACCTCTTCCAGCTGGTCATGAAGGAGATCGACGTGCGCGGCTCCATCGCCTACGTCAACAACCACCCCGACACCATCGCGCTCGTGGAGTCCGGCACGATCGACCTCAAGCCGTTCATCACCGGCAAGATCGGTCTCGACGACATCGTCGACAAGGGTTTCGAGACGCTCATCCATCACAACGAGACCGCCGTGAAGATCCTCGTCTCCCCGTCGGGGAAGGGGCTCTGAGGCGGCGCGGTCGGCCTACGTCGGGGGCCGGAGGGGATCGTCGTCTCCTTGGCCGAGTGCATCGGTTGAGCGTCGACGGGCTCAGGCCGTGCGCGTGAACGTGAGGTGGGTGACGCCGGAGGGGGAGGAGACCGCCTCGATGGCGTAGGAGTCCTCAAGGGCCTCCAGGCCGTCCCAGAGGCGGACACCGCGGCCGAGGACGATCGGTACCTGGACGAGGTGCATGTGGTCGATGAGCCCGGCGGCGAGGCAGTCGCGGACGACGGTGGGCCCGCCGCCGATCCGGACGTCCTGGCCGTCGGCTGCCTGACGGGCGGTCTCGAGTGCCTCGGCCGGGGAGGTGTCGATGAAGTGGAACGTGGTGCCGCCCTCCATGGCGACCGGCGGGCGCGTGCGGTGGGTGAGCACGAAGGTCGGCGTGTGGAACGGCGGGTTCGGGCCCCACCAACCCGTCCAGTCCGGGTCGTCCTGCCAGCCGGGCGGACCGAACTTGTGGGCGCCCATGATCTCGGACCCGATGCCGGGGCCGTGGCGCTGGGCGAAGGCGTCGTCGACCCCTGCGGTTCCACCCTCGTGCCAGAAGCGGGTTGCCAGCATCCACTCGTGCAGTCGCTCGCCGGCGTGGCCGAACGGTGCCTCGGCGGACTGCGGCTCACCGGTGGCGAAGCCGTCGAGGGAGATGGACATGTTGTGGACCCTGACTGCCATCGCGCGCTCCTTCGTCGGTGCCTGCCGGCCTCCTGGTCGCACCCCAAGGTAGCGGGGGCGTCAGACACCGCCCGGCGCTGCGACCACGACGCGAGGTCTACCGTTGCGACCATGTCGAGCCGTCCGAAGTTCCAGACCACCCGATCCGACGACCAGTCGCACACCTATGACGGCCCGCTGAAGTTCAGGGCCTCCTGTGAGCGGTGCTCCCAGCCGCGCAACAGGCACTGCGGGTCCTGCAAGGGCTGCCCCGGTTACCACGCGGCGGCCTGCCGGTACGACTCCGCGCAGCCGACCGAGCGCTGACTCAGGCGACGCGGACGTACTCCGCGTCCCGGGCCAGCAGCGCCAGGGCGTCGCGGTCGTCCGCGTCGTGGAGCTCGCCGTCGCACGTCCTCAGCACGCAGGAGCGGCCGCGGCTCACCCCTCGGAACGTGAGCAGCAGGAACTGGTCGAGCGGGACGCCCAGGGTGTGGGCGGCGAGGACGGTGATGCTCGGGTCCATCGTGATCCATCTCCCGGCCCGGCGGGGTCGCCGCAGAGCCCGTTCATCTCGGTGGCCGACGGGTCGCGCCGACCACCTCCATCGTCCCGCGCGGCGAGGGCAGGCGCAGCGGACCTTGGTGCCGGGCGTCGTGCAGGCCGACATCCGGGTCCCCACCCGCAGGCCAGGGCGACACCGAGCTCGGCGGCGGCGTCGGTGACGCTGAGCCGTCCCCGGTCCCGCACGGGGCTGGGTCGAGGTCAGCCGTCCAGCGGAAGGCGCAGGATGACCTCGCCGTCGGGGTCGAGGTCTCCTCTCGGGACGAACCCGAGCCGGGCGTAGAAGCCGGCCGGGCCGCCCTCGCCCGGGACGTGGCTGGTGAGCACCTCGGTGCCGCCGTGGGCGCGCACGAGCTCGACGACCTGCCGCACGACCTCGCGGCCGTAGCCCGAGCGCTGGTGCCGGTGGTCGATGAGCAGCTTCCACAGGAACCAGGGTCCGTTGACCTCGGGCGGTCGAGGCTCGACGTCCCAGCTCAGCATGACGAACCCGACGGGGTGCTCGTCGGCGTAGACGGCCCGGAACCAGGGGTTGCCCTCCGGGTGGGCGGCGGCCTCCGCCAGTGAGTCCCGCACGGTGGTGACGAACCGCTCCTGGTCGCGCGTGATCTCCACCGCGAGGACGGACTCGTGGTTGTCCTCGGTGATCTCCCGCAGGGTGATCGTCACGCCCGTCACGGTAGCCGAGCGGGTCGCCAGGTGATCGACCTCCTGTCCACCGACCAGGAGGACGTCGTGAGGTTCTGCCGGGCCACGGGCGATGATGAGGATCCCCGCGCCGCACGCTCGCGGTCGCCGCCTGACCGGCGCGGCAGCGTCCGGGACCTGTGTTGTCCGGCTGTTGGTGGTGCGGACATCTCGTCCGTTCTCGCGGTCTCGGTGTTCGGTCCGCTCCCTCGTGATCGGTGGGCCAACAGCGGTGCATCGACCGGACGCAGGAGCCGCTTCGTCGAGCGCTACGTCGGCGTTCCCGACAGCGCGGCGGTGCCGTGCGGTGCACGTGCCGGTGCCGGCGCGGGGTACACGTGTCGGCGCGGACGGTCGACGCAGGCTCCGGTCTGCCGGTGAGTGGCGCAGGACGGGGCAGGTGTCCGGTCCGAGCCTGTTCGCGCAGATGCTGCGTGTGGGTCCCACGCCGGCTCACACCGGGTGGCGGCACGCGCGCCGCGGCCCCGCCGGGTGATCGCAGGACCCCGTCATCGCCCGGCGGACCGTCACGGTTCGCGCGGGGACGTGCCGTGCCACCAGGCGAGAAGGCGTCGCCCGGAGGGACGGCGAGCGTCTAGCCTGCGCCACGACGCCCCCGCCGCCAGGCCCGCCCGCCGGAAGGACCCACCATGAAGCGCCCCGCGCGCCTGCTCAGCTCCCTCACCGCCGCCGGACTCCTCCTCGCCGGGTGCGGCTCCGCCGACGGCGACGCCGAGCCCGCCGCGGACGGTACCGCCGTGGCCGGTGAGGCGGTCGAGATCGGCATCACCCAGATCGTCTCCCACCCGTCCCTCGACGCCGCGCGGGAGGGCTTCAAGCGCGCGCTCGAGGAGAACGGGGTCGAGGCCACGTACGACGAGCAGAACGCCCAGGGTGACCAGTCCACCGCCACGTCCATCGCCAACACGTTCGCCACGGACGGCAAGGACCTCGTCCTGGCGATCGCCACCCCCACGGCGCAGGCCGCCGCACAGGCGATCACTGACGTCCCGGTGCTGTTCACCGCCGTCACGGAGCCCGAGGAGGCCGGGCTGGTGGACAGCTGGGAGACGCCGGGGGGGAACCTCACGGGCACCTCGGACCTCAACCCGGTCCGTGAACAGCTGGAGCTGCTGGTCGAGATCGCGCCCGACGCGGAGACGATCGGCATCGTCTACAGCTCCGGCGAGGTCAACTCCGAGGTGCAGGTCGAGCTCGCCAAGGAGGCGGCCGACGAGCTCGGCCTGACGATCGAGGAGGCCACCGTGAGCACCTCCGCCGAGGTCCAGCAGGCCGCCCAGTCCCTCGAGGTCGACGCGTTCTACATCCCCACGGACAACGCCGTCGTCTCGGCGCTCGAGTCCGTGATCGCCGTCGCCGAGCAGCGCCAGGTGCCCCTCGTCGTCGGCGAGTCCGACAGCGTCGAGCGCGGCGGCCTGGCCACCTACGGCATCGACTACGACAAGCTCGGCTACCAGACCGGGCTCATGGCCGTTCAGATCCTCACCGAGGGCGCCGACCCGGCCGAGATGCCGGTGGAGACGCTCGAGGAGCTCACCCTCGTCGTCAACAGCGGCGCGGCCGAGCGCATGGGCGTGAGCATTCCGCAGGCGGTCCTCGACCGCGCGGACACGGTCGTCGAGTAGTGGTCGTCGCCGTCGAGCTGGGCCTCCTCTACGCCGTCATGGCGCTGGGGGTCTATCTCACCTTCCGGATCCTCGACTTCCCCGACCTCACGGTCGACGGGTCGTTCACCACGGGCGGTGCGACGGCGGCCATGCTCATCATCTCCGGCACCCCGCCGCTGCTCGCGACGGCGGCGGCGGGTGTGACCGGACTGGCCGCCGGGGTCATCACCGGCGTCCTGCACACCAAGGGCAGGATCAACGGCCTCCTCGCCGGCATCCTCACCCAGATCGGGCTGTACTCGATCAACCTGCGGATCATGGGCGGCAAGGCCAACCTGCCGCTGCTGCGCGAGGAGACGCTGTTCACCCCGCTGCGGGACTCGGCCCTGCTCGGCACCGCGGTCGCCGTCGGCATCTTCACCGTCGGCGCCCTCCTCCTCAAGCTCGTGCTCGACTGGTTCCTCCACACCGACACCGGTCTGGCCATGCAGGCCACGGGCGACAACGAGGAGATGATCCGTTCCTTCGGCGTCTCCACGGACTTCATGAAGGTGCTCGGGCTGGCGCTGTCCAACGGGCTCGTGGCGGTGTGCGGGGCGCTCATCGCGCAGTACCAGGGCTTCGCCGACGTCGGCATGGGGATCGGTCTCATCGTCGCCGGTCTCGCGTCGGTCATCATCGGGCAGGCGATCGTGGGACAGCGGGTCATCCTGGTGGCCACGCTGGCCGTCGTCGTCGGCTCGGTGCTCTACCGCGTGGTCATCCAGGTGGCCCTCGGCGCGGGCCTGAACCCCAACGACATGAAGCTCATCTCGGCCGTTCTCGTCGTCCTCGCCCTCGTCCTGCCGCGCTGGTCGGTACTGCGGCGGTTCAAGCCGGCCCGGCGGGTGCGGGACGTGACCGTAGGGGCGGAGGCCTGATGCTCCACGTCGACGGCGTCACCCAGACCTTCTTCCCGGGCAGCGTGAACGAGCGGGTCGCGCTGCGGGAGGTGGGGCTCCGGCTCTTCGAGGGCGAGTTCGTCACCGTCATCGGGTCCAACGGTGCGGGGAAGTCGACGCTGCTCAACGTCGTCTCCGGAAAGCTCCGGCCGGAGGCCGGGAGGGTACGGATCGACGAGCGGGACGTCAGCCGGCTCGCCGACTTCCAGCGGGCCCGCTACATCGGCCGGGTCTTCCAGAACCCGATGGCCGGGACGGCCCCGCACATGACGATCGAGGAGAACCTCGCGATCGCGTTCGAGCGTGGCCGTCGGCGCGGCCTGCGGCGCGGGGTGACGGGCGCGAAGCGGGAGCGGTTCCGCGAGGACCTCGCCAGCCTCGAGCTCGGCCTGGAGAACCGGCTGCGGGCGAAGGTCGGCCTGCTCTCCGGCGGTCAGCGCCAGGCGCTCTCCCTGCTCATGGCGACCTTCTCCGAGCCGCGCATCCTGCTGCTCGACGAGCACACCGCGGCTCTCGACCCGCAGCGCGCAGCCCTGATCTCCCGGCTCACCTCCGAGCTCGTCGAGCGCCACCGGCTGACGACGCTCATGGTCACGCACAACATGGAGCAGGCCCTGAGCATGGGCACGCGGCTCATCATGATGCACGAGGGCCGCATCATCCTCGACGTCGACGACGCCCGGAAGTCGCGCATGAGCCCGGCCGACCTGCTGGCCGAGTTCGAGAAGATCAAGGGCGGCGGTCTCGACGACCGCACCCTCCTGCAGTAGTACGGGTCCACGGCGCCCGAGAAGGACCTGGACCGCACGTCGCCCGGCGTCCGGTCGGACCCGCGTCCGAGCCCGGGGGCCGGACGGGAACCTACCGGCCACGGGGCCCACCGGCCGCCCGTCGAGACGCCTCCAGCGCCCGGGCCAGGGACTCGGTGTCGTGCGGGCCCGTGTGCCGGGCCGCGCCGACGAAGAAGGTGGGCGTGCCACGCGCCCCGCTGGCCTCGGCGCTCGCCACGTCAGCCCGGACCAGGGCAGCGGTGTCCTCCTCGTCCAGGTCACGCAGGAAGGCCTCGACGTCCAGGCCGAGGTCCCGGGCGTACCCGGCGAGGTCGGCGAGGTCGAGCCGGTCCTGGTGCGAGAACAGCAGGTCGTGCATCTCCCAGAAGTGGCCCTGCCGCTGCGCGGCGACCGCGGCACGGGCGGCCCGCTCGGCCCGGGGGTGCACGTCGACGAGGGGAAGGTGGCGGAAGACGTAGCGGAGGTCGTCGCCGAAGCGGTCCCGCAGCTCATCGGTCACCCCGGTGGCACGGGCGCAGAACGGGCACTCGAAGTCGCCGTACTCCACCAGCGTGAGGGGTGCGTCGACCGGGCCACGGATCTGGTCGCCGGCCGGGTCCACCGGCCGGTCGAGGAACCGGGGGAGGTCCGCGTCCGTCTGGCCGCGGAGGACGGCGGCGAGGCGGAAGACGGCCCAGCCGAGGGCGGTCGCGACCACGGCCGCGACGAGGACGCCGACCGTCGCCTGGTCGCGCAGCACCGGGTCGTCGAACGCGAGCCCGGCGATGAGGAGGGAGACGGTGAAGCCGATCCCCGACAGGGCTGCACCGCCCAGGACGTGCCCGAACCCCACGCCGGCGGGTAGGCGCCCCAGACCGGCACGGACCGCAGCCCAGGACGTCAGGCCCACACCGAGAAGCTTGCCGACGACGAGCGCCGCCACCACCGCCCACGTGAGGCGGGACGAGAGCGCCTCGACGAGCACGCCGTCGCGCAGGTCGACCCCGGCGTTGGCCAGGGCGAACAGGGGCACCACGACGTAGCCGGTCCACGGGTGCAGGGTGGTCTGCAGCCGCTCGTTGACCGACACGGCGCGGACCAGGCCCAGGCGCGCGGACCGGCCGACCACGACGTCGGGAGACTGGCGGAACGCGCGGAACCGCACCGCCGCTCCCTCGACCAGGTCGCGTGCGGGCGGGTGGGCCGCCACCAGCAGGCCGCCGAGCATGCCGGCGATCGAGGCGTGAAGACCCGCCTGGACGGCGGCCACCCACAGGCCGAGGCCGACCGCGACGTACGGGGCCGCCCGCCACACGCCGAGCCGGCTGAACACCGCCAGCAGCGCCCCGAGGGCCGCCATGGCGACGAGTGCGGCCACGTCGAGGGACTCGCTGTAGAACACGCCGATGACGCTGACGGCGACGATGTCGTCGATGACCGTCAGGGTGAGGAGGAAGACCCGCAGCTGGGTGGCGAACGTGGGGCCCACCACGGCCAGGGCGCCGAGCATGAAGGCCGTGTCGGTCCCGATCACCACACCCCACCCGCGGGCCGCGTCACCACCCGGTGCCAGCGCGAGGAAGAGCAGCGCCGGGACGGCCAGGCCGCCCAGGGCGGCGGCCACCGGGACGGCGGCGCGCCGGAGGTCGGTGAGCTCACCGACCGAGAGCTCGCGCCGGACCTCCAGGCCGATGACGAAGAAGAACAGCGCCATGAGGCCGTCGTTGACCCAGTGGCCCAGATCCGTCGACAGCTCCCAGCCGGCCACCGAGACGCCCGCCTCGACCGCCCAGAACGCGACGTAGGCGTCGGACCACGGCGAGTTCGCCCAGGCCAGGGCGACGACGGTGGCCGCCAGCAGCAGCCCTGCGCTCCCGGCCTCCGTGCTGAGGAACCGCCGGGCCGGTGCCGACAGCTGGGCGAGGAGGGCGCGCCGACCCGCCCGGGTCTGCACCCGTCCCCGTGGGTCGGCCGACATCGTGATGGTGGTGGTCGTGGTGGTGGTGGTCGGACGGGGCCGTCAGTTGCCGGCCGCGCGGTACCTCTCGACCACGTCGGCGCTGATGCGTCCGCGCGGGCTCACGGTGATGCCCTGGCCCACCGCCCACGCGCGGACGGCGGCGGGGTCGAACCCCCGCTTCGTGGTGCTCGACGCCGACGTCCGGCGGATCCCCACCTTCCGGGCGGCCTCGAGGTAGGGCGCCAGCGACTTCTCGAAGGCGGCGACCTCGTCGTTGGTCAGGTCGACCCGGCAGAGCACGCCCTCGTAGGAGAAGTCGACCGACCGGCCCCTGCCGCGCTCGATGGGCCTGCCGGAGAGGTCGGAGACCAGCTCGGTGATCGTCTTCGTCGCCATGGTCGTCAACCTAGCCTGCTCGGTGGTCCGTCGAGGCCGGCGAGGGCGCTGCCGTCACCGATCCTGTCGGCCGGGATGACGCTGAGGGTGCCGTCGCTCTCGAGGACGATCGCGGCGACCTCGGCCAGGGAGCCGGTACCGGTGCCGCGGACGGCCTGGCGCAGCTCGTCCATGGTGAGGCGCTGCTCGCGCATCGCCGCCGGGAGCGGCTCGCCGTCGCGCAGAACCAGGGTGGGTCCGGACGTCAGGGCGGACCGCAGACGCGGCCGCCGCGACGACGTCCAGGTCACGGCCAGCTGCAGGACCGCGAGGACGCCGAGAGCGAGCGCGCCCTCGCTCCACGAGATGTCCGAGCTGAGCAGGATGGTGGCCAGGGTCGATCCGAGCGCCACGGTGACCACGAGGTCGAAGGCGTTGAGCTTTGCCAGCGCCCGTTTCCCGGCGACGCGGAGCACGACGACGACCGTGACGTAGGCGGCCGTGCCGACGACGGCGATGCGGAGGAGGTCGGACCACGAGTCGAACCACATGCGGCCAGCCTCCCAGGGTCGCGAGCGACGTGCGGTCACCTCCGGGCCCTGTGTCACGGGAACGCCCCGATGTGAGCGCTAACCTGGCTCCGGACCCGGACAGGACGACGCCCGCGACGACGCAGGGCGAGAACGGAGCACTGCGATGGAGCACCAGGACGAGGCACAGGCACAGATCCGTGCCGCGCTGACCGAGGGGCGCACGGCGCTGGGGATCGAGCTGGGCTCGACGAACATCAAGGCCTCGCTCATCGGGCCCGACCAGGTCCCGCTCGCCAGCGGGAGCCACGCCTGGGAGAACGAGTTCGTCGACCGGGTGTGGACGTACTCCCTCGACGCGGTGTGGGCGGGCGTCCAGGCGGCCGTCGCGGCGGTGCTCGCCGACGCCGAGCAGCGCCACGGCGTCCGCCCCGCCACCGTGGGGGCGGTCGGCGTCTCCGCGATGATGCACGGCTACCTCGCCCTCGACGGCGGCGGGGAGCTCCTCGTGCCCTTCCGCACCTGGCGCAACACCAGCACCGGTGAGGCGGCCGCCGAGCTCACGGACGCGCTGGCCTTCAACGTGCCCCTGCGCTGGTCCGTCGCCCACCTGTACCAGGCCGTTCTCGACGACGAGCCGCACGTACCGCAGATCCGGTTCCTCACCACGCTCGCCGGCTACGTGCACTGGCGGCTGACGGGCGAGAAGGTGCTGGGCGTGGGTGACGCGTCGGGCATGTTCCCGATCGACCCCGCCACCGGTGACTACGACGCCGGGATGCTCGCCACGGTGGACCGACTGATCTCCTCGCACGGCGCCGACGTCCGGCTCGCCGACGTGCTGCCCCGGGTCCTGCCCGCGGGCGGCGACGCCGGGACGCTCACCGACGAGGGGGCGGCCCTCCTCGACCCGAGCGGCACCCTGCGCGCCGGGGTGCCGCTCTGCCCGCCCGAGGGCGACGCGGGCACCGGGATGGTGGCCACCAACGCGGTGGCCCCGCGCACCGGCAACGTCAGCGCGGGCACCAGCATCTTCGCGATGGTCGTCCTGGAGAGGGCGCTGGAGCGGGTGCACCACGAGATCGACGTCGTCACCACGCCGGCGGGCGACCCGGTGGCGATGGTCCACTGCAACAACGGGGCGAGCGAGCTCGGCGCCTGGGCCGGGATGCTCGGCGAGCTGGCCGCGGCGCTGGGGCACCCGGCCGAGCCGGCCGAGGTGTTCGGCGCCCTGCTGCGCAGCGCCCTGGAGGGTGAGGCGGACGGCGGCGGTCTGCTCGCCTACAACTACCTCTCGGGTGAGCCCATCACGGGGCTCGAGGAGGGCCGGCCGCTCTTCGTGCGCACCCCGGGCTCGCGCCTCACGCTCGCCAACTTCGCGCGCACCCAGGTCCTCGGCGTCTTCGCCACCCTCAGCCTGGGGATGCGGGTGCTGGCGGAGGAGGGGGTGGCCGTCGACTCGATGTTCGCGCACGGCGGCCTGTTCCGGACCGCGGGGGTGGCGCAGCGCCTGCTCGCAGCGGCGACGGGTGCGCCGGTGGCCGTCGGCACCACGGCGGGCGAGGGCGGCGCGTGGGGGATCGCGGTGCTCGCCGCCTACCGCCGGGCGGTCGCGGACGGCAGCGCGGGGGAGCGTGGCCTGGCGTCGTGGCTGACGGAGGAGGTCTTCGCGGACGTCACGCTCGACGTCGTCGAGCCGGACGCCGACGACGTGACGGGGTACGCGGCGTACCTCGAGCGCTACACCGCGGGGCTCGCGATCGAGCGGGCCGCCGTCGAGGCGGTCCACTGACCGTCACACGAGGAGCGACTGCCCGCCGTCGATCCACACCTCGGTGCCGGTGATGTGGGCGGCTGCGTCCGAGGCGAGGAACAGCACGAGGTCTGCGACCTGCTGCGCGCTGCCGGGCCGGCCGTGGGTGAGCGGGATCTGACCCTCCGGGTACTCCACCGGGACCTGGACGTCGTCGAGGTCGCGCTGCTCGGTGTTGTCGTCGATCTCGGTCTCGATGGCGCCCGGGCAGATGACGTTGACGCGCACCCGGTCCTGGGCGAGCTCGACGGCCACCATCTTGGCGAAGGCCACCTGGCCGGCCTTGCTGCTGCTGTACGCGGAGGCGCCGGTGTTGCTGAACGTCCGCGTGCCGTTGATCGAGGACGTGATGACCACCGAGCCCCCCTGCCGCCGGAGCAGCGGGGCGGCGTACTTGACCGTTATGAACGTGCCGGTGAGGTTGGTGTCGATGGTGGTGCGCCACTCGTCGACCGTCAGCTCGTCGAGCGGCGCCCACACGCCGTTGATCCCGGCGTTGGCGAGCACGACGTCCAGCCGTCCGAACCGCTCGTCGACCTGGTCGACGATGCCGGCCATGCCCGCCTCGTCGGCGACGTCCCCGCCCACCGCCATGCCGGTGCCCCCGGCGCGCTCGATCTCGGCGAGGACGTCGTCGGCGTGCTCCTTCCGGTGGCCGAGGACCACGACCGCGGCCCCGGCGCCGGCCAACGCAAGGGCAGACGCCCTGCCGATCCCCGAGCCGGCCCCGGTCACCAGCGCCACCTTGCCGTCGAGTCGCATGCGTGCCTCCTGATCGTCCGAGCCACCAGGGTGGGGCGCGTCGTGCGGGTCGGCAAGCGGGAACCCGGTTACGACGCCGGCTGGAGCTCGCCGTCGCTCTCCGCCGTGCGGTCCCAGTCACGGGGGGTGAGGTCGGGACGACGGTTCTCGTAGTCGCTGCCCAGGAGCGGCGACGAGATGAGCATGTCCGCCGTCGCGACGTTGCACGCCATCGGGACGTTCCACACGGCCCCGATCCGCAGGAGCGCCTTGACGTCGGGGTCGTGCGGCTGCGCCTCCAGCGGGTCCCAGAAGAAGACCAGCATGGTGATGCTGCCCTCGGCGATCCTGGCGCCGATCTGCTGGTCGCCGCCGACGGGGCCCGAGAGAAAGCGGTGGACGGGCAGGCCGAGCTCGAACTCGAGCATCGTCCCGGTCGTGCCGGTGGCGTAGAGCTGGTGCTGGGCGAGGGTGCCTCGGTTGTACTCCGCCCAGCGCAGCAGCTCCACCTTCATGTTGTCGTGGGCGACGAGGGCGATGTGTCGGGGCTTGATGTTCGGGCTCATGGCGAGCTCCTCCGGTCGAGCAGTGGTGCAGGACCGCCGCCGCGCCGTTGCAAGCGCCGTGGCACCAACACTGGCGCATGCCGGGCGGACTGTCACGAGTCGTGGCGCTGTCGTGCCCGGCGAACCATCGTCGTCCGTCGCTGACCTGCGCAGACGCCGCCGGAGGTGACCGAGGGCACGTACGCCGGGGTGGGACGACGTCGTCGACGCCGACGTCCCGGTCGTGTACGTCACCCAGGGACCGCGAATGCCGGACCCCCGCACCCCGGTGGTATCGGGCCTGTCCGACATGTGAGAACCGTTGACACCATGCGGACCGTCCCGCAAACTCGACACATGTCCACGGCCCGGCCTCTGAACTCGCTCTCCGCGAGCTCCGTCGACGTCTCGTCGATGTGCCGTTGCCTGTGTCGAATGTGCCGCTGACCTCTCGCGTCCGGTCCCCTCAGCTCTGAGGAGCCCCAGGCATGACGCCTGGACCGCGTGGACCCTACCGCTGCATCGCGGCGCACCCCGACACCGCAGGACCTGGCAGGAACCAGGGCGCCCGGCGTCGGCCCGGACCAGTGCATCACCGAACGCCGAAGGAATCGACGTGTCGAACCCCAGCCGTACCGACGTCCTGCCCATCCAGGAAGTGGTCGCCAAGGCCTCCCCGAGCGCGTGGCTCGACGGCCTCGTCCTCTCCAGCCGTCCCGCTGAGCTCACCGTCGTCCTGCTGGACGGCGGCGTGCGGACGCTGACCACCGGGGCCGGCGCGCCCGTGGGCGAGCCCGTCGCCGTGCACCCCGTCGCCGAGCTCGTCGCGGTCGGCGGGGTGTGGTTCTCGGCGCGAGCCGAGGTGATCGTCGAGGCTTAGGCGCTCGTCATCGACGACATCATCGACGAGCACGCCTCGACCATCGCACGGCACGCCATCGCGCAGATCCGGCAGTGCTCGGACATGGCGGCGTGCGTCTCGCACTCCGCCGCGCAGGCCTCGCCCATGCTCATGCAGGCCGATGTCATCGCGGTCATGACGGTCATGTCGTAACCGGTCGGCCGCATCATCATGCGCATCATCGCCGTCGCGACGTCGGCGGTGTTGGTACACATGGCGGCGCAGCGCCCCATGCCCTCGCCCGCATCGGCGTCGGCGCACATCGTCGCCGCCATCGCCGCCGCGGAGCACGCCTCGATGCACTGCTGCATCATGGGCATCTCCATGCCGGCCTTCTCCGCCATCGGCATGGACTTCATCATGTCGGCCATCATGTTCATCGCAGCTCGCCCGCCCTCGTCGTCACGTGACCTCTGTCACGTGACGACGTTACGCCGGGCGTGATCCGCCACGCCAGAGGGCGGTTTGCCCGGAACCTACGGTGTGAGCTCGACGTCCTCGCCGCGGAGCAGGGCCCGGAACCCGTCGTCCTGGACCGTGACGTCCCGGAGCACGAGACCCTCGGGCAGTCCTTCGAGCTCGTGCTCGATGGTGACGAGCTCGCGCACGAGCGCGGCGAGGGCACCGGAGAGGAAGGACGGGCCGCCGACGTCGATGGAGAGTGGCTCGACGACGAGGCGGCCGTCCTCGACCTCGACCGTCCCGGTGGCGACGACGGGGAGCTCCCGGCCGAGGACCTCCACGGTCCGGACGACGCTCGCCTGGCCGCCGTCGGCCTCGCGCACGGTGGTCCCCTCGCCCAGCTCGGCCGCGACGACGTCGAACGGCACGGTCGCCTCGAGGGTGAGCCTCGCCGCGACGATCCGCTCGTCGCTCGTGACCACGTCCCGGCCGACGGCGGTCACGTCGAGGAACGTCGAGCCCGCGGCCGTGACGGCGCCGGCGTCGAGGGTGAGGTCGCTCAGCCACACCTCGTCCTCGCGGAGGTCGGCCGGTGGGCCGGTGGCCGGCGACCCGGCGCCCGGCGCCGGCGGGGCGGGGTCCCGGTCGTCGCGGGCCGGCTCGGTCACCGCCCACCACGCGAGGACCAGACCGAGCGCCAGGACGAGGAGCATCGCCGTGGCGCCGATGAGCCAGTCCTTCACGCGTGCCCGGTCCATCCGCACAGTCTGGGGGGTCGGCGGCCGGCCCGCCGCCCGGCGGCGCAAGCCGGACGCGCCACGGAGCACCTCGCCGGCCCCGCACCACCGGCGGGGCGGTAGGATGACGCTGCACAGACGCGCAGTCGGGACGCCGGGAACGGACGGACCGGTGCCGGACCGTCGACCCGGCGAGCTGCCGTCCGTGGCCGGCCCCTGACCGGGGGGCCGGAGCGTTCTGCCCTGCGGGGACGAACAGATCATGGTGGGCCGCCCGCGACCGTCACGTCGATCTCCCGAGATCCGTGCGGCGGGGTCACCACCGCAGGCGGCCGGCCAGGCCGCTCGAGTCGACGGTTCCCGGGCAGCGGGTCCCCGTGGGTCCCTCACCCCGGCCGTCAACGCAGGAGGAGCACCGAGTGGCGCAGAGAGCCCAGCGACAGTCCGGCACGCGCCGTCCCCAGCGCGACCAGCGACGCGCCCGCCACCACGACAACGAGGGCATCATGCCGGTGCTCGCCCGCCTCGTCCGTGAGGTCGAGGCGTCCGTCCAGCGCGGCCGGGTGGTGCCCTCGGTGCGTTCGAAGTTCCAGGTGGTGGCCCTGCTGGTGCGCGAGGAGCGGGCCCGCCTCAAGGCGGAGACGACCCTCCCGGAGGCCCGGCGCGCCGAGGAGCTCAAGCGCCTGGACGGCATCGCGGGGATCCTGGCCCGGACCGCGGTGCGTGACTCCTCCCTCATGGCGCTGCTCGACGACGACGCGGTGGTCTCCGACGCGGCGAAGGAGCTCCGGCGCGAGCTGCTGCAGGGCCTGGGCGTCGAGGTCGAGCCCGACGAGGACGACGAGCCCGAGGCGGTCGAGACCGCGGCGACCGCACGGCGGGTGGTGCCGCAGTCGGTCGTCTCGCGCCAGCTCGCCAACCCCTTCCTCGCGCCCGACTACTCCGCCGCCGGACGGCGGGCCGTCCGGCCGCGACGCCTCGCCGGCTGGGAGCTGCTCGGCCCGCTGTTCCGATCCTTCGAGCTGGGTGGGGCGTCGTCCTGCATGGACCTGCCCGAGCCGTCGCCGGTGCGCCTGCCGGGCGGCCTGGAGCTCATGCCGCACCAGGCGCGGGTCGTCGCCGCGGCCGCGGCGGGGCACCGCACCTTCCTCCTGGCCGACGAGCCGGGCCTGGGCAAGACGGCGCAGGCGCTGCTCGCCGCGCAGGCCGCCGACGCCTACCCGCTCCTCGTCGTCGTGCCCAACGTCGTCAAGACGAACTGGGCCCGGGAGGTCGGGCTGTGGACGCCCCACCGGCGGGCCACGGTCGTCCACGGTGACGGGCACACCGTCGACGCGTTCGCCGACATCGTCGTCGTCAACTACGAGGTGCTCGACCGGCACGTCGGCTGGCTGGGCGACCTGGGGTTCCGGGGCATGGTGGTCGACGAGGCGCACTACATCAAGAACAAGAGGTCGCAGCGCTCCCAGCACGTCCTGGAGATCGCCGAGCGGATCCGCTTCCGCACCGGCAACCCGCTGCTCATGGCACTGACGGGCACCCCGCTCATCAACGACATCGAGGACTTCCAGGCCATCTGGGAGTTCCTGGGCTGGATCGACGACAAGAAGCCGCTCGGCGAGCTCATGGCCGCGCTGGAGGAGACGGGTCTGACGCCCGCCGACCACGAGTTCTACGCCGCGGCGCGGGCGGCGGTCATCGACCGGGGGATCGTGCGCCGGCGCAAGATCGACGTGGCCGCCGACATCCCGGCCCGCCGGGTCGCCGACCTGCCTGTCGAGCTCGACGGGGAGGCCGGCCGCTCCGTCCGGGCGGCCGAGCAGGCCCTGGCCCGGCGCCTCGTGCGGCGGTACGACATGGCGCTCGAGGCGCGGCACGGCGCCGAGGTGGTCGAGGGCCTCGACCTCGAGCTCGTCCGCCAGGTCGCCCGGTGGGAGCGCAACGACAAGGCCGCGGCGAAGTCGGACGAGAACGTCTTCTCCATGATGCGACGCATCGGCGAGGCGAAGGCGGGTCCCGCGGCGGACTACGCCGCCCAGCTGGTGCGCAGCGTCGGCAAGGTGGTCTTCTTCGCCAAGCACATCGACGTCCTCGACGCCGCGGAGGAGACCTTCGCCCAGCGCGGGATCCGGTACGCGTCCATCCGGGGCGACCAGACGGCGTCGGCCCGGCAGAAGCACATCGACGCGTTCACGAACGACCCCGACGTCGCCGTCGCCGTCTGCTCGCTCACGGCCGCGGGGGTGGGGATCAACCTCCAGGTCGCGTCCAACATGGTGCTCGCGGAGCTGTCGTGGACCGACGCGGAGCAGACCCAGGCCATCGACCGCATCCACCGCATCGGTCAGGCGGAGCCCGTCACCGCGTGGCGGATCATCGCCGCGCAGACGCTCGACGCCAAGATCGCCGAGCTCATCGACGCCAAGGCGGGCCTCGCCGCCCGGGCGCTGGACGGGTCGGACGAGGAGATCGGGTCCTCGAGCGACGTCCAGCTCGACGCGCTCGTCGCCCTCCTCACCGACGCGCTCACCGAGCGCGCCGCCGGGTAGCGGCGCGGCGTCAGCGTCGCGCCAGGGCGCCGGCCATGCGCTCGACCGCCTGCTCGAGCAGCGGCCGCGGCAGCGCGAAGTTCAGGCGCACGAAGCCCCGGCCGGCGCGGCCGCACGCCGCGCCGTCGGTCAGCGCCACGTCCGCCTCGTGGAGGAAGAACTCCTGGGGCGACGTCAGTCCCAGCGTTCGGCAGTCGAGCCAGGCCAGGTAGGTCCCCTCCGGCGGGATGTAGCCGACCTCCGGCAGGCGCTCGGCGAGCAGGCGGCGCAGCAGCGTCTCGTTGCCCCGCAGGTACTCCTTGACCTCCGCGAGCCACTCCCGTCCCTGGTCGTACGCGACCGTCGCGGCGATCGCCCCGAGGGTTCCCGTGAGGTTCTGGGTCCGGCCGCCGACGGCGTCCCACCGCTCGAGGTCGGCATCGGCGGTGAGGACGAGCTGCCCGCACTTCAGGCCGGGCATGTTCCAGGCCTTGGAGGCCGAGGTCGCGGTGATCGTGTGGCCCGCCGCGACGGGCGAGACGTCGGCGTAGGGCAGGTGCCGGCGTCCCGGGCCGACGAGGGGCGCGTGGATCTCGTCGGCGAAGACCCGGCCGCCGTGGCGGGCGACGAGCTCGGCGACGGCGAGAAGCTCGTCCCGGTCGAACACCCGCCCGGTGGGGTTGTGCGGGTTGCACAGGACGAGCAGCTCCCCGCCGGCGGAGAACGCGGCGTCGAGCGCCTGGAGGTCGTGGACGTACCGGCCGTCGACGACGCGGAGCGGGACCTCGAGCACCTCCCGGCCCAGCACCGGTGGCAGGGTGAGGAACGGCATGTACGCCGGCGTGGGCACGATGACGGGCGAGCCCGGGGAGGTGAAGTGCTCGACGGTCGCCTGGAGACCGGCGAGGACGTCCCCGACCGGCCGGACCCGGTCCGGCTCCACGGCCCAGCCGTACTCCTCGAGCATCCACCCGGCGGTGGCGCGGGCCATCTCCTCGGCCACGCCGCGCGAGACGTACCCGAGCTCGCCGCGCTCCACCGCCCGGAGCAGGGCGGCCGTGACCGGCGGTGCCGTCCCGAAGTCCATCTCGGCGACGAACGCACCGATCTTCCCGGGGTAGCGCGTCCACTTCTCGCTGGACGCGGCCCAGTCGGCGGAGAGGTCGTCGAGGGGGTGAACCATGGCGCCATGTCTACGCCGCCCGGCTCAGGGCCGGCCGGGTGTGCCAACCGGTGGAACGCCGTCGTGCTGGGCCGCCGCCATCCGGGAAGATCACGGTGGCCCAGGCGTGCGCCGACGATCTGCGGTAGGGCTCACGCGCGAGCCGCGGGCGGGTGGACACCCGCGGGCCGCCCGCACCACCCCGACCACGGAGGACGACATGCCCGAGCTGCCCCAGCCAGCCATCGACCCGGCTGGCCTGCGTCCGGCCACCCTGGCCGTGCGGGGCGGGCAGTACCGCAGCGCCTTCCAGGAGACCTCTGAGGCGCTCTACCTCACCCAGGGCTACGTCTACGACCGGGCCGCCGACGCCGAGGCCGCCTTCGCCGAGGAGATCGAGCGCTACACGTACTCGCGGTACGCCAACCCCACGGTGACGACGTTCGAGGAGCGCCTCGCGCTCATCGAGGGCGCGGAGGACTGCTGTTCCACCGCCTCGGGCATGTCCGCCGTGTTCACCACCCTGGCGTCGCTCGTCTCGAGCGGTTCCCGGATCGTCGCCGCCCGGGAGCTCTTCGGCTCCTCGCTGGTCGTCCTCGACGACGTCCTCGGACGCTGGGGCGTGCGCACCGACTACGTCCGCGGCACCGACCTCGACCAGTGGGCCCGCGCCCTGGCCACCCCGGCGGACGTCGTCCTCCTCGAGTCGCCCTCGAACCCCATGCAGGACGTGCTCGACCTCCCGGAGATCGCCCGCCTCGCCCATGCGGCGGGCGCCGTCGTCGTCGTCGACAACGTCTTCGCGACGCCGGTCCTTCAGCGCCCGCTCGAGCTCGGCGCCGACGTCGTCGTGTACTCCGCCACCAAGCACATCGACGGGCAGGGCCGGGTCATGGGCGGGGCGGTGCTCGGCAGCCGTGACCTCGTCCGTGGACCGTTGCAGCAGATGGTCCGCAACACCGGACCCACGCTCGCCCCGTTCAACGCCTGGGTGCTCACCAAGGGCCTGGAGACGATGGCGCTGCGGGTGCGGGCCCAGAGCGCCGCCGCGCTCGACCTCGCCACGTGGCTCGAGGAGCAGCCGGGGGTGGCGTCCGTGCGGTACCCGTTCCTGGCCTCCCACCCGCAGCACGCGCTGGCCCGCGCGCAGATGAGCGGCGGCGGGACCGTGGTGACGATGACCCTCGAGCGCTCGGGCGGCGACGACGAGCACGAGAAGGACCGCGCCTTCGCCTTCCTCGACGCCCTGCGCGTCATCGACATCTCCAACAACCTCGGCGACGCGAAGTCCCTCGTCACCCACCCGGCGACGACCACGCACCGCCGCGTCGACCCGGCGGTGCGCGCGGAGCTGGGCATCACGGCGACGACGGTCCGCCTGTCCGTCGGCCTGGAGGACGTCGAGGACCTGCGCGAGGACCTCGACGGCGCGCTGGCGGTCCTCCGCGGCGGCGACCGTCCCCGCGCAGCGGCGAAGATGGACCCGTGAGACAACGACGAGCGATCTTCCTCGACGTGGACGGCACGTTCGCCGACCGCGGCGTCGTCCCGGCCGGGCACGTGGCAGCGGTGCGCGCCGCCCGCGCCGCGGGCCACCTGGTCCTGCTGTGCACCGGCCGGCCGCGCTCCATGCTGCCCGAGCGCATCCTCGAGGCCGGCTTCGACGGGTTCGTCGCCGCTGCCGGCGGCTACGTCGAGGTGGCGGGGGAGGTCCTGGTGGACCGGCGGTTCCCGGCCGCGCTCGCCGCCCGGGTCGTGGAGGTCCTCGACACCCACGACGTCGCCTACGTCCTCGAGGCGCCCGACGCCCTCTACGGCCCGGTCGGCATCGACGAGCGGCTGCGGTCGCTCCTGTCCGGCCAGCTCGGCGGCGACGACGAGCAGGAGGGCCCGGTGGACATCCTCCGGGCGCTGCGCATGTCGGCGGACCTCACCGGCGCCTCGTTCGGGAAGGTCACGATGTTCGACTCCCCGGTGCCGGTCGCCTCGCTCGGCACCACCCTGGGCGAGGAGGTCGGGGTGCTGCCGAGCTCGATCCCGGGCATGGGCGACTCGGCCGGCGAGCTGTTCCTCACCGGCGTCCACAAGGCCGCCGGCATGGCGGTGGTCGCCGAGCACCTCGGGGTCGCGCAGCACGACACGGTCGCCTTCGGTGATGGTCTCAACGACCTCGAGATGCTCCAGTACGCCGGCGTCGGCGTGGCGATCGAGGGTGCCGACCCCAGGGTGCTCGCCGTCTCCGACCGGACCGCCCGAGGACCCGGCGAGGAGGGCCTCGCCGACGCGTTCGCCGCGCTCGGGCTCCTGTGAGCCGATGACACCCGGGGACCACTGAGGGGGTCCGAAGGTCCTCCGAGTGCGGCGTCAGGCGACCGGACAATGGTGGCGTGAGCACCAAGGCCCCCTGGTCCAGCCCGACACCGGCGTTCGCCCGCGCCCGCCAGGCGTTCCAGCAGCGTCGTGAGGCCGAGCGGCGTCGCGCCGAGCCCGCCCGGCGGACCGCGGCGCCCCGCCGGAGCGGCACCTCGGAGCGCCACGGAGGCTGACCGTGCGGGCGTCGGCGTTGCCGCCCACGGCGGGCCGGAGGACAGTGGGACGGGCAGGGCCGCCACGACGGCACCCTCGCGCCCCAGCCCGAACCCACCGCACGCAGCCGGACCGGCCGCCGGACCGGCGAGAAGGGACCTGCCATGGCGTTCACGATCGGCTACTTCGTCGGGAGCCTCGCGACCGGCTCGATCAACCGCACCCTGTCCAAGGCGCTGATCCGGCTCGCTCCCGAGGAGCTCGAGTTCACCGAGATCCCCATCAAGGACCTCCCGCTGTACAGCTACGACTACGACGCCGACTTCCCGCCGGAGGGTCGGGCGCTCAAGGAGGCGATCGAGGCCTCCGACGGGATCCTCTTCGTCTCCCCGGAGTACAACAGGTCCATCCCCGGCGCCCTCAAGAACGCCATCGACTGGGGTTCGCGGCCGTGGGGGACCAACTCGTTCGCGCGCAAGCCCACCGGCATCATCGGGGCCTCGCCCGGAGGCATCGGCACCGCGGTGATGCAGTCCTCGATGCGCAGCGTCCTGAGCTTCCTCGACGCGCCCCAGCTCAACGCCCCCGAGGCGTACATCACCTACAAGCCGGAGGTGTTCGGCGACGACGGCGAGGTGACGGATGAGCCGACGGCACAGTTCCTGCGGCACTACATGGAGGAGTACTCCGCGTTCGTCCAGCGCGTGCTGGCCGTGACGGCGCCCGGTCACATCGGCGACGAGGACCCGACCTCGCGCAAGTGAGCCGGGCTCGCGCGCGGGGCGCCGGCCGGTGCGTGCGCGCGGCTGGCCGGGCCTGCTCGCGCGGCTGGCGGGCTCGCGCGCGTGCGGCGGGCCGCCGCGGCTAGGCTTCGACGATGAGCAACCGGGAGACCGCGCCGGTCGAGACGCTCTGCGTCAGCGGTGACGGCACCGCGGGCGTCGAGCTGTTGGAGCCTCGCGACGTGCCCCTCGGCGGGCCGCGCGCGATGGGGGTGCGCCGCACGCTGCCGCAGCGGCGCCGCAGCCTCATCGGCGCCTGGTGCTTCCTGGACCACTACGGCCCGGACCGGGTGGGCGAGACCGGCGGGATGTACGTCCCGCGCCACCCGCACACCGGCCTGCAGACCGTCAGCTGGCTCTTCTCGGGGGAGATCGAGCACCGTGACTCCGCGGGCCACCACGCGCTCGTGCGCCCGGGTGAGGTCAACCTCATGACGGCCGGCCGGGGGATCAGCCACTCCGAGCTCTCGACGGCCGGCACCGAGGTCCTCCACGGGGCGCAGCTGTGGGTGGCGCTGCCCGACGCCGCCCGGCACACCGCTCCGGGGTTCGAGCACCACCGGCCCGAGCCCGTGTCCGGACCGGGCTGGGAGGTCCGGGTCTTCCTCGGCTCGCTGGCCGGGAGCGTCTCGCCGGTGCGCACGCACACGCCGCTCCTCGGCGCCGAGGTGCTGCTCCGGCCCGGTACCGAGCTGCGGCTGGACGTGGCGACCCCGTTCGAGCACGGCGTCCTCGTCGACGACGGCGACCTCGCCCTCGACGGCCGGGCGGTGCCGGTGGACCACCTCGCCTACGTGCCGACCGGCCGCACCGGGATCACGCTCGCGGCGGGGGAGCGGCCCGTCCGGGCCCTGCTCATCGGCGGCGAGCCGCTCGGTGAGCAGATCGTCATGTGGTGGAACTTCGTCGGTCGCGACCACGACGAGGTGGTGCGCTACCGGGCGGAGTGGATGGCCGAGATCGGCGCCGACGGCGACGTCGTGACCGACGACCCGGCGCTCGTCGGCCCCGGCGGTGAGCGGCTGGCCCGCTTCGGCACCTTCCCGCCCGGGGAGCCCCCGCCCCTGCCCGCACCGGAGCTGCCGCAGGTGCGGATGCGCCCGCGGGGCTGAGCACCGTCGCCCTTCCTGGTGTCGGTGCGCCGTGGTTGTCTGGGTCCACCGACCGAGGAGGACCCGTGGCGGCCACCGTCCAGATCACGTTCGACGCCCACGACCCCGGCACCCTCGCCCAGTTCTGGGCGCAGGTGCTCGGCTACGAGCTCGACCCGCCCCCGCCCGGGTTCGCCACCTGGGACGAGGCGCTGGAGGCCTGGGGCGTCCCCCCGGAGCGTCGCAACGACCGCTCGGCGCTCAGCGACCCCGAGGGCGCAGGACCCCGGCTGTTCTTCCAGCGCGTGCCCGAGGGCAAGACGGCGAAGAACCGCGTGCACCTCGACGTCCGCGCGGCACCGGGGCTCACCGGGGAGGAGCGGATGGCCGTGCTCGAGGCCCGGTGCGCCGACCTCGTGGCGATCGGCGCGCGGCGCGTGACCCGGTTCGAGCCGGACGCGATGGACGCCGGCTGGATCGTCATGCAGGACCCCGAGGGCAACGAGTTCTGCCTGGACTAGCTCGCGACGGCGTCGGCGTCTGCGTCGGCCCGGCTCCGCAGGTGCTGGACCGCCTGGCGGAGGGCGCCCGCGACGTCGTCCGGCCCGCCGACGACCTCGTACTCCACCGCCCGCCCGGGCTCCCCCCGGTGGAGGTAGTGCAGGACCCAGCCCTCGCGGCGCCGCCAGACGAGGACGGGGGCGCCGAGGGTGCTCGGGTCGTCGTCCGGTTCGAACCGGACGTCCAGGGTCGTCGTCGCGCTCATGCCCACCTCCGGGGATTGCCAACACTTTGCTCAAGCAACACTGTGGCGTGAGACTAGCGTGGTCCGATCAAGACCCGGGCGGGACGTTCGGCCCGGCGGCCGCGCGGAGGAGGGACCGCAGGACCCGGCGGGTGTGGGGCTCGTCGAGCACCTCGCCGACCCAGGCGGCGGAGTCCGCCCGGTCCGGCGAGCGGACGTTGGGCGCCAGCCAGTCCTCGGCCGCGACCTCGGTGATGTGCCCGAGCTGGGCGATGAGCATGGTGAAGTGACCCGGCCGCTCGACCCGGCCGGGTCCGCCCGCGTCCTCGTACGCCGCGAGCAGCGCGCGGACGCGACCGGGATCGGTGCGGGCGAACTCGAAGAGCACGGCCGCGAGCTCGTTGCTGGGGTCGGCCGGCCCGGCCTCCTCCCAGTCGATGACGCACAGGCCGTCGGTGGTGGGCAGGAGGTTGTCGGCCCACAGGTCGCGGTGGCAGGTGCGCAGCGTCCGTGGCGGCTCGATCCAGGACTCGAGCGCGACGAGCTCGTCGCGCAGGGCGGCGAGCCGGCCGGCGAACGGGGCGCCCCCGGCCCGCAGCCTCTGGAGCAGGTCGTCCCACCGGTCGGCGCCGACGGGAGCGTGCGACCAGGGGTCCGGGGGGACGCTGGGACCGTCGTCCCGCACCTGGTGCAGGGCCCCGAGCACGGCCCCGACCAGGTCGGGGTCCACGAGGGGGTCGGGCGGGAGGAGGTCCACCCACTCGAAGACGCGGACCGGGACGCCCCCGACCTCGGCCAGGACCTGTCCCTCGGTCGTGCGCACGACCGCCGGGGTCGGCACGCCGGCGGTGTGGGCGGCCTCCTGGAAGTGGGTCGCGGGCAGGACCTCGGCCTCCCGGCGCGGGCGGAACGAGGTCTTGACCGCCCAGGCGCCGTCGCTGGTGGTCAGGCGCCAGACCTCGCCCTGGCGCCCGCGCGCCACGGGCCCTGCCGACAGGCGCGGCGCGGCGCCGAGCCCGAACCGTCGGGCCACCTCCGCCGCCTCCACGGGCCCACTGCACCACACCGGCGCGCCGTGGGGTAGTGGTACGGGTGATCCGGGCCCGGCGGGGCCGCCGCCGGTTGCGGCGCACGGGGGTCTCAGCGCGGCGGCAGGTACGTGTCGACGAAGTCGTTGCGGAACGTCCCGGTCGGGTCCAGGTGGTCGGCCAGCGCGGCGAAGTCGCCGATCCGGGGGTACGCGGACCGCACCACGTCGGGCGCGATCGTGAAGACCTTGCCCCAGTGCGGCCGCGGCGCGTACGGCGCGAGAGCCTCCTCGACGGCGGGCAGCACCGCCGCGACGCCGCCCGGATCCTTGTGCCACGTGAAGTGCAGCGCGACGCTGTCCCGTCCGTAGGCCGGGCTCAGCCAGAGGTCGTCGGCCGCGACCGTGCGCACCTCGGAGACGTGCAGGACCGGCGCGACCCGCTCCCGGAGGCCCCGTAGCGCCGTGAGCGCGGCGGCGGCGTCGGCGCGGGCGACGAGGTACTCCGACTGGATCTCCTCGCCGCTGCTGGGGGTGAAGGCGGCACGGAAGTGGGGGAGTCGCTCGTGCCACGGACCGGGGTCCCCGCCCTGGACGGTGCAGCTCTCGGCCGGCATCCCGGGCACGGGGTGGACCGGCCCGGCGGCGAGCCGCGCGCCGTGGAAGGTCGTGGCCCGGGGAGCCCAGGGCTGGTCCGTGCCGGCGTCGTCGGGGCGGTGCTTGAGCCAGACCTGGTCGACGTCGTCACCGCGCCAGCGGGTGAACAGGCTGACGCTGTACGCCCCGGCCAGCACCTCGTCGAGCTCGTCCTGGCCGAGCGACGTCGCCGGCAGGTCCTCGTAGACGACCTGGCTGACGTCGTACGTGGGGACGACGTCGAGGGTCAGGCGCACCACGACGCCGAGCGACCCGAGGGCGACGACGGCGCCGGGGAAGTCCTCCGGGTCGTCCGCGCGGCTCAGCGTGCGCAGCTCGCCGTCGCCGGTGACGAGCTCCACGGCCGACACGGCGGAGGCGAGGCCCTGGTTCGTGACCCCGGAGCCGTGCGTGCCGGTCGCACACGCCCCGGCCACGGAGATGTGCGGCAGGGACGCCATCGCCCGCAGCGCCAGACCCGCCCGGTGCAGCCGCTCGGCGAGCTCGCCGTAGCGCACGCCCGCCGCGACGGTGACCCGCGAGCGGGCCGGGTCGATCTCGACGGTCGGCGGCAGCCCCGCCACCGAGACGAGGTCCGCGGTCGTGTCCGCGACGCGGCTGAACGAGTGCCCTGTGCCGAGGGCCCGGATGCGCTCGCTCGTCCTCACGAGCTCCTGCAGCTCGGCGACCGAACCGGGGCGGTGGACGGCGCGAGCGCCGAAGGTCAGGGTCCGGGCCCAGTTCGTGAGGGGCGCGGCAGGGGTGGCGGTCATCGTCGGCCTCCGGGGACGTGGGTTCTGGTCGTGGACGCCGTGCCCGCCCGGGCTGTCGGGCAGGAACGCGAGAACCCCAGCACCGAGGGTGCTGGGGTTCTCGAGGTCTACGCGCGAGGCGTCAGAGCGGACGGACGTTCTCCGCCTGCGGGCCCTTGTTGCCCTGCGTGACGTCGAACTCGACCTTCTGGTTCTCCTCGAGCGAGCGGTACCCGGAGGTAGAGATCGCCGAGTAGTGGACGAAGACGTCCGCGGTGTTGTCGTCGGGGGCGATGAAGCCGAACCCCTTCTCAGCGTTGAACCACTTGACGGTTCCGGTGGCCATGGCTACTCCTTCTAGAGCGGTCAAACGACCCCGCGTGTCGGGGCCGCTTGTCACGGTGTTTCTCTGTCTGCTCCGCAAAGGAATAGCTAACCCGGACGGGTCCGGGGGCACACAAGACTTCGACGCACTGCAACTGTTCCCTGAGCCTACGGCAATCCCGGCGGTTGTGCGAGCGCCCGGGTGTGGGGCGTGTCTCCACGGACCTGCCGCCTGAGACGGACGTCGCACCGGGGGCGGGCCGAGGTCTGGTTTACTAAGGTAATGCTTACCTTACCTACGCCGACGGTCGGCGTGCGCAAGGACGACCGACCCGCCTACCGCCCCTTCGCGGTCCGTGTGCGCGCCGTGCGCGAGCTCACCCCGCACTTCGTCCGTGTGACCTTCGCGGGCGCGGACCTCGCGTGGTTCGGCACCGACGGCCTGGACCAGCGGGTCAAGCTCGTCCTGCCCGGGCCGGACGGCACCCTCCCCGACGTCGGTGCCGAGGACCCCGAGGTCATCCTCGCGGGCACGTGGTACGCCAGGCTCCGGGCGCTGGCCGACCCGCCGCCCTTCCGGACCTACACGGTCAGGCACGTTCGCCCCGACGCCGGGGAGATCGACGTCGACATGGTGCGCCACGACGACGCCCACGGGCCGGCCGCGCGCTGGCTCGCCGGGGTGCGGGCCGGCGACGAGGCGGTCGTCGTCGGCCCGGACGTGCGCTCACGCAGCTCCGCCACGGGGATCGACTGGGCCCCCGGCAGCGCCGCCGACCTCCTGCTCGCCGGTGACGAGACCGCCGCGCCGGCGATCTGCTCGATCCTGGAGTCCCTCCCGGCCGGGCGTCGCGCCCGGGCCTTCATCGAGGTGCCCACGGCCGCGGACGCCCTCGACGTCACCGTGCCGGCCGGCGCCCAGGTCACGTGGCTCGGCCGCGAGGGCCGGCCGCACGGCGACCTCCTCGTCCCCGCCGTCCAGCAGTGGGTGGGCGCCAACGCCGAGGTGGTCGACGACGCCCGCGCCGTCGCGGCGCAGACCCTCGACGACGTCGACGTCGACCGCGAGACCCTCTGGGACTCGCCCGTGGTGCAGGTGCTGCCGGTGGACCTGTGCGGCCGCGGGGGCGAACGGTGCGGGAGCGACTTCTACGCATGGTTCGCGGGGGAGGCCGCGGTCATCCGCGCGCTGCGCCGGACGCTCGTCTCCGAGACCGGCGTGTGCCGGCGCCGGGTCGCGTTCATGGGGTACTGGCGCCTCGGCCGCGCCGAGGCCCAGTGAGCCCCGCGGCGTCCTTGGAGAGGTCGCAGGCGCGGTCCACGTCGCCCCGGACGCCCGCGACCGGGGCGGCGCCGCCGAGGACGGCACCGGCGAGCTCGGGCGCGGCGGGCTCGCGCGCGGCGAGGCCGAGGCCCGTGCCCTCGCGGACGCGGCGGGCGACCGGGCTGCTGCTGGCCGGAGCCGTGCTCGCCCTGGTCGTCCTCGCCTCGCTCGCCCTCGGTGCGCGCGACATCGCCCCGGGCGTGGTCCTCGGCGCGCTCGTCGACCCGACCGGCAGCACGGACCACGCCGTCGTCCTCGACCAGCGGCTGCCCCGCACGGTCGTCGGCCTGGCCGCCGGTGCCGCCCTGGGCCTGGCGGGCACGGTGATGCAGGGCATCACCCGCAACCCCCTCGCCGACCCCGGCCTCCTGGGCATCAACGCCGGCGCCTCTCTCGCCGTCGTGCTCGCCACCGCCGTCGTGGGCGTCACGAGCCCGTCGCGGTTCATCTGGTTCGCCCTGGCCGGCGCCGCCGTGGCCGCCGCGATCGTCTACGGCGTCGGTGCCATCGGCCGCGAAGGGGCGACCCCCGTCAAGCTCGCCCTGGCCGGCACCGCGGTGACGGCCGGGCTCACCTCGGTCATCACCCTCCTGCTCATCACCGACACCGACACCATCGCCGCCTACCGGCGCTGGTCGGTGGGCTCCCTCGCCGGACGCGACCTCGACACCGTCGTCACGCTCGTGCCCTTCCTCCTCGCCGGGGCCGGGCTGGCCCTGGTCACCGCGCGCGCCCTCAACCTCCTCGCCCTCGGCGACGACCTCGCTCGCGGCCTGGGGCAGAACGTCCATCTCGCCCGGGCGGCCGCCGCGGGCGCGGTGGTCCTCCTCGCCGGCGCGGCGACGGCCATGGCGGGGCCGGTCGTCTTCGTCGGCCTCGTCGTCCCGCACCTCGCCCGTCCCCTCACCGGCCCCGACCACCGGTGGCTCCTGCCGTACTCGGTGGTCCTGGGGCCGGTGGTGCTCCTCGCCGCCGACGTCGTCGGGCGGCTCGTCCTGCGCCCGGGCGAGCTCGAGGCCGGCCTCGTCGTCGCCGTCGTGGGAGCCCCCGCGCTGGTCGCGATCGTCCGGCGCACCAAGGTGGCCGGCCTGTGACCGCCGCGACGGCTCTCGCCGGGACGGCCGCGCCCCGGCCGGCCCCCGACCCGCCGGGTGCGCTGCGCCGGGCGGTGCGCCGCCGGCGGCTGGTCCTCGCCGCGCTCGTGGCGGCCGGCCTCGTGCTCGCCTGGGTCACCCTCACCGTCGGCGGGTACGCCGGCGACCTCCTCCGCCTGGTCTCCGGGCAGGCCGGGGCGGGGGAGTCCTTCGTGCTCGAGCGGCTGCGGCTGCCCCGCCTCGCGCTCGGCGCCGGGGTGGGCGTGGCCCTGGCCCTGTCGGGGGCGCTGTTCCAGACCGTCCTGCGCAACCCGCTCGCCAGCCCGGACATCCTCGGCGTCAGCGGCGGGGCGAGCCTGGCGGCCGCGGCGGCGATCCTCCTCGGCGGGCTCTCCGGCGCCGGCGTCTCCCTCGCGGCCCTCGCGGGGGCGGTCGTCGCCGCCGTCGCGATCTACCTGCTCGCCTGGCGCGACGGCGTCTCGGGCTACCGCTTCGTCCTCATCGGCGTCGCCGTGGCATTCGTCGTCAACGCGGGCCTGGGCTACCTCGTCAGCCGTGCGGGCATCAACGACGTGCGGGAGGTGCTCGTGTGGACGGTCGGGAGCATCGGCACCCCCGCCTGGGACGAGGTCGCGGTCCTCGCGGTCGCGCTCGCCGCCCTGGTCCCTGGTGTGGCGCTGCTCGCCCCGCGGCTGCGGATCCTCCAGCTCGGCGACGACGCCGCCGCCGGGCTCGGGGTCCGGGTGGAGACCGCCCGGCTGACGGCCCTCGGGGTCGCCGTCGCCCTGGCGGCCGCGGCGACGGCGCTGGCCGGGCCGGTGGCGTTCGTCGCCTTCGTCAGCGCCCCCGTCGCCCGGCGCCTGCTGCCCGGGCTGGCCCTGGTGCCGAGCGCCGTCGTCGGGGTCGTCCTCGTCCTGGCGGCCGACCTCGCCGGGCAGCACCTCCTCGCCCAGCCGGTACCGGTCGGGATCGTCACCGGGGTGGTCGGCGCCCCCTACCTGCTGTGGCTGCTGGCGACCGGCAACCGGGAAGGACGCGGAGCATGAGACCCGCCCACCACCTCCAGGCGCGGGGCCTGAGCCTGGCCTACGACGGCGACCTCGTCGTGCGCGACCTCGACCTCGTGGTGCCGGACGGCGCCACCACGGTGGTCGTCGGGGCCAACGGCTGCGGCAAGTCCACCCTGCTGCGGGGACTGGCCCGGCTCCTGCGGCCGCGCGCCGGGCAGGTGCTCCTCGACGACGCGCCCGTGCACCGGATGCCCGCGAAGGAGGTGGCGCGCGTCGTCGGCATCCTGCCCCAGTCGCCGACCGCCCCGGAGGGCATCACGGTCGCCGACCTCGTGGGCCGGGGCCGCTACCCCCACCAGGGCTGGTTCCGGCGGTGGAGCAGCACCGACGACGACGTCGTGGCCGCGTCGCTCGCCGCGACGGGCACCGCGGAGCTGGCGGCCCGCCGGGTCGAGGAGCTCTCGGGCGGCCAGCGCCAGCGGGTGTGGATCGCGATGGCGCTCGCCCAGGACCCCGACATCCTCCTGCTGGACGAGCCCACCACGTTCCTCGACGTCGCCCACCAGCTCGACGTGCTCGACCTGCTGCGCGCCCACAACCGCGAGCGCGGGACAACCGTGGTCATGGTCCTGCACGACCTCAACCTCGCCGCGCGCTACGCCGACCACCTCGTCGTCATGGCGGACGGTGAGGTGGTGGCGGCGGGCGCACCGGACGAGGTGATCACCCCGGACCTGCTGCGCCTGGCGTTCGGTCTCGACGCCGAGGTCCTTCCCGACCCGGTCACCGGTGCGCCCATGGTCGTCCCGCGCGGCCGGGTGACGCAGGTCACGTCCTGACGGCTCGGTGTCCGGTCCGATTTAGGTAAGGTAAGGCTTGCCTAAGTCGCCGACCGGCGACGTTCGTCCGGAACACCCTGGAGACTTCATGAACTACCGGCTCGCGGCCGTGGCCGTCCCGCTGGTCCTCGCCCTGTCCGCCTGCTCCGGCCCTGAGGGCGAGGAGGCGGACGCGCCCGCCACGACCGCTGCCGGCGTCACGCTCACGCACGCGTTCGGGCAGACCGAGGTGCCCGCCGACGCCCGGCGGGTGGTGACCCTGGGCTGGGGGAGCACCGAGGCGGCGCTGGCGCTCGGCGTCGTCCCGGTGGGGATCGAGACCCAGACCTACGCCGCGGACGAGGACGGCCGGCTCCCGTGGGTCGCCGAGGCGCTCGCGGAGACCGGCGAGGAGCCGACGATGGTGCCGGCGAGCGTGGAGGAGCCCGCCTACGAGGAGATCGGCGCGCTCGAGCCCGACGTCATCCTCGCCCCGTACTCGGGCCTGACCGCCGAGCAGTACGAGATCCTCAGCGAGATCGCCCCCACGGTCGCCTTCCCCGAGGAGCCCTGGACGACGCCGTGGCGCGAGGTCATCACCATCGTCGGCGAGGCGCTGGGCCGCACCGCCGAGGCCGAGGAGCTCGTCGCCGACCTCGACGCCCGGATCGGGGAGGAGGCCGCCGCCCACCCCGAGCTCGAGGGGAAGAGCGTGGCCGCGGTGTGGGACGTCGGCGGGACGTTCTGGGTGTACAAGCCGCAGGACTCCCGGGTGGACTTCCTCCTCGACCTGGGGCTGGTCAGCGCCCCGGCCGTCGAGGAGCTCGCCACCGGCGAGGAGAGCTTCGTCTACACCCTCAGCTACGAGGAGACCGACCGGCTCGAGTCCGACATCCTCGTCACCTACGCCAGCACCGAGGAGGAGGTGGAGACCTTCCTCGGGCAGTCCTACGCCCAGGTGATCCCCGCCGTGGCGGAGGGCTCGGTGGCCGCGATCACCGGCGACGAGCTCGTCGCGGCGATGTCCCCGCCCACGGCGCTGTCGGTGGACTGGGGCCTGGACACCTATGTCGAGCTGATCTCCGCCGCCGCGGCCGACTGATCCCGGCCGAGGCTGCCGAGCACGCGGCCGGCGGCGTCGCGGACCTCGAGGCGGCCCGTGACGACGCGGGCCGCCGCCGCGCCCGAGAGCCACGTGTCCACGCCGTCGCAGGCCATCCGGGTCGAGGCGAGGGGTCCGAGGACCACTGCCCCGTCGGGCCCGGACGACCAGGAGCCGGCCAGGCGGTTGCACCCGTCGCTGCCGTGCACGGCACCGTCGGGCTCGAGGACCAGCGAGGGCCGTCCGCGGCTGCGGACGCCCCAGGCCCCCACCGGGGTGTCGCGCTCCGCCGGCGCGCCCGCCGCCGTGTGGTGCCTGTCCGCGCCCACCCGCTCGAGCATGACGATCACCTCGTAGTGGTCGGTCTGGGGGAACATGTCCAGCACCCGGGCCCTGCGCACGGCCAGGGACGGCATGGCGGCGAGGTCCCGGGCGAGGGAGGCCGCGTTGCAGCTGGAGTACACCACGTGCCGGGCGTCGGAGGACTCCAGCCAGGCGGCGAGGTCGGGCCCGACGCCGCGCCGTGGCGGGTTGACGACCACGAGGTCCGGGGCCTCGCCGGCGGAGAGGGCGAAGGTGGTCGCGTCGCCGGCCAGGAAGCGCACCGACGTCAGCCCGGCGGCGTCCCGGGCCGCCTCCGCACTGGCGACCGCCTCGCGGCTGGTCTCGATCCCGACCACGTCGCGCCGGCCGTCCGCCAGGTGCAGGGCGAACCCGCCGACCCCGCAGTACAGGTCCCACACCGTGGCCGGGTCGACCTCGGCCACCCACTCCGCCGCCTGGCGGTACAGCGCGGCCGCGACGGCGGTGTTGGTCTGGAAGAAGCTCTGCGGACGCAGGTGGAGGTCGACGTCGCCGACGCGCATCCGCAGCGCGGCGGCCTCGGTCAGCACGATCTCGCGCGGGCCCTCGAGGACGGCCTTGTGCTCGGGCTGGAGGTTGACCGAGACGACCTGCAGGCGCGGCAGGGCGGCCCGGAGCCAGGGCAGGTGCTTGCGCAGGCGCGTGACCGGCTCCTGGGAGCGCAGGACGAACCGCAGCATGAGCTCGCCGTCGGGGGAGCCGGTGAGGAGCAGGTACTTCAGCTCCCCGCGGCGGGTGGGGACGTCGTAGGGGGTGAGGTGCGCACGGGTGACGAACGCGGCGAGGACGTCGAAGGTGGCGCGCAGGTCGGCGGCGGTCACCCCGCACCCGCGTAGGTCCACCCCGCGTCCGTCCGCGTCGAGGATGCCCAGCGTCGGGTGCTCGACGGTGCCGGCGACGACCATCTTGGCCTTGTTGCGGTACCCCGACTCCTGGCCCGGCACCGGTGGCAGCCACTCGACCCCGGCCGGGAGCAGCTGCTCGCCGTGGCGCTGCTTGCCGGCGAGCTGGTCGCCGTAGGGCCGACCCATGAGGGAGCAGGAACGGCAGCGGCCCGCGTCGAAGTAGGAGCACTGCACAGGGGGGAGTCTACGGCGGCGGGCCCGCAGGAGCTGCCGACCGCCGGGCCGCCCGGTACATCTCACGGGCCTGCTCGAACCCGATCACCCAGCCGGTCTGCCGGATGCTGCGGTACAGGGCCGTGGTGAGCATGGCGCCGTCGGCGTCGTAGACCTCGGGGAACCCACCGTTCTCGACCATCGCGGCCTCGTAGGCGGCGAGGTGCCGGCCGGCCTCCTCGAGGTGGCCGGGGTCCCCGGTCGCCCGGTGGAGGAGGACGAGGACCTTGACGTACTCCATCCCCCAGAAGCTCCAGATCGCGTCACCGCCGTAGGACGGCACGGCCAGGCGCACCACCGGGAACTGCCGGGCGGCGCGCGTCTCGCGCTGGTACCGGATCGCGAAGGGCTCGGCGACGCCGGTGACGCGCACGTGCTGCACGGCGCGCTCGTAGTAGGGCCGGTCACGGGGGTCGGCGGGGTCGAGGAACCCCGTCGACAGCACGATGAGCCAGTCGGAGGAGTAGTAGCGCCGGGTCAGCGCCTCGGGGGAGAGGTCCTCGAGGAAGTGGCCCTCGGCGGGCAGCCAGAACCGCTGCAGGATCCGCTCGCGCAGGGCGTGGTCGAGCTCCTCGTCGTGGTCGACGAGACCGAGCCCGGCGGCGAGGCGGGCGGTCTTCCACAGGACCACGTTGTCGTAGAGGGCGGAGCGGCGCCGGGTGATGTCCTTCGCCCCGGACAGGTGGCGCCGCGTGGTGACCAGACCGGTGCGCTCGTCGAGCACCGCCGCCCGGTAGGTGCGGTAGTGGTGCGTGAGGCGCGACCCGTACCGCTGGAGGAGCTCCTCGGCGGCTGCGCGGGTGTCGAGACGGTGGACGTCGTCGCCGTAGGGGGCCGGTCTGGCGGGCTCGTCGCCCCGCAGCGCCGCCAGGGCGAAGAGGATGCCGTACAGGGTGTCGGAGGGGTAGGCGTAGATGTTCACGCACGCCACCGAGCGGCGGCCCACCGGCACGACCGTCGTGGTCAGCTCGTGACGGTCGAAAGCGCCCAGCGCCAGTCCGACGGTCTGCAGGTACACCGTCTCCCGCGCGCGCCAGTCGGGCCCGGGGATCGCCCGGTCGAGCACCGGGTAGTAGAAGACCCCGAGGTTGCGCACGAACAGCGCCGGGAAGTTCTCGCCGGAGACGAGCAGCAGCCTGTCCGGGTCGAAGCGCAGGCGGTGGACGTCGGCGACGACCCCGTCGACCGTCGCCGACGGCGAGCGGGGACTGCCGAGGTAGCGCGAGCCGAGCACGTCGAGCCCGCACGCCACCAGGGCCAGCGCACGCCAGAGCGGGCCCCGGCGCACGACCAGCCGGTCGTTGTGGTCGCTCACGGACGTCCCGCCTGCGGTGACGTTCGCCCGGAACGTCGGCCGCACGATCGTCAGGCGCGTGAACGGGTTGGTGAGGTAGGTGAAGGCGGCGAGCACGCCGGCCACCGCGGTCACCACGCGCAGCACGAGCCGGCCCACCGCTCCTCCTCCCGGCGCGTCCTCGACCCGCCCGGGGCAGGCTATCGGGCGTCCGGCGGCGGCGCGGGGCGCCGGGGTCTGGCGGGGCGTCGCCCGGCGACGTACCGTCGTGCCATGAGGCGCGAGGCGTGGACGAGGTGGGTCCCGGCGATCGTCGTGCCGGCGGCGATCGGGGCGGGCTCGCTCGTCGTCGCCGCTCAGGCCGGCGCGGCCGTGGACCTGCCCGACCTCACCGCCGAGGAGGTCCTCGTCCTGGCGGCGGAGCACGGGGTCGAGTCGTTCTCCGGCGCCTTCGAGCAGACCTCGGACCTGGGCCTGCCCGAGCTCCCCGGCGGGTTCACCGGCCCGGGCGACCCCTCGGCGGGCCCGTCCGGGGCCGACCCGGCCGCGGCGGTCGGCGAGGTGCTGGCGGCGCTGACGCAGGACCGGTCCGGCCGGGTCTACGCCGACGGGCCCGAGCGGGTGCGCGTGCAGCTCCTCGACCGCTTCGACCAGGTCGACCTCGTCCGCTCGGGCACGCAGGTGTGGCTCTACGACTCCGCCGAGAACACCGCCACCCACCTCACCATCCCGGCGGACGCGGTCCACGGCGGCGCGACGACGGAGCACGCGCTCACCCCCGAGGAGGTGGCCGCGCGGTTCGTCGCGGCCGCCGAGGACGGTGCGGACGTCACGGTCGGCGAGGACCGGCTCGTCGCCGGCCGGCCGGCGTACGAGCTCGTCGTGGACCCCCGCACCGAGGACACCCTCGTGGACTCGGTCAGCCTCGCCGTCGACGCCGAGACGGGCTTCCCGCTGGCGGTCGCCGTCCGCGCCGTCGGCCAGCAGGACCCCGCCCTCTCCCTCGCCTACACCTCCTTCGACCCGGTCGCCCCCGACCCGGGCCTGTTCGCCTTCGAGCCCCCCGAGGGCGCCGAGGTCGTCGAGAAGGAGCTGCCCGAGGAGCTCGCGGGCGCACGGCCGGAGGGACTGCACGGCACCGACCGGCCGTCCGGCAGCGACGCCGAGCACGCCCTGCCCTTCGCGGACGGCGTCCGGCTCGACGGCTCGGGCTGGGACGCGGTGCTCGTCGCCGCGGCGGGCGCCGACCTCCTGGACGACCCGCTGCTCGAGCAGCTCACCACCGGGACGGAGGGCGGCCGGGCGCTGACGACGTCGCTGCTCACCGTCCTGCTCACCGACGACGGACGGGTGCTCGCGGGCGCCGTCCCCCTGGAGCGGCTGCTCGCCGTCGCCGCGTCCTGACGTGGGCACGGCCGCGGCGCCCGCGACGGACGACCTCCCTCACGGCTCGACCGACCTCGCGATCCGGACCGCCGGCCTGACCAAGGTGTTCGGTCGGCAGCGGGCCGTCGACGCGGTGGACCTCGCCGTCCCCCGAGGTTCCGTGTTCGGCTTCCTGGGGCCGAACGGGTCGGGCAAGACGACGACGATCCGGGTGCTCCTCGGCCTCGCCGCCGCCACCGACGGCAGCGCGCGGGTGCTCGGGCAGGAGGTGCCGCGCGGGCTGCGCGAGGTGCTGCCCCGGGTCGGCGCCCTCGTGGAGGGACCGGCGTTCTACCCGTTCCTCTCCGGCGCCGCGAACCTCGAGCGGCTCGACACCGCGAACCGTTACGCCCCCTCGGCCACCCGGGCCGAGCGGGTCCACCGTGCCCTGGAGCGGGTGGGGCTCTCGCACGCGGCCGGCAAGCGGGTGCGCGCGTACTCCCTCGGCATGAAGCAGCGCCTGGGCATCGCGAACGCGCTGCTGTCCCCGCGTGAGCTCCTCGTCCTGGACGAGCCCACCAACGGCCTGGACCCCCAGGGCACGCGCGAGGTGCGCGGCCTGGTCCGCTCCCTCGCCGCGGAGGGCTCGACGGTGTTCGTCTCGAGCCACCTGCTGGCCGAGGTCGAGCAGATGTGCACCCACGTGGCCGTCATGAGCGCGGGGTCCCTCGTGGCGCAGGGCAGCCTGGCGGAGCTGCGCCGCTCCGGCGGGGCGGCCCGGGTGCGGGTGCGCACCCCCGACGGCGCCGCCGCGGCCGCCGAGCTCGCCCGGCTCGGGCTGGACCCGGAGCCGGCCGGTGACGCCGTCCTCGCGCGGTTCGACGGCGCAGCCGGGGACGCCGCCCCCGGCCCGGCGCCCGAGACGATCGTCGCCGCGCTCGTCGCGGCCGGGGTCCGGGTCCGCGGTTTCGCGGTGGAGGAGCCCACGCTGGAGGAGCGGTTCGTGGCCCTGACGGGGGAGGGGTTCGACGTTGCCCAGTGAGGCCTCGCCCGGGTGGGCCCTGCTGGGCTCGGAGCTGTCCGTGCTGTTCCGCCGTCGCCGGACGTGGGCGATGCTCCTGGCGCTCGCCGCCATCCCCGTCCTCATCGCCGTCGCCGTGCGGCTGTCGTCCTCTCCGCCAGGGCCCGGGGAGGGACCGCCCTTCATCGACCGGATCACGCAGAACGGCCTGTTCGTCTCGGTGACGGCCCTCGTGGTCACCGTGCCTTTGTTCCTCCCCCTCACCGTCGGGGTCGTCGCCGGCGACACCATCGCCGGCGAGGCCGGCCTGGGCACGCTGCGCTACCTCCTCATCGCCCCGGCCGGGCGGGTCCGGCTGCTCCTGGTCAAGCTCGCCGGGGCCGCGGCGTTCTGCGTGGCCGCGACCCTGACGGTCGTGCTCACCGGCGCGGCGATCGGCGCCGCCCTCTTCCCGGTCGGCCCGGTGACCCTGCTCTCCGGCGACACCGTCGGGACGGGCGAGTCGGTGGTGCGGTCGCTGCTCGTGGCCGGCTACGTCACGGTCTCGCTCCTCGGGCTCGCGGCCGTCGGGCTGTTCGTCTCCACCCTCACCGAGGTCCCGGTCGGTGCCATGGCCACCACCGTCGTCCTGGCCATCGTCTCCCAGGTCCTGGACTCCCTCGCCCAGCTCGAGTGGCTCCACCCCTGGCTGCTCAGCCACCACTGGCTCGGCTTCGCCGACCTCCTGCGCAACCCGGTGGCGTGGGGGTCCTTCACCGACAACGCGCTCCTGCAGGCCGGGTACGTGCTCACCTTCGGCGCGCTCGCCTACGGGCGCTTCGTGACCAAGGACGTGCTTTCCTGATCTCCCCACCATCGTCGGAAGGCACCCTGTGGACACGACCGGCCTCATCTATGCCGCCGCGGGCCTGGCCGCCCTGCTCGCGGCACTCCTGCCCGTCGCGCTGCGGCGTGCCCCGGTCTCCATGCCCATGGCCTTCCTCGGCGCCGGCGTGCTGGCGTTCGCCACGATCCCCGAGCTGCCCGACCCGGACCCGTTGGCGCACGGCGGGGTCGCCACGCACCTGACCGAGGCGGTCGTCATCATCTCCCTCATGGGGGCGGGCCTGGCGCTCAACCGCCCGATCGGGTGGCGGCGGTGGATCACCACCTGGCGGCTGCTCGGCATCACCATGCCCCTGACCATGCTGGCCGTGGGTCTCCTCGGCGGCTGGCTGCTGGGCCTGGGGGCGGCCGGCGCCGTGCTCCTCGCCGCCGCCCTGGCCCCCACCGACCCCGTCCTGGCCAGCGAGGTGCAGGTGGGCGAACCCTCCGACGACCCGTCGGACGAGGACGAGGCCCGGTTCGCGCTGACCTCCGAGGCCGGCCTCAACGACGGCCTGGCCTTCCCCTTCACCTACGCCGCGATCGCCATCGCGACGGCGGGCGTGGCGCCGTCGGGCTGGCTCGGCGAGTGGCTGCTCCTCGACGTGGTGTGGCGCCTGGCGGCCGGAGTGCTCGTCGGCGTCGGGGTCGGGTGGCTCCTGCGCACCCTGTTCTTCCGAGCCCCCTCGGAGCGGTTCCGGCTGGCCGAGCACGGCGAGGGCTTCGTCGCGCTCGCGGCCACCTTCGCCGCCTACGGCGCGGCGGAGCTCGTCGAGGGGTACGGGTTCATCGCCGTCTTCGTCTGCGCCGTGACCATCCGCTCGGCCGAGCGAGACCACGGCTACCACAAGATCCTCCACGAGTACGTCGAGCAGATCGAGCGGCTCCTCACGATCGTCGTCCTCATCCTCCTCGGTGGTGCCGTCGCGCGCGGGCTCCTCGCCGAGGTCGGCTGGCCGCACGTCGCCCTGGCGCTGGCGGCGGTGCTCCTCGTGCGCCCCCTCACGGGCTGGGTGGGGCTCGCCGGCGGGAAGACCGGGCCCCGGGAGCGGGGCGCGATCGCGTACTTCGGCATCCGCGGGATCGGCTCGCTCTACTACGTCTCCTACGCCCTGGGGAAGGCGGAGTTCGACGAGGCGGGGACGCTGTGGGCCACCGTCGGGCTCGTCGTGGTGACCTCCGTCGTCGTCCACGGCGTGACCGCCACACCGTTCATGGCCGAGCTCGACCGCCGCCGGGAGCGGGCGGCAGCGGTCGCCGGCAGTCCGGAGACGGCGCCGGCCACCCCCGTGTGACCACCCCCCCGGGGCCGCTACCCCACGCCGAGCCGTCGGAGCATGAGGACGCACACGTCGTCGTGGCCCTGCGCGCCCTCCAGGAGGCGGGCGGTGAGGGCGGTGACGAGCTCGGCGGGCGGCAGGGCGGCCACCTCGTCGACGTGGGTGGTGAGGCTGGCCAGTCCCGTGCGCAGCGACCGGTCGCGCCGCTCGACGAGCCCGTCGGTGAAGAGCAGGAGGCGGTCCCCGGCCGCCAGGTCGAGCGTGTCCTCGACGCGGCGCCGGCGGGGGTGCTCGAGCCCGAGCGGCGTCGAGCGCCCGCCCCACACCAGGCGCCCCGGGCCGTCGACGGGCAGCAGGAGCGGCGGCATGTGGCCGGCGCACGCGTACCGCGCCCGGCCGGTGCCCAGGTCGAGCTCGACGTAGGCCAGCGTCGCCGACGCGGCGCCGTCCACCTGCTCGACGAACCGGTCCAGCCGCGTGAGGACCTCCGCCGGGGACGTCCCCGGCCCGGCGACCGCACGCACCGCGCTGCGCAGCTGTCCCATCGCGATCGCGGCCCCGAGCCCCCGGCCCACCACGTCCCCGACGACGACGGCGAGGGTGTCCTCGTCGACCCGGAACGCGTCGAACCAGTCCCCGCCCACCGCGAGGGTGTCCACGCCCGGGTGGTAGGCGGTGGTGACGTCGAAGCGTGGGTCGCTGGGCGGCTCGCCGGCGAGCAGCGAGCCCTGGAGCTGGTGCGCGATGCTCGTGCTCCGCTCGTAGAGCAGGGCCCGGTCCAGGGCGAGGCCGGCCTGGGCGGCGACGGCGGTGACGATCTCGGGGTCGAGCGGCTCGGCGCCGGGCGCGGGGTCCGGCAGGAGCGAGACGAAGCCGTGGAGGCGGGTCTGGCCGTGGAGCGGGGCGACGAACCACTCGCCCCGGGTGGATCGTCCCTCCCGGGCCGGCCGGGGGCGGGGCGAGGCCGGTCCGAGGTGGGAGTGCAGGACCAGGCCGTCGGGGTCGGTGAGCCAGAGGCTCGCGGCAGCGGCGCCGAGCCGACCGGTGGCGGCCTCGAGCACCGCCGCGCCGACGCCGTCGACGCCCACGCCCAGCGAGAGGGCGGAGGTCGCGGCGAGCAGCGCCGCCGTCCGCGCCGCCGAGGTCTCCGCCGCGCGGCGGGCGGCGAGGAGGTCCCGCTCGTACCGGGTGCGCTCCCGGGCACCCGAGACGGCGACGACCACCTCGTCCTGCCCGGCGCCGCCGGGACGCACGGTGGCGGCGACGAGGACCGGGAGGCGGCCGTGCGGTGTCCTCAGCTCGAGGGCGACCTCGTCGAACCTGCCGTCCACGAGCAGCAGCGGGGAGAGGTGGGTCTCCCAGAAGATCCGCCCGCCCACGGACAGCAGCTCGGTGAACCGGGCACCGCCGAGGACCTCCGCCCCGGGCCGCCCGAGCCAGGTGAGGAACGTCTCGTTCGCGGCCGAGACGGTCCCGTCGGGCCGGAGGCGGACGAGCCCGCACGGCGCACCGTCCCAGGGGTCGGGTGGCGCGTTCACGCGGCGAGGTACCTGCGCATCGCGGCGACGAGCTGGTCCGGCGCGCTGAGGTTGGGGCAGTGCCCGACGGCGTCGAGGGTGACCAGCTCGCTGCCGGCGAGGTGCCGGTGGACGAACGCGCCCACCGACGGCGGGGCGATGACGTCCTCGCGGGACTGGACCACCAGGGCCGGGGTGGTCACCCGGGCCAGGTCGGCGCGGTTGTCGGAGCGGAACGTCGTCCGGGCGAAGTGGCGCGCCACGGCGGGGTCGGTGCGGCAGAAGCTCGAGGTGAGCTCCTCGCCGAGCTCGGGCCGGTCGGGCACGCCCATGATCGTCGGGGCGACGGACGCCGACCAGCCGAGGTAGTTCTCGTCCATGGTCTCGAGCAGCTCGTCGATCTCCGCGCTCGTGAACCCGCCGCGGTACTCGCCGTCGTCGGTGTAGCGGGGGTTCGGGCACACCAGCACCAGGCGGGCGAAGCGCTCGGGGCGCCGGGCGGCGGCGAGCGCGCCGATCATCGCGCTGACCGAGTGCCCGACGAACGCCACGGGGGCGAGGTCGAGGGCGTCGAGGATCTCCAGGACGTCCTCGGCGTAGCCGTCGAGGGAGGAGTAGCGGTCGGGGCGGAAGGCGGCGACGTCGGACCCACCGGCACCGACGTGGTCGAACAGCACGACCCGGTGGGAGCGCTCGAACGCCGGGGCCACGTGACGCCACATGCCCTGGTCGCACCCGAAGCCGTGCGCGAGGACCAGGGGCGGGGCGCCCTCGGGCCCGCTGAGCCGGACGTTGTTGCGCTCGAGCACACTCACCTCGGCAGGCTACGGGACGGCGCGCCGACCCCGCGCGCCGGCCCGGCGCACCGGCGGACCGGCACCCGCGGAGGCAGCCTGACGCCGCTAGAGCCAGCGCCGGATCGGGGCGACGGCCGTCTCGAGTGCACGCTGCCGGCCGGACCGGTTCCGCCACCGGTCGAGGTCGATCTCGCGGCTGCGCCCGAGGTCGTCGAGGAACTGCTGCTCGAGGACCTCGACGACGGCGGCGTCGAGGACGACCATCGCGACCTCCTCGTCGTGGTCGAGGGAGCGGCGGTTGAGGTTGCTCGACCCCACGAGGGCGGCCGCGCCGTCGACGACCATGATCTTCGTGTGCAGCATGCTGGGCTGGAAGTTCCACACGCGCACCCCGGCGTCGGCGAGCTCGGCGTAGACCGCCTCGCCGGCGAGCTGGGCCACGCGCTTGTCCGCGTGCGGCCCGGGCACGAGGACGTCGACCTCGACGCCGCGCGCGGCCGCCTCGCGCAGCGCGGTCCGCATCGCCTCGTCCGGGGCGAAGTAGGCGCTCTGGAGACGGATGCGCCGGCGGGCCGAGCGCATGAGGACGTACCAGACGGTGTGGATGTCGTCCCAGCCGATGCTGGCCGAGCCGCGCACGACCTGGACCACCGCGTCGCCGCGGTGGGGGTGGTCGGGGAACCGGTCGCGGTCGTCGTAGAGGGACCGGCCGGTCTCGGCCCAGTCCTGGACGAAGGCCGCGGCGAGGCCGTCCACCGCCGGGCCCTCGACCCGGAAGTGGGTGTCGCGCCACTGCGTCTCGTCGCGGGCGTCCCCGGCCCACTCCTCGGCGATGCCGACCCCGCCGGTGAACGCCACGGACTCGTCCACGACGCACACCTTGCGGTGGCCGCGGTGGTTCTGCTTGAACGGCGAGCGCACGAGGGGACGGCGGAACCACTGGACGTCCACGCCCGCGGCCTCCATCGCCTCGACGAGGCCGGACTCGATGTGGAAGCCGCCGAGGGCGTCGATGAGCACCCGCACCCGCACCCCCGCGCGGGCCCGGTCGGACAGCGCGTCGGCGAACGCCCGGGCGGGCCAGCCCTTCCAGTACACGAACGTCATGAGGTCGACGCTGCGGCGGGCACCGCCGATCGCCTCGAGCATGGCGGGGAAGATCTCGTCGCCGTTGTGCAGCACCTGCACGGAGTTGCCCTCGGTGAAGTGCACCCCGATGAGGCACTCGAGGGTGCGGCGCAACCGGCGGCGCGAGTCCTCCCCGCCCTCGGCCCCCGGGCCGGTCGTGCCCTCGTCCGGCCCGGGGCGGGGCAGGCTGTTGCCGGGTCCGGCGCCGGTCACGCCGTCGCCGGGTCCGGCGCCGGTCACGCCGTCGCCGGGCCGGGTCGCCTCGCTCATGGTGGTCAGGCCCGGCGGAAGCCCGCCCACAGGTCGATGCCCGCGTCGCGCGCGTGGTCGTCGATCGTGGCGAGCTCGTCGTCGGTGAAGGAGAGGTTCTCCAGGGCGCCGAGGTTCTGCTCGAGCTGGGCCACGCTGGAGGCCCCGATGAGGACCGAGGTCACCCGCTCGTCGCGCAGCGCCCACGCCAGGGCCATCTGCGCCAGGCCCTGACCGCGACCCTCGGCGATCTCGGCGAGCTTGCGCACGTGGTCGAGGGTGGCGTCGGTGAGCAGGTCGGGGGAGAGGGACTTGCCCTGGCTGGCGCGCGACCCCTCGGGGATGCCGCCGAGGTACTTGCCGGTGAGCATGCCCTGCGCCAGCGGCGAGAACGCGATGCACCCGGCCCCGACGTCGGCGAGGGCGTCGAGGAGCCCCTCGCTCTCGACCCAGCGGTTGAGCATCGAGTACGACGGCTGGTGGATGAGCAGCGGGGTGCCGAGGTCGGCGAGGATCTGCGCGGCGCGCCGGGTGTCCTCGGGGCCGTAGGAGGAGATCCCGGCGTACAGCGCCCTGCCGCTCGTGACGGCGGTGTGCAGGGCCCCCATCGTCTCCTCCAGCGGGGTGGAGGCGTCGAAGCGGTGGGAGTAGAAGATGTCGACGTAGTCCAGGCCCATCCGGGCCAGGGACTGGTCCAGGCTCGCGAGGAGGTACTTGCGCGAGCCGCCGCCCTGACCGTACGGGCCCGGCCACATGTCGTACCCGGCCTTGGTCGAGATGACGAGCTCGTCGCGGTAGGGACGGAGGTCGTCGGCGAGGTGACGGCCGAAGTTGCGCTCCGCGGAGCCGTAGGGCGGGCCGTAGTTGTTGGCCAGGTCGAAGTGCGTGACGCCCAGGTCGAAGGCGCGACGCAGGATCGCCCGCTGGGTCTCGAACGGCATGTCGTCGCCGAAGTTGTGCCACAGGCCCAGCGACACCGCGGGGAGGTCGAGGCCGCTGGCGCCGGTGCGGCGGTAGACCATGTCGTCGTAGCGGGCGGAGGAGGGGGTGTACGTCATGGCGACGAGTCTGGCCCGTCCGCGACGCCGTGTCCAAGGACCGGTCGCAGGACCACGACGGCGATCTCCCGGCTCGTCCGTTCCTGGTACCGGGCGTACAGCGGGTGCCCGGCGACGATCCGCGGCCACAGCTCCGCCCGTTCCGTGGGGCCGGCGACCCGGGCGTGCATGGGGCGGCCCGGGTCCCCGGGCGGGCGCACGTGGACACGGGGGTCCGCGGTGAGGTTGACCAGCCACGCCGGCGGCCGGTCGTCACCGCCCCGGGACGCGACGACGACGTAGCCGGCGTCGTCGTGGAGCGGGGCGGTGAGCAGGACGGCGTGGCGCCGGCCCGTGCGCCGCCCGGTCGTGGTCAGCTCCAGGACGGGCATGCCGGCCGCGACCCGGCCCACCCGGCCGCGGGAGAGGACCAGGAGCGCGCGGTGGCCGGCGTTCATCGCCCGGAGCAGGGCGTCGGCGGGCATCGGGCCTCCTCGGTCCGCGCGGGGGGCGCGTTGCGGGCACACTACCGAAGGTGCCCGTCGACCCCCTCGCCCGGCTGCTCGCCGACCCGCCCGACCTGCCCGTTGCGGGCGCGCTGGCCGAGCTCGTCGACGCCGTGCGCGACCGTGGCGCCGCCGTCGTCCAGGCCCCGCCGGGCACCGGCAAGACGACCCTCGTGCCGCCCGCGCTCGCCGCGCACGTGCCGGGCACGGTCGTCCTCACCCAGCCCCGGCGGGTCGCCGCCCGGGCAGCGGCCCGCCGGCTCGCGCACCTGCTGGGCGAGCCCCTCGGAGCGACCGTGGGCTACAGCGTCCGGGGTGACCGCGTGGTCGGGCCGCGCACGCGCGTGGAGGTGGTCACCACCGGGGTGCTGATGCGCCGGCTCCAGCGCGACCCCGAGCTGCCCGGCGTCGGAGCGGTCGTCCTGGACGAGGTCCACGAGCGCCACCTCGACGCCGACCTCGCCCTGGCGCTGCTCGTGGACGTCCGCGCCAACCTGCGCCCGGACCTCCCGCTCGTGGCGATGTCCGCGACCGTCGAGGCCGCGAGGACCGCCGCCCTGCTCGGCGAGGGGGTCCCGGTGGTCTCGGTGACGGGCGCCCTGCACCCCGTCGAGATCCTGTGGTGCCCGCCGCCCGCAGCGCGGGCGGACCACCGGGGGGTGACCCCGGCGTTCCTCGGTCACGTGGCCGCGACGGTCCGCCGGGCACTGGCGGAGCGGTCCGGCGACGTGCTCGTCTTCCTGCCCGGCGCCGCTGAGATCGGCGCGGTGGCCCGCCGGCTCGCGGGGGTCGACGCCGACGTCCGCCCCCTCCACGGCCGCCTGCCCGGACCCGAGCAGGACCGCGCGCTCGACCCGGGCCCGCGCCGGAGGGTGGTGCTGTCCACCGCGGTGGCGGAGTCGTCCCTCACCGTCCCGGGCGTGCGGGTGGTCGTCGACGCCGGGTTCTCCCGCGAGCCGCGCACCGACCACCGCCGGGGTCTGGCCGGGCTGGTCACGGTGGGGGTCAGCCGGGCCGCGGCCGAGCAGCGTGCCGGGCGGGCGGGCCGGGAGGGCCCCGGCGCCGTGTACCGGTGCTGGTCGCCGGCGGAGCACGCCGGGCTGCGCGAGCACCCCGCCCCGGAGATCGCCACCGCCGACCTGGCGTCCTTCGTCCTCGAGGTCGCGTGCTGGGGCGGGGGCGACCTGGCCCTGCTCGACCCGCCGCCCCCCGCCGCGACGGAGGCCGCCCGGGCGACCCTGCGCCGGCTCGGGGCCCTCGACGACGCCGGCGCGGTGACCGCCCGCGGGCGGGCGATCGCCGCGGTCCCGGCGGACCCGCGCCTGGCCCGGGCGCTGCTCGACGCCGCCCCGGTGCTCGGCGCCCGGCGCGCGGCCGAGGCGGTGGCGCTGCTGACCGAGTCCTCCGCGGGCGGGGACCTCGTCGCGGCCCTGCGAGCGCTGCGCCGCGGCGGCCCGGAGTCGGCCACGTGGGCCACGCAGACCCGGCGCCTGCGCACCATCGTCGACGAGCGGCGTGGCCGGTCCGACGACGCGCCGGGTGCCGCGCTGCCGGACGACCTCGCCGTCGGGCTCGTCGTCGCCCTCGCCCACCCCGACCGCCTGGCCCGGCTGCGTCCCGGCGGGTCGGGGTACCTCATGGTCTCGGGCACGGGGGCGGTCCTGCCGCCCGGTTCGGGCCTGGCCGGCTCGCCCTGGCTCGCGGTCGCGGACGCCGAGCGCACCGCCGGGCGGCGCGACGCCCTCATCCGCTCCGCCGTCCCCGTCGACGAGGACCTCGCCCTGGAGGCGGCCGGCGCGACGCTCCACGAGGAGGAGGAGGTGCGCTGGGAGGGCCGGGTCGTCGCCCGCCGGACCCTCGCCCTCGGGGCGGTGGAGCTGACCTCGACCCCGTTCGACCCGGGTCCCGCCCAGGTGGTCGGCGCCGTGCGGGAGGCGCTGCGCAGCGACGGCCTCGACACCCTCGCGTGGTCGGCGGCGGCCCGGGCCCTGCGCGCCCGGCTCGCGTTCCTCCACCGCGCCCTGGGCGAGCCCTGGCCCGACGTCGGTGACGACGCCCTGCTCACCGGGCTCGACTCCTGGCTCGGCCCCGACCTCGCCCGGGTCCGGGGCGCCGGCGACCTGCGGCGGCTCGACCTTCTCGGTGCCCTGCGCCGGCTCCTGCCCTGGCCCGAGGCCGCCCGCCTGGACGAGCTCGCCCCGGAGCGGGTGGCCCTGCCCAGCGGCTCGTCCGCCGCGGTGGACTACACCGGGGAGCGGCCTGTGCTGGCGGCCCGGATCCAGGAGGTCTTCGGCTGGCAGGAGGCCCCGCGTCTGGCCGGTGGGCGGGTGCCGGTGCTGGTGCACCTGCTCTCCCCGGCCCGTCGCCCGGCCGCGGTCACCGACGACCTCGCGTCCTTCTGGGCCACCGGGTACGCCCAGGTGCGGGCCGAGCTGCGCGGGCGCTACCCGCGCCACGCGTGGCCGGAGGACCCGCTCACCGCGGCGCCCACCCGTGGCACCGGGCGGCCCCGGCGTGCCTGAGGGGAACGCAGCCGCGGCGCCGGCCGGCCCCGGCGTGCCTGAGGGGAAAGCGGCCGTGGGAGCACGCCCCGCGCGGACCGGCTGGGCGGACTCCGGCAGACGGAGGCCGCCGCCTCCCGCCGCTGATCACCCCGTCGCCGAGTGAGAGTGGTCTACCGGGATCGTTCGGCGACGGGGTGATCGCTCGGCGACGGAGGGATCGGTCGTGCAGCGGACCGCCGCCGCCGGCCGGTCCGTTCACCGTCGGGCGGAGCCGTAGCGGGCGAGCGGCTCGGTCAGCGGCGGGCGGCCTCGTAGCGGGCCAGCGCCTCCGCCCGCTCGGCGGCGTGGTCGACGACCCGCTCGGGGTACCCCGGTGCCCCGCCGTGGCGCCAGGGCTCGTGCGCGGCGGCGCCGGCCAGGTGCGCGAGCTCGGGGACGTACCGGCGCACGTAGCCGCCGTCGGGGTCGAACCGCAGGCCCTGCGTCACCGGGTTGAAGACGCGGAAGTAGGGCGCGGCGTCCGTGCCGGTGCCGGCGGTCCACTGCCACCCGTGGCTGTTGGAGGCGATGTCGCCGTCGCGCAGGAGGTCGAGGAAGTGTCGGGCACCGTGCGGCCACCACACGTGGAGATCCTTGACGAGGAAGGACGCCGTGACCATGCGGACCCGGTTGTGCATCCATCCCTCGGCGAGGAGCTGGCGCATGCCCGCGTCGACGAACGGGTAGCCCGTGCGTCCGGCCCGCCACGCCTCGAACCGGGTCGTCGTGGGCTCGGTGGCGGGGTCGTCGTACACGAGCGACCCGAGGTCCGAGCGCAGGTCGGCCCATGCCGAGGCGGGGTGGTGGTGGAGGACGTCGGCGTAGAACTCGCGCCAGCACAGCTCGCTGACGAAGGTCTGCGCGCCCCTGCCGCCGCCCGCCGGGTGCGCGGCGATGTCGGCGAGCAGCGTGCGGGGGTGGACCGTGCCGAGCTTGAGGTCGGCCGACAGGCGCGACGTGCCGGCGAGGTCCGGCCGGTCCCGGCGCTCGGCGTAACGCTCGAGCCCGTCGTCGAGGAATGCCTCCCACCGGCGCAGGGCGGCGTCCTCGCCCGCCGCTCCGGCCCGGTCGGCGTCCGGGTCCGCGAGGACGCGCCCGCCCGCGGCGTCCTCGGGCGCCGCGCCCCACCGGACCGCGGGCAGGGGCGCCGGGCAGGGCGCACCGTGGTCGCGCCAGGCCCGGGAGAACGGGGTGAAGACGCGGTAGGGGGTGCCGTCTGCCTTGCGCAGGACCCCGGGCCCGACGGCGTAGGGGGTGCCGGTGGCCACGAGGTCCACCCCGAGCGACCGCTCCACCTCGGCGTCGCGCCGCCGCCCGTACGGGGTGGTCTCCCGGGTGACGTGCACCGCGGCCGCCCCGGTCTCGCGGACGAGAGCGGGGAGGACCTCCTCGGGTCGGCCGCGCCGCACGACCAGGGCGCCGTCGGTGGCCTCGTGCAGCGACCGCAGGGCCGCGTGGAGCGCCTCGCGCCGGGCCGCGCCCGCGCCGTCGAAGGCCGGGTCGAGGACGAAGACCGGCACCACCGGGCCCGCCGCCGCGGCGGCGAGCAGGGCAGGGTGGTCCCGCAGGCGCAGGTCGCGGCGGAACCACAGGACGGTGGTGGACACGTCCGGACACTATCCGCGCCTGCGGCCCCGCGCCCCTGGGCCGAGACGGCAGACGGGGTTCCTGCGCCGGGGACCGCAGAGGACGCCGGCGCAGGATCGCGAGGAGGACGGCTCGGACCGCGAGGAGGACGGCTCGGGACCGCAGAGGAGCCCGGCGCCGGACCGCGAGGGACGTCGGCCCGGGACTGCTGGGGCGTCGGGCCCGGCGTCGAACAGGCGTACGATAGCCGACATGACGGTCGGGGCGGACGGCGTCGCCCCGTGGTGGGCGGGCCGGCAGAGGATCCTCAACAGCCGTGGCGTGCCCGGGCGCTTCACGACCGCCTCGGCGCCGGTCCCCGTCGTCGTCCGGCTCGTGTGGGCCGACGACGGGGAGGAGCTGGTGGAGACCGTCGCCACCGCCTGGACGTCGCCGCTCGTCCTCGTGGCGGTGGGTGACCCGCGGTCGGCCTACCGCGGGGTGTGGGTGCCCGCCCGGGACGTCACCCGCCGGTGAGGACGGCGCGACTGCTGTGGCGCGAGTGCCGTGCAGCGCCGCGCCGGACGCGACGCGCGCCTCTCACCCGGACCGCCCGACGCGCTACGCGCGCCGCTGCTCGCGGTAGCGGCGGATGAGCGCGTTGGTGGAGGAGTCGTGGGCGGGCTCGTCGTCCCCGGCCAGCTCCGGCACGATCCGCCCGGCGAGGACCTTGCCGAGCTCGACCCCCCACTGGTCGAAGGAGTTGATGCCCCACACGACGCCCTGCGTGAACACCCGGTGCTCGTACAGGGCGACGAGCTGGCCGAGGACGGACGGCGTGAGGGCCGGCGCCAGGATCATCGTGGTCGGGTGGTTGCCGGCGAACGTCCGGTGCGGCACGAGGTCCCCGGCGACGCCGTCGGCCCGTACCTCGTCCGCCGTCTTGCCGAAGGCCAGCGCCTCGGCCTGGGCGAGGAGGTTCGCGGTGAGGAGGTCGTGGTGCGGGTCGATCTCCACGGCCGGCCGGACGAAGCCGAGCAGGTCCGCCGGGACGAGCTGGGTGCCCTGGTGGATGAGCTGGTAGAACGCGTGCTGGCCGTTCGTGCCCGGCTCACCCCACACCACAGGGCCGGTCTCGACGCGCACGGGCTCGCCGTCGACGGTGACGGACTTGCCGTTGGACTCCATGTCGAGCTGCTGGAGGTAGGCGGGAAACCGCGCGAGGTGCTGGTTGTACGGCAGGACCGCGTGCGTGGCCGCGCCGAGGAAGTTGCGGTACCAGATCCCGATCAGACCCAGCAGCGCAGGGACGTTGCGCTCGAGCGGGGTGGTGCGGAAGTGCTCGTCGACGGTGTGGAACCCGTCGAGCATCTCCCGGTAGCGCTCCGGGCCGATGGCGATCATGAGCGACAGGCCCACCGCCGAGGTGAACGAGTACCGACCCCCGACCCAGTCCCAGAACCCGAACATGTTGGCCGTGTCGATGCCGAACCCGGCGACCTCGGTGGCGTTGGTGGAGACCGCGACGAAGTGCTTGGCGACCGCCGCGTCGTCGCCGAGGCCCTCGACCAGCCAGGCGCGGGCCGTGCGGGCGTTGGTGATGGTCTCGATGGTGGTGAAGGTCTTCGACGCGACGACGAAGAGGGTGCTCGCGGGGTCGAGGCCGTCGAGCGCGTCCGCGATGTCGTCGCCGTCGACGTTGGAGACGAACAGCGACCGGATGCCGGGGTGGCTGAAGGGCGCCAGGGCACCGGCGGCCATCGCGGGCCCGAGGTCGGAGCCGCCGATGCCGATGTTGACCACCGTGGCGATGCGCGCGCCGGTGTGGCCGGTCCAGGCCCCGGAGCGGACCTGCTCGGCGAAGGCGGCCATCTTGTCGAGGACGGCGTGGACGTCGGCGACGACGTCCTGGCCGTCGACGACGAGCTCGGTCGAGCGCGGGGCGCGCAGGGCGGTGTGCAGGACGGCGCGGTCCTCCGTGGTGTTGATGTGCTCGCCGCGGAACATGGCCTCGGTGCGCTCGGGCAGCCCGGCGGCCCGGGCCAGGTCCACCAGAAGCGCGAGCGTCTCGTCGGTCACCCGGTTCTTCGAGTAGTCGACGTAGAGGTCGCCCACCTCGGCCACGAGACGCGTGCCCCGCTCGGGGTCGGCGGCGAAGAGGTCCCGCAGGTGCGCGTCGCCGGTGGTCGCCGCGTGCGCGGCCAGGGCCTGCCAGGCGGGGGTGGTGGAGATGTCGGGTCGGCTCACGGGGCGCGCTCCTCCGCCGGGCTGGCCCCGGCCTCGTCGGTCCGCCGGGTCCGGCCCGGCCTTGACGAGGACCATCATGGCGCGGTGAGCGCGCCGGGACGAACCCGCGGCGCGGGTGGGCTCAGCCGACGGTGACGGTGCGGGAGTCGACCGTCGGCTCACCGCCGGCGCCGCCGGAGGGGTCGTCCTCGATGATCTCCACCGTGTAGGTCCCCGGGTCGAGCTCCACCGTGAAGGAGAAGGGCGCGAAGGTCTGGCCCTCGCTCGTCATCGTGAAGCCCGCCTCGACCTCGGTGCCGGCGTCGTCGAGGACCCGCCACGGCAGGTTGGCCTCGAAGACTGCCGCCTCGCCGGAGACGGTCACCGGCGAGGTGACCTCCGCGCCCTCGGCGGGCCGGTCGATCTGCACGAGCTGGCGCACGTCGAGGGGGTCCTCGGCCGCGACCGGTTCGTCCCAGACGAGCGTGCCCCACACCTCACCGGCCGGCTCGCCGTCGATGAGGAGGAGGACCTCGGCGTCCTCGGCGCCGGCGGCGCCGAGGACCGTGTGGACGAGCTGCTGGACCATCATGGCGGCGCCCTCGGAGCCCACGTTCGCGGTGCGGGCCTCGGCGGAGAGGTCCACGACGAGCGTGCCGTCGTCGTCCTCGACGCCGAGGACCTCGGTGGCCGGGTCCCACGTCGTCGTGTAGTCGGGGTCCTGCGGTCCCGCGACCATCGTCTCGACGGCACCGACGACGGGGTCGCCGTCGACCTCCCGCAGCTCGCGCGCCAGGCGGATGCCGTTGCGCGTGTCCACGACGAAGTACACCGGCACCTCGTCCGTCCCGGCGGGCTCCGTGGCGGGCTCCGTGGTCGGCTCCGCGGGTTCGGTGGTGGGCTCGTCGGTGGCGGTGGCGGTGGCGGTGGCGGTGGCGGTGGCGGTGGCGGTGGGGGTGGGCGGCGGCGGCGCGCTCGTCGTCGGGTCGGTGCCGGGGTCGACGTCGGTGCATGCCGCCAGGACGAGGACGAGGGCGGCGACCGGTCCCCGTCGTCGAAGGGATCCGGCCATGGCAGCCTCCTCGGTGCGGTGGCGGGCGGCCGGACGGCCGGAGCAGCGCGGGCCGCACCCTCTCAGTGTGGCACCGCCGGGCCGCTGCGGGCGGCTGTTGGGAGACGTAGGCTCGCCCGCGGAAGGGGGCCGCGGGTGATCCACGTCGGGACGTCGGGCTGGAGCTACGACCACTGGGACGGGGTGCTGTACCCCCCGGGCTCGCCACCGCGCGACCGGCTGGCGCACTACGTCGAGCGGTTCGGCACGGTCGAGCTCAATGCCAGCTTCTACCGCTGGCCGCGCGAGGCCGCGTTCGCGAGCTGGCGCCGCCGCACGCCCGAGGGCTTCCTCCTCTCGGTCAAGGCGCCCCGGGGGCTCACCCACGCCCGGCGCCTGTACGCCCCCGAGCCCTGGGTCGAGCGCCTTGCGGCGGCGTGGCACACCCTGGGACCGCGCCGGGGTGTGGTGCTCGTCCAGCTCCCGCCCGGGCTCGAGCGCGACGACGCCCGGCTCGGGTACTTCCTCGGCCGGCTCCCGCCGTGGATGCGGGTGGCGGTCGAGATGCGCCACCCGAGCTGGCACGACGAGGCCGTGCTGGGAATGCTCGAGCACCACGGCGCCGCCTACTGCGTGATGAGCGGCGCGGGTCTGCCGTGCCTGCTGCGCGCCACCGCGCCGCACGTCTACGTCCGCCTCCACGGGCCCGACCACCACCACCTCTACGCGGGGGAGTACACCGACGACGACCTGCGGTGGTGGGCCGACCGGCTCCGGGAGTGGGAGGGGGCGGGCCGGGAGGTCTTCGCCTACTTCAACAACGACGGCGGCGGCAACGCCGTGCGCAACGCCGGCCGGCTCCGCGAGCTGCTGGACGGCTGAAGCCCGACGGAGCCGACCCGCCGGGCCGTCGCGGCCGTCGCGGCGCGCGCACCGGCGGCCAGGGCGGCCAGCCGGTCGACGCCGGTGACCGGCACGAGGGCGGCCCGCAGCCGGGCGCGGCGCGAGGCCACCGCCCTGACCTCGGCCAGGACGGTCTCGACGTCGGCGGTCATGGCGCCCTCACGGACCGGGCCGGGTGCGTAGCGCACGCGCTCGACCCGGTCGGTGATCCGCGCGAGCGCCTCGGCGCCGGCGCCGTGCAGCGCTGCGGCCCCGACGAGCAGCTCCCGGGAGCGTCGGGGGCTCGCACCCACGGGCACGTCGACGCCCAGGTCGCGCAACGAGGCCACGAGCAGGTGCCACCGCCCCTCGACCCGGTCCGCGTCGTCCTCGGCGCGTCGCAGCGGCGCGGTCCGTGCGCGCCGGCCGGCGAGAGGTACCAGGAGGAGGAGCGCGGCCAGCGCGACGACCACCGCGAGGGCGGGCAGGAGCAGGCCACGGACGCGGTCGGTCCAGGAGGAGGTCGTGCCCACCGTGGTGACGTCGCCGGCGTCGAGCCCCGGGGCCGTCCGGTCGGGGACCACCGGCGCGGCGGTCGAGCCCGGGACCTCGGCCGTCTCGGGTGCGTCCTGGACGAAGTACAGGGGCCGGTTGCCCGCCCGCTCGGCCGGCGTCGGCTCGAACCGGGTCCAGCCCAGGCCGGTCACGTAGAGCTCGGGCCAGGCGTGCGCGTCGGCGGCGACGACGGTCCACGCACCGTCCTCGTCCTGCTCGCCCGGCAGGAACCCCACGGCGAGCCGGGCGGGGATGCCGCTCGCCCGGGCCATCATCACCATGGCGGTGGCGAACTGCGTGCAGTAGCCGCGACGGGTGGCCAGGAAGTGGCTCACCGGGTCGAGCTCCGCGCCGTCGGGGCCGACGACGGGGTCGGCCAGGGTGAGGCTGTAGACGAAGGCCTCGCTGCTGAGGAAGGCCTGGATGGCGGTGGCGGCGTCGACCTGGTTGGTGCTCCCGGCGGTGATCTCCCGGGCGAGGGCGGTCACGGTCTCCCGGGACGCGTCGTCGACGCCGAGGAGGTCGGGGTCGCCCAGCTCCGGCACGGTCCAGGCGCCGGTCCCGGGCGGGAGGCTGCCCACCGTCCGGTAGGACGTCGCCTCGTAGCTGGCGGGCTGGTCGGTGACGAGGGCGGTGCCGGTGGCGGCGTCCAGGCCCCACGCGATCTCCCCGACGTCGGCGGCGACGAGCGGGTGCGGCATGGCGACCTGGGGGGCGCTGAGCCGGTTGAGCAGGACGGTCATCGACCACGGTTCCGTCTCGACGCCGACGGGCAGGAGGGGCTCGGGCGGCGGCGGGTCGCCCATGCGGCGGGCACTGGGCAGCCACCGCCCGTCCTCGTACCGGCTGCTCACCGTCACCCGCAGGGGGCTCGGGCGGCTGGAGTCGGTCCGGAAGCGCAGCACCGGGGCCTCGCTGCGGGAGGTGAGGTCCTGGGCCAGGTCGAGGGTCTCGGTGAAGGTCACCGGACCCCGCGCCCCCCCGGCCGCCCGGGCCAGGCCCTCCACCACGGTCGTCGGTGGCAGGTGCGGGACGACCGCCGGGAGGACGGCAGCCAGCGCGACGGTGGCGGCGACGAGGACGCGTCCTCGCTGGGAGTAGCGCCGCCGGCTGCGCTCGACGGCGGGACCGAGCCAGACCGACGTGGTGAGCTCGTCCGTGCGGGCGGTGGACCAGCCCCGCACCGTGCCGAGCCCCTCGCGCGCGACCAGCAGCAGCCACACGACGGCGGTGGAGGCGAAGTACCACGGGTGCAGGGCGTCGCCGGTGTTCGAGGCCGTCACCGTCCCCACCACGAGGAGCGGGACGCCGGCGAGCGCCGGCGACCGGCCGGTCACCCCGATCGCGTCCACGGCCAGCCCCACCGCGGCGAGAGCGGCGACGACGAGGAGGACCAGACCGGCCGTGGCCGGCGCCGGGACCTGCTCGTCACGGACGGTCGTGAGGCCCTCGGTCCACAGGGCCGCTGCGGCCGCGAGGGTGCGGGAGGTGGGCAGGCCGTAGAGGTGGTCGCCGGGCACCAGGAGCCAGGAGAGGACGAGCGTCGCGAGGGTCCCCTGGACCGCGAGGACGGCCGGCGCCGGCAGGCGCAGGGCCCGTGCGGCGCTGCCGGTCACGGCCACGGTCGCCAGGACGACGAGCAGCGGTCCGACCCAGGGCTGCTCGCGCAGGAGCGGGGTGACCGACCAGCTCGCCACCGCGGTCGCGAGGGCGGCGAGGAGGGCGTCGGGCCAGCGGCTGCGCTCGTTCACGAGCGCACCCGCTCGCCGCGCGTGACCTCGTCCCAGGCCCGGTGGACGCTCTCGCCGTGCCGGGTGACGTGGCAGTGCCAGCCCGCCGCCCGGGCCCGCGTGGCCGCCTCCTGGGTGCGGCGGCCGGGCACGGTGGCGGAGGTGAAGGTGGCGGTGTCCAGGAGCAGCAGGAGGCCGACCCCGCCCGGTGGCCGGACGCCGACCAGGCGCGGGAGGTCCTCGCCGAGGCCGTCGGCCACGGCCGCGACGGCCATCCCCGCCCGGGCGTGACGCGCGGCGCGCAGGACCCCGGTGAGGTCGCCGTCGTCGGCGCGGGCGAGGGCGAGGTGGCGCAGGACGGCCTGGACGGGCAGCGGCTCGCGGGCCAGGCCCTCGGCGGCGGTCCCCGCCGACGCCAGCACGAGCGAGAAACCCAGCCGGTGCAGGTGCACCGCGGCCGAGGCCAGGGCGCTGACGGCCCACTCGAAGGAGCTGTCCTCGCCGCTCCCGCGGTGGGCGGCGGGGCGCGGGTCGAGCACGAGGACGGCGCGGCGGCGGGCGTGGCGCTCCTCCTGGCGCACCATGAGCTCGCCGCGGTGGGCCGTGGCGGGCCAGTGGATGCGGCGCAGGTCGTCGCCCTCGCGGTAGGAGCGCGTGCTGGCGTCGTCCTCGCCCTGCGTCCCCACGGAGTGGGGCAGGACCCCCTCGCCGGCGACGCCGAGCCGGCGCAGGACCGCCGGGTCGAGCTCCTCCACCCGGGGGAGGACGACGACGTCGGCGGTGGCGTGCAGCTGCAGCCGCGAGGTCGTCAGGCCGAACGGGTCCTCCTGGCGCAGGCTCAGCGGGCCGACCCGGTAGCCCCCCCGGGTGGCACCGCGCACCCGGTAGGACGCCTGGTGGTGCTCGCCGGGGCGCATGTCGGGTAGGAGCAGGCGCGGGGGGCGGCCCAGCGCAGGGTCCAGGTGCTCCTCGGCGAGCTGCAGGACGGTCGAGGTCGTGCCGGTGTTGCGGATGTCGAGGTGGACGTCGGCGCTCTGCCCCGGTCGCAGCAGGGTGGGGCTCACGGTCCGGCGCACCGAGATCTGCGGCGTGCGCCGCCACCCGGCGACCAGTGCCAGGACCGGCAGCACGGCGAGCAGGGCGCCGATGCGGGTGATGTCGGGGAACCCGAGCACCATGCCGACCAGGGAGATCGTCAGTCCCGCGGCCAGGAACGACTGTCCCCGGGTCGTCAGGCGCGGGCTCCTCATCGGGCGCGGTCGGGGACCGGGACGTCGGCCAGGAGCGCCCCCAGGACGTCCGCGGGGGTGAGGAGGGCGAGCTCGGCCTCGCCGGCGAGGAGGAGACGGTGCGCGAGGACCGGGACGGCGAGCTCCTGGATGTCCTCGGGGAGGACGTGGTCACGCCCGCGCAGGGCGGCGTGGGCCCGCGCGGCGCGCAGCAGGTGCAGACCTGCGCGGGGCGAGGCGCCCAGGCGCAGGTAGCGGCTCGTCCGTGTCGCGGCGACGAGGTCCACGACGTACTGGCGCACCGCGGCGCCTGCGTACAGGCGCTGCACCTCCTGGACGAGGTCGGCGACGGTGGCGGCGTCGGTGACCGGCTCGAGCTCGGCGAGGGGGTCGTGGGCGCTGTGCGTGTCGAGCATGCGCAGCTCGGCCGACGCCGAGGGGTAGCCCATGGAGATCCGGGCCATGAACCGGTCGCGCTGCGCCTCGGGGAGGGGGTAGGTGCCCTCCATCTCGATGGGGTTCTGCGTCGCCATGACGATGAAGGGGGAGGGGAGGTGGTGGGTGCGGCCGTCGACCGTCACCTGCCGCTCCTCCATGGCCTCGAGCAGCGCCGACTGGGTCTTGGGCGAGGCCCGGTTGATCTCGTCGCCGACGACGACGTTGGCGAAGACGGCCCCCCGGCGGAACTCGAAGGTGTGGGTGTCCTGGTTGAACACGCTCACCCCCGTGATGTCGCTCGGGAGGAGGTCGGGGGTGAACTGGATGCGCCGGACCGTGCCGTCGACCGTGCGGGCGAGGGTCTTGGCCAGGAGGGTCTTGCCCACGCCGGGGACGTCCTCGACGAGGAGGTGGCCGCCCGCGAGGAGGACGGTGAGCGTGGTGGCGACCGCCTCCTCCTTACCCTCGACCACGGTCGACATCGCGGCCCGGGCGGAGCCGACGACGGCGTGCAGCCGGTCGAGATCGACGTCGACCGTCTCCGTGACAACCGGGTCCATGGCCCGATCGTGCCTCATCGGCAGCCCGCACGGAAGGGATCGGGACGTCTAGGCTGCGGGGATGGCCCATCACCGGGCGCGCGACGCCGGCCGCGGCGCCGCCGCCGTCGCCGGGGTCCTCCTGCTGCTGGTGCTCCTGCCGGTCTTCCTCTCGTCGGGGCTGCTGGCCCCGGGGTGGGCGGTGGTCGCCCTCGTCGTGGTGTGGGTGGTGGCCCTGGTCCTCGCGGTCCGGTGGTTCCGCCCGCATCCCGGGCGGGTCCTGGCCCTGCCCTTCGCCCTGGCGGCTGTGTGGCTCGTGACGATGTACGTCGGTGACCTCGTCCTGGGGTGGACGGCCTAGCGGGCAGCGCCCGCCGACAGGTCAGGCGGTCGGGCAGGACGTCTGGCCGACGAGCCGCTGCGTGAGGCCGAAGGCGGCGAAGGAGACGGCGAACATCGCACCGGGCACGGCGTGCGCGGGGTTGTTCGCCAGGGTCACCACCGCGCAGACCACGCTGACGGCCGCCAGGGCGGCGCACGTCGAGCAGCCGGTGTCGACCACCCTGCCGGTGCCGGGGAGCGGGACGTACGAGGCGAGCGTGCCTGCCGCGAGGACGGCGGCCGCGAGCACGAGCGCGCTCCACGCGGGCGGGCCGTCCCACCCGCCCCCGGCGGCGGCCAGCACGACGGCGAGGACGGGCGCGGCCACGGCGGCGACGAGGAGCCGCCGGGCGGGCCACTGGTCGCGCAGGCGCGGCGCCGCGACCGGGGCGAGGGCGGGGTTCGTGGTGAGGTCCAGGCGGGTGACGACGGTGTCCTCGGTGGGCGGGACGGGGGCGGACGGGACAGCCATGACCGCACCATACCCCATGGGGTATACGTCACTCCGCCTCGCGTAGGCTGGACACCACATACCCCCTGGGGTATAAAAGTTCGGTACCCGTTCCTGAGACCGAGGAGAGAACCATGTGCAGTCCCGCTCGATGCAACAGCTGTGGCAAGATCACCTGGACCGGCTGCGGCATGCACGTCGACCAGGTCTTCGCGGGCGTTCCCACGGAGCAGCGCTGCACCTGCCGCTGACGCGGACACCCCGACCGACGGCCCGTCGCGACGCCTTCCCCCGGCACGCGGCGGGCCGTCCTCCATGTCCGGGACCGCGTCGAGGAGCGGTCGCCCGCCACGTCCGGGCGGCTCGGCGGCGTCCGGTCGGCTCAGCGGCGGGGCCGGTTCAGCAGGGCGTCCACGAAGACGGTGCCGATGTCCTCCGGGTCCTGGGCGAGGTAGCTCCGCCCGCCGGTCTGGGCGGAGATGACCCGCAGCTCGGTCTCGTCGGTGCCCGGTCCCATGCCCACCGTGATGACCGGTACGGGCCGGTCCGGGTCGCCGGCCGCCTGGAGCTCGGCGAGGAGCTGGTCGAAGCTGATCCCGTCGTCGTCCTCGTTCTTGCCGTCGGTGAGCAGCACCACCGAGTTGACGAAGCCCGGCTCGTAGCTGTCCTGGACCGTGCGGTACGCCGCGAGCACCGTGTCGTAGAGGCCGGTGTCCCCGTCGGCGCGGCCGGGCAGGGACTGCGCCGCCGCCAGCAGGGCGTCACGGTGGGTCCCGTCGCCGGCGGGGGAGTCGATCCGGGCGACCGGGACGAGCTCGGTCCAGTCACGACCCTCGCCGTGGTCGGTCGAGAAGGCCCACAGGCCCACCTGGGAGGTCGGCGGGAACTGCTGCATCGCCACCTGGGCGGCGCCGGCCGCGAGCTCGATGCGGGACCGCCCGCCCGCGTCGTCGAGCATCGAGCCGGAGATGTCGATGACGGCGAGCATGCGCATGTCCACCGCGACGGTGCGCCACGACGCCAGGGCCGTCTCGACGGCTCCCGCGGTGGGATCGGGCCTCGGCTCGGTGTCCTCGGGGACGCCCGGCACACCGGGGGAGCCCCCACCGTCGGCGTCGCGGAAGCCGGCCGCGGCGAGCGCGGCGCGCCCGCCGGGGCCGGTCAGGGCCTCCTCGAGCGCCGCCACGGCGGGTTCGGGTGCCGCGGCGACCCGGACGAAGGGGAACGCGAACGACCCGGTCCCCTCGGCGGGGACGACGGCGACCAGCGGGGCGCCCGGGTTGTCCGCGAGGTGGCGGAAGAGCCGCTGCTCGCTGGCGGGGAAGGCGACGGCGTCGGGGGAGTCCGCCCGGTCGAACAGCTCGTCCTCCGTCGTCTCCTGCCGCGAGAGTACGATGGTCGCGCGGCCCAGGGCCTGCTCGCCCTCGGGCGTGCCGCCGAGCACCTCCCCGGCGCTGACCAGGGCGAGGAGGGAGGCGGTGGACTCCTCGGGATCGGCCATGAGCAGGTCCACCCCGCCGGTGAGGAACGTCTGCCAGGGCTGGGCCCCGCCGAGCTCCTCGGTCATCGCGCGCGGCAGCGCGATCACGACCGGGCTGGTCGCCAGGACCGGCCCCACCTCGAGCGCCTCGCCACGCGCGGCCGCGGTGCGCTCAGCCCAGACCGGTGAGTCCGGCACCCACACGTGCGGACCGGTGGCCGTGGCGACGGTGAGCTGCGCGGCCGTCTCCGCGGCGGGCGCCGCCGTGACCGCGTAGGTCGCGCAGGCCTCCTCCTCGATCTCAGCCGCCACCTCCGCCAGGACCGGTGCCAGGTCGGGCGTCGTGGTCACCCTCACCTCGGCGGGCTCCTCGCAGGGGGTTGCCGTGGCCGTGGCGGGCGCCGAGGTGGTGGCTGCCTGGCCGCCCGCCCTGTCCCGGCCGGCGGGCTCGTCGGCGCGCGGCCAGTTCGCCCAGGCGATGCCGCCCAGGACCACGAGCAGAGCGACGAGCGCGGTGGGTGCCACCCACCACAGCCCGCTGCGCCGCGAGTCGTCGTGCCGACCCATGCCCGTGAACCTAACGATGCCCCGGCGACGGGGGTACCGCGCGTTCTGGGGGCATCAGCGCGGACGGCGCCCCGGCACCAGCCGCGGGGTGCGCGCGGCGTAGTGGCGGTAGGGCTCGCCGAAGTGGCGGTGCAGGGCGTCCTCCTCGACCCGTGCCTTCGTGGCGAGGACGCCGGCCAGGAGCGCGGCGGCGGCGAGCGGGCCTCGGCGTCCGCGCAGCAGGGCCACGCCGAAGGACGCGGTGGCCAGACCGGCGTAGATGGGGTTGCGGGTGTGGGCGTAGACGCCGGTGGTGATGAGGCCGGCGTCGGCGGGCGGGCGCACACGCGGGGTGATCCGCCGTCCGTGCGGGGCGAGCCCGGCGAGCGAGAGGGCCCCGCCGGCCAGGGTCAGCGTCCAGGCGAGGCGGCGGGTGGCGGGCGCGGGCCGCCACCGGGCGCGTCCGGGCCACAGCACGCCGGCGAGCGCGGCGGCCTGGCCGGCCACGAGCAGGTCCGTACGGTCCATCCGCCCAGGGTGCCACCTGCGACCGGCGGCCGTCAGTCCGGCGGGCGTCGCCGCAGCTCCTTGGTGGCGCTGCGGCGCTGCTTGTCCTCCGCCCGGCGGCGCCGCACGCCGCGGGACGGGCGCGAGGCGCGCCGCGCCGGGGGCGGCGGGGCGAGCGCGTCCCGCAGCAGGGCGAGCAGGCGCTCCTGGGCGGCGCGCCGGTTCTGCAGCTGCGAGCGGTGCTCGGACGCCACCACCGTCAGCACGTCGCCGACGAGCCGTGCGGCGAGCGCGGCCCGGACCCGCTCGCGCTGAGCGGGGCTGAGCGCGGCGGACCGGGCGACGTCGAACGAGAGCTCGACGCGCGAGTCCGTCGTGTTGACGCCCTGGCCGCCCGGCCCGCCGGCGCGCGAGAACCGCCACGCCAGGTCGGCGGGGTCGAGGACGACCCTGCCGGTGACCCGCAGCGGATCAGGCATCGCGACGGCGCACGCCGTGCGGCAGCACGAGCCAGGCGAGCAAGACGAGCAGACCCAGCACGCCGGCGACCGTGAGCGCCGTGGTGCGCGTGGTGACGACGTCGAAGACGAGCAGCACGACGCCGACGACGACCACCCCGAGCAGGGCCAGGCCGCCCTTGACCAGGCGGTTGCCGGTGTCGACGGTCTCGGGCTTGAGGCGCTTGCCGAAGAGGATGCGGTGCAGGCTCACCGGGGCGACCACGGCGATGGTGGTCATCGTCGACAGGACCACCAGCGCGAGGTAGGTGCCCACCTGGAACGCGTCCAGCTCGGTGAAGCGGGACTGGAAGGGCAGCGTGAGGAGGAACCCGGTGAGGATCTGGGTGCCCGTCTGCATGACGCGCATCTCCTGGAGGAGTTCGTTCCAGTTCCGGTCCGAGCGCTCCTCGGGCGTCTCGTCCCGGCCCTTCTCCAGACCGCCGTCCCTGCCGCGCACCCGTCCTCCTCCGTGATGTCCAGGCCGCCAGGGTAGGTCCTCCGAGCCGCCGGGGCTCACCTACGGCCCGTGCCGGCGTCGACCTCGTCCCCGCGTACGAACGCCTCGGCCCGCACGCTCGCGTGGAGCCGGTCGAACATCTCCGCCTGGTCCCGGGCCTGCTGCGCGAGGGCGTCGAACCGGGCGGCGGTCAGCCCCAGGTCCGCGGCGTGGTGCGAGAGCACCTGCCACAGCCCGAGCTTGCCCATGACGGCGCCGCGAAAGAGCTCGAGCTCGAGCAGCGGCGTCATGGGGGAGCGGGAGAGCACCCGGCGGTTGAGCTTGAGCCGGCCGACCCGCTCGCCGGCCCACGCGGCCGCCTGGCGGTGGCGACGGCGCGGGAGGCCGAGACCGTCGATGACCGTGGTGAGGACCTCGACCTCCTCGGTGAGCTCGCTCACGAGGCGCCGCAGGTCCGGCGCGAGGGCCGTGTCCGCGTAGTGCTCGGCCATGAACCGGGCCCGGCTCAGCCCGCCGGTGGCGCCGGTGAGGTGGTCGGAGAGGTAGAGCCCGAGGAGCCCGTCGTCGAGGTGGCGCGGGACGTGCGCGCTCGGGGTTCTTCCGGGGGACGTGATCGCGGCGGTCGACGCCGACGGGGCGGACGTGGGGGTGTCCGGGGTGCCGGCGGGACGCATGGGCGGGCTGGCCGTGCCGCGGCCGGCCGCCATGCCCTCCAGGAGCTCGGCGAGGGTGTCGGCGGCGTCGTGCTGCGGCCGCCAGCCCAGCACGGCCCGGGCACGGTCGGTGGACATCAGGGGGACGCCCATGCCCATGTCGAGCCAGCCCGCGTCGGTGGGGACCAGGCGGCTCTGCCAGGCGAGGGCGAGGACGCGTCGGAGCGGCGCCGGCGGCACCTCGACGAACCGGCCGTGGTCGACCACCCGGGCGAGGTCCGCCGCGCGCAGGACCGGCTCGCCGGCCACGTTGAACGCTCCCGGCGCGCGTTGCACGACCACCTGGACGTACGCGCGGGCGACGTCGTCGGCGTGGACGACCTGCAGGCGCAGACCCCTCGGCAGCGGCAGGAGGGGGAGGCGGCCGGGCGCCAGCAGCGGGGCCGGGACGAGCGGTCCGAGGAAGTAGCGCACGATCTCGGCGCCGGCGTCGTCCTGGAAGATCAGGGCCGGTCGCAGGCGCGAGACGACCAGGTCGGGGTGGGCCGCTGCCACCCGGTCCAGGACCCGCTCCTGCGCGACCTTGTCCACGGAGTAGTGGGACGTCGGGATCCCGCCGGTCGGCCAGGACTCCTCGCGGGGGACGTCGTCGTCGACGGGGGAGTACGCGCCCACCGAGGAGGCGCACACGAGGTGCCCGACGCCGGCCCGGACGCACGCCTCGGCCACCCGGCGGGTACCGGCGACGTTCGCGCGGCGCAGGACCTCCCGCTCGTGGTTGGGCTGGATGAGCCAGGCGAGGTGGATGACGGCGTCCGCGCCCGCCAGGTGCGCGGCGAGCCGGGTGACGAGCGCGTCCTCCTCGCCGGGACCGGCGGTCTCGGCGCCGACGTCGACCGTGGCCCACTCGACGTCGGCGTAGGGCTCGGCCGCGCGGTCCGGCAGCCGGCGCGCCAGGCCCAGCACGGAGGTGACCGCCGGCTCGGCCCGCAGCGCGCGCAGGACGGCGGTGCCGGCGTTGCCGGTCGCCCCGACGACGACGACCCTCATGCGCCCGTGCCCCCCGTCCGGCGGGCCGGCAGGGTCGGGTCGAGCACGACCTTGATCGCGCCGTCGAGCTTCTTCTGGAAGATCTCGTACCCGTACGGGGCGTCCTCGAGGGCGATGCGGTGCGTGCGCAGGTCGAGCACGCCGAGCGGGTCGGCGGCATCGGAGACGAGCGGAAGGAGGTCGTCGACCCAGCGACGCACGTTCGCCTGACCCATCCGCACGGTGACCTGCTTGTCGAACAGCTGGAGCATCGGCAGGGGGTCGCGGGCGCCGCCGTAGACCCCGGAGACGGACAGCGTCCCACCGCGCCGCACCAGCTCGATCGCGGTGAGGAGGGCCGCGAGGCGGTCCACCCCCAGCTTCTTGAACACCGGCCGGGCGAGGGCGTCGGGCAGCAGGTTCGCCCCGGCGTGGAGCGCCTCGGCGACGGGCGAGCCGTGTGCCTCCATCCCGACGGCGTCGATGACCGAGTCGGGCCCGCGGCCACCGGTCAGTGCCCGGACGGCGTCGGGGAGGTCGTCGACCTCACGCAGGTCCAGGGTGTCCACGCCGTGCCGGCGCGCCATCGCCAGACGCTCGGGGACGAGGTCGACCCCGATCACCAGCTCCGCCCCGCGGTGGCGGGCGACGCGGGCGGCCATCTGCCCGACCGGTCCGAGACCGAGGACGACGACGGACCCGCCGGGGGGCACCTGGGCGTACTCGACCGCCTGCCACGCGGTGGGCAGGACGTCGGAGAGGTAGAGGTAGCGCTCGTCCGGCTGGCCGTCGTCGGGGACGGGGACCGGGCCGTAGTGCGCCTGGGGCACGCGCAGGTACTCGGCCTGGCCGCCCGGGACCTGCCCGTAGAGCCTGGTGTAGCCCAGCAGGGACCCGCCCGTGCCGTGCTCGTGGTTCTGGGTGGTCTCGCACTGGCTCTGCAGGCCGCGGGTGCACATCCAGCACCGGCCGCACGAGACGTTGAAGGGGACGACGACACGGTCGCCCGGGCGGATGTGCGCGACCTCGGGGCCGACCTCCTCGACGACGCCCATCGGCTCGTGGCCGAGCACGTCGCCGGCGTCGAGGAAGGGCCCGAAGACGTCGTAGAGGTGCAGGTCCGAGCCGCAGATCGCCGTGGACGTCACCCGGATGACGGCGTCGGTCGGCTCGACGATCCTCGGGTCGGGGACGTCCTCGACGCGGACGTCCTCCTTGCCCTGCCAGGTCAGTGCGCGCATCTGTCGTCCGTCAGCTGCCGCCGGTCTCGGCGGGGTCGTCCTCGCCCTCGGCCTGGTCGGGCTGGTCCGCCGCCTCGCGCGAGGTCAGGCTGCCCGGGTCGGCGTCGGGGTCGGTGGTGGGGTCGTACGGCTGCTCCGATGGTGTGCTCATGGTGCTCACGGTGGCACCGGGTCCCGTGGTGCGCATCTCGGGGCGCTGGTCCGGAGCCCGATCACCGTTCGGGTCGCCGACGCCGGGGAACCGTCCTACGTTCAGGGCACATCGACGTCCGTCGAAGCGAGCTTTGCCGGATCGAAGGAGACAGACAGATGCGTCACCACCTCACCGCGACGTCGCTGACCGCGGCCCTCGCGCTCACGCTGGCCGCCTGCGCACAGGGCAGCGGCGGCGACGACCAGGACCCCGCGCCCACCGGCGACGACGCCGGCCAGTTCGACCCCGAGGCCGAGCTCTCGGGCAGCCTCGACATCCTCGGCTTCGGCGCCGGGGACGAGGTCGCGACCGTGCGGATGGAGCACGCCGAGGAGGCCCTCGGCGACGTCGAGGTCTCGCTGACCGAGGGCGACCTCGACATCCAGCAGTTCCTCTCCGCGGTCGCCTCCGGGGAGCCGCCCGAGCTCATCTACGCCAACCGCGACCAGATCGGCACGTTCGCCTCCCGGGGCGCGATCATCCCCCTCACCGGCTGCATCGAGGGCGAGGGGATCCGCACCGAGGACTTCCGTGAGCCTGCTATCGAGCAGGTGACCTTCGACGGGGAGGTCTACGGCATCCCGGAGTTCAACTCCGTCCAGCTCACCATGGCCAACTCCGAGCTGCTCGAGGCCGCCGGCCTGAGCGTCGAGGACGTCAACGGCTCCGACTGGGACGCGGTGACGTCGGCCAGCGAGGCGCTGGCCGACCCGGGGGCGGGAGTCATCGGCTACGACTCCAAGCTCCCGGAGTTCCTCCCGCTGTGGGCCCACGTCAACGGCACCGACCTCATCTCCGAGGACGGCCGCACCGCCCAGCTCGACGACCCCGCCGTCGTCGAGGCGCTCGAGTGGGCCGTCGGGATCTACGACGCCCAGGGCGGCTTCCCGACCGTCAAGGCCGTGCGCGACTCGGCCGACTTCTTCGGCTCCGGCAACCAGTTCGCCTCGGGCACCCTCGGGGCGATGCCGATGGAGCAGTGGTACGTCAACGTCCTCAACGACGTCTCGCCCGACGCCCCGCTCGTCTTCGACACCGTGCGCGACCACGACGGCGCCCCCGTCGCCTACGCCTCCGGCTCGGCCTGGGCGATCCCGGCCGACACCGAGAACCCGGCCGCCGCGTGCCGCTGGGCCCGGGCGATGACCGAGGTGGACGCGTGGGTGGCCGCCGCCGAGGAGCGCAAGTCGATCCGCGACGGCGAGGGCAAGCCCTTCACCGGGCTGCTCACCGGCAACCAGGCCGCCGACGACGCCGTCGCCGAGCTCGTCGAGCCCAGCGGCGACGAGGTCTGGGACAGCGCCGTCGAGGCGATGTACGAGGCGAACGACAACACCTTCTCCCTCCCGGCCAACCCCGCCGACGCCGAGTTCAAGACGGCCTGGCAGGACGCGGTCAACCGGGTCCTCAACGGCCAGGCCGAGCCGGCCGACTCCCTCGCCCAGGCCCAGGAGGAGGCGCAGGCGGCCCTCGACGAGAGGTGGGCGGCCTGGGACGACGGCGAGGGCTGACATGACCGCCCTCACCGGGCCGCTCGCCCGGGTCCGCGCGCAGGTCTCGACGCGCTCCCAGCGCCGGGACCTGCGCGCGGCCCTGCTGTTCATCAGTCCCTGGGCGGTCGGCTTCCTCGTCTTCACCGCGTGGCCGCTGCTGTACTCGGCCTACCTGTCGCTGACCGACTACGACGTGCTGACCGACCCGAGCTTCATCGGCCTGGAGAACTACCGCACGCTCCTCGAGGACGACAAGATCGCGCTCTCCCTGCGCAACACGATCTTCTACACGGTGATCCAGGTGCCGGCGTACGTCCTGGTCTCCCTCGGCCTGGCCATGCTGCTCAACCAGGCGGGACGGGCGGCGGGATTCTTCCGCACCGCGTTCTACCTGCCCAACATGACCCCGCCGGTCGCCGTCGGGGTGCTGCTCCTGCTGATCTTCAACGGCCAGAACGGCCTCATCAACGAGGTGCTCGGGTTCTTCGGGATCGACGGGCCGTCGTGGACCACCGACCCGAACTGGGTCAAGCCCGCCATCATCGTCATGAGCCTGTGGTCGGTGGGAGGCTCCGTCATCATCCTCCTCGCCGCCCTGCGCAACGTGCCCACGGAGCTCTACGACGCGGCCCGGGTCGACGGCGCCGGGCCGTGGCAGCGGACCTGGAGCGTGACCCTGCCGATGATCTCCCCCGCCCTGTTCTTCGTCACGGTCGTCAACACGATCGCCGCGTTCCAGACCTTCACCGAGACGTACACGGCGTTCTTCGGCTCGGGCAACTCCACCTACAGCAACGACGCGGCCCTGTTCTTCTCGATCTACCTGTTCCAGCAGGCGTTCCAGTTCCTCAACATGGGCTACGCCTCGGCGATGGCCTGGGTGCTGTTCGTCATCATCATGGTCATCACCGTGATCCAGCTGCGGGTCTCGCGCCGGCTGGTCTACCTCGAGGGGGAGCAGCGATGAGCGCCTCCACCGACACCGCCCGCCCCGTCGCCGCCGCCCGCGGCGTCGACCTCACCCCGGGCGGGCCCACCGGGCCGCTGCCCGCCCCGCCGCCGCGGGCCGCCCGGCCCGCCGGGGGGCGCCGGTGGGGGCCCGGCCGGGTCGCCGTCGTCGTTGCGCTCGTCGCGCTCACCGGTGTCTTCGTCTACCCGTTCGTCTGGCTGGTGAGCGCGTCCCTCAAGCCGCAGGGCGAGGTGTTCGACAACCGGATCATCCCCCTGACCCCCACGCTCGAGAACTACGTCAACGTGTGGGCCGAGGCGCCGATGCTCCTGTGGCTGGGCAACACCGTCCTCGTCACGGTCCTCGCGGCCGTGACCGTGACCGTCTCCAGCGCGATGGTCGCGTGGGGTTTCGCCTACTTCCGCTTCCCCGGGCGCGGGCCGCTGTTCGGCCTGGTGCTGGCCACGATGATGCTGCCGGGCGCGGTGACGATGATCCCCACGTTCCTCATCTGGAACTCGCTCGGCCAGGTCAACACCCTCACCCCGCTGTGGGCGGGCAACCTCTTCGGCAGCGCCTTCTACATCTTCCTGCTGCGCCAGTTCTTCCTCGGCCTGCCCCGCGAGCTCTTCGAGGCGGCGAAGCTCGACGGTGCGGGCAACTGGGCGATCTTCCGCCGCATCGCGATGCCGCTGACGAAACCGGCGCTGGTGGTGACGCTGCTGTTCGAGTTCCAGGCGGCCTGGACGGACCTCATGCGTCCGCTCATCTACCTGCGTGACTCCGACAAGTTCACCATCCCGCGCGGGCTGAAGTCGCTCCTCGACCAGTTCGGCTTCGGCGGGAACTGGCACTGGGAGATCATCGTCACCGCCTCCGTCATCACGACGGTGCCGATGATCATCCTGTTCTTCCTCGGCCAGCGGCACTTCGTCGAGGGCATCGCGACGACCGGCTCCAAGGGCTGAGCCGCGGCGGCGCGGGTCGCCCCCGCCGCCGCTCGCCCGCACCGTCGCCCCTCCCGCCGCTCCCGCCGGTCACCCCGGTCACGCCGGTCACCCCGGTCACGCCGGTCACCCCGGGCCGGCGGGGTCCTCTCAGCCGGTCGCAGCGTGAGCGCGGACGACGGCGACGAGCGGCGCGCGGTGGAGCACCCCGCGGCTGACGGAGCCGAGCAGCAGCCCGGCGAGGCCTCCCCGGCCGCGGCTGCCCACGACGACGACGCCGGCGGTCCCCGCCTCGGCCGCGAGCGCGTCCACCGGGTGCTCGGGCACCTGCACCAGCTCGACCTCGACCTCGGGGTAGTGCTCGGTCCAGGACGCGACCGCGTCGCGGACCGCCTGCTCCGCACGCTCGTCGAGGTCGGCGAGGGTCTGCATCGCGGAGGAGTCGAAGTACTCCCCGGTCACGGCCTCGCGGTAGCGCGAGTGGACGACCCGGACCCCGACGCCCCGGCGCCGGGCCTCCGCCATGGCGAAGGCCATCGCCTCGGGGGAGCCGTCGGCCGGGTCGATGCCCACGACCACCGGCCCGCCCGTGTCCCCGGCCTCCTCGCGCACGACGAGGACCGGGCCGTGGGCGTGCGCGGCCACCTTCTGCGACACCGAGCCGAGCAGGGGTCCGGCCAGGCGGCCCAGGCCCCGCGCGCCGACGACGACGAGGGCGGCGTCCTCCGACGCCGCGACCAGCTCGACGGCCGGCGCACCGAGGTGGACGGACGTGGTGATCGAGAGGTCGGGGTGCGCCGCGGCGACCTCGGCGGCGAGGTCGTCCACGAGCTTCCCGCCACCGGCGAGGAGGTCCACCACGGGCAGGACGTCGAAGTCCGCGCCCGACGGCAGCGGCGGGAACGCGTAGAGCAGGTGGAGCCCGGCGCCGCGCCGGGCGGCCTCGCCCGCCGCGACCTCGGCCGCGTGCCGGGCGCGGGGCGAGCCGTCGACACCGACGACGACGCTTCCTCGGGGGATCTCGGTGGACGTCATGACGCACCCCTTCTCCGGCGCGCCCCGTCCCGCGGTCGGCACCCGGAACCGGGGCGAACCACCTGTGGTCCACCCAGCGTCCCACATGCGGTCGCAACCCCCTCGGACGAACGTCCCGCCTGGCCGCGGGGGCGCCGGAGGTGGTTGAGTGCCCCGGTGAGCGCAGCGACCCAGAACCTGACCCGGGCCGAGGCGCAGGAGCGCTCGGCGCACCTGCGGGTGACGACGACGGAGGTCCACCTCGACCTCGCCGGCGACGCCGAGACCTTCGGGACCACCACGACCGTGACCTTCGAGGCCACCACCGGCGAGACCTTCCTGGACTTCCTGGGCCCCGTCGTGGAGCGGGTGGTGCTCAACGGCGCCGAGCTCGACCCGGCCGCCTGCTTCGACGGCGCGCGCATCCACCTCACGCCGCTCGAGGCGGAGAACGTCGTCACCGTCGTCGCGCGCGGGGCGTACTCCCGCTCGGGCGAGGGGCTGCACCGCTTCGTCGACCCGGTCGACGGGCAGACCTACCTCTACACCCAGTACGAGCCGGCCGACTCCCGCCGGGTCCTGGCGACCTTCGAGCAGCCGGACCTCAAGTCCCGGTACACGTTCTCGGTGACGGCGCCCGCCCCGTGGCTGGTCCTGTCCAACCAGCCGGCCGTGGGGTCCGAGCCCGCGGGGGTGGGCCTCACGAGGACGACGTTCGCGCCCACGCCGCCGCTGTCCTCCTACCTCACCGCCGTCGTCGCCGGGCCCTACCACCACGTGCGCGACGTGTGGGAGTCCCCGGACGGGCTGCGCGTCCCGCTGGGAGTGCTGTGCCGCGCCTCGCTCGCCCCGCACCTCGACGCCGACAGGATCCTCACCGTGACGAGGCAGGGCCTGGACTTCTACCATCGCGAGTTCGCCTTCCCGTACCCGTGGGGCAAGTACGACCAGGTCTTCGTCCCCGAGTGCAACCTCGGCGCCATGGAGAACCCCGGCTGCGTGACGTTCACCGAGCACTACGTCTTCCGCTCCGCCGCCACCCGCAACCAGTACCAGGGGCGGGCGAACACGATCCTGCACGAGATGGCGCACATGTGGTTCGGCGACCTGGCCACCCCGCGGTGGTGGGACGACCTGTGGCTCAAGGAGTCCTTCGCCGACTACATGGGCTCCCACGCCTCCGTCGCCGCCACCGAGCACACCGACGCCTGGGTGGCCTTCGCCAACCGGCGCAAGGCCTGGGCGTACACCCAGGACCAGCTGCCCACCACCCACCCGGTGGTCGCGGACATCCCCGACCTGGAGGCGGCCAAGCAGAACTTCGACGGCATCACCTACGCCAAGGGCGCCGCCGTCCTCAAGCAGCTCGTCGCCTACGTCGGGGTCGAGGCGTTCTTCGACGGCGCCCGGCGCTACTTCCGTGACCACGCCTACGCCGCGACGACGCTCGGCGACCTCCTCGGTGCGCTCGAGGCGGCGTCGGGCCGGAACCTGGGGGAGTGGGCACGGCTGTGGCTGCAGACCGCCGGCACCGCGGAGCTGCGCGCCCAGGTCGAGGCCCGGGACGGCCGGGTCGAGCGGCTCACGGTCCACCAGCGCGGCACGGACCCGCGCACCGGCTCGTCGGTGCTGCGGCCGCACCGCCTCGCCGTGGGGCTCTACGGCCTGGCCGACGGCGTCCTCGTCCGGACCGCCCGGTACGAGCTGGACGTCGCCGGCGCGGTCACGGAGGTGGCCGGGGCCGCCGGGGCGCCGGTGCCGGACCTCGTCCTCGTCAACGACGACGACCTCACCTACGCCAAGGTCGTCCTGGACGAGCCGTCCGCCGCCACGGCGCTGGCCCACGTCGGTGCCATCCCCGACGCCATGCCCCGCTCGCTGGTCTGGTCGGGGCTGTGGAACGCCACCCGCGACGCCCGGCTGCCCGCCGCGGACTACCTCACCGCGGTCCTCACCCACGGCGCGCACGAGAGCGACACCGCCGTCCTCACCGGACTGACCGTGAACGCCCGGACCGCCGTCGAGCGCTACGTCCCGGCCCCGCGGCGCCCTGCCGAGCGGGAGCGCCTCGGCGAGGGCGCCTGGGAGCACCTGCGCTCGGCGGCGCCCGGCTCGGACGACCAGCTCGTCTGGGCGCGCGCCTTCGCCGCGGCCGCCGCCACGGTCCCGGCCGCCGCGGGGCGGGCCCGCGAGGTCCTCGCCGGGGTCGTGCCCGGCCTGCCGCTGGACCCGGAGCTGCGGTGGGCGCTGTGGCAGTCCCTGGCCGCGACCGGGTCCGCGACCCCTGCCGAGCTCGACGCCGAGCTGGCCCGCGACGCGACCGCGGACGGGGCCACCCGCCACCTCGCCGCACACTCCGCGCTACCGGAACCGCAGGTGCGCGAGACGGCCTTCGAGACCCTGCTGCGCCCGGGCGCGCTGACGAACGACCAGGTGGACGCCACCCTGGAGGGGTACGGCCAGCCGCTCCACGCCGACCTGGCCGCACCGCTGACCGAGCGGTACTTCGCCGCCCTGCGCACCGTCTGGGCCGAGCACAGCATCGAGATCGCGGACCGGCTCGTCCAGGGCCTCTACCCCGGCCACCAGGACGCCGGCGACGGCGATCCTGCCGACCACCCCGTCGTCGCGCGGACGACGCGGTGGCTCGAGGACAACGCCGACGCGCCCGGCGCCCTGCGTCGCCTGGTGCTCGAGGAGCGGGACCATCTCCTGCGGTCGCTGCACGCCCAGCGGGCGGGCCGCTGAGGTCGGGCCGCTGAGGCCGGGCCCTGCCCGCGCGGACGGCGAGGCCGTGCCCGGTCGCCGGGCCGGGCCCGGTCAGACCGCGAGCTCGGCCAGGGTGGCGACGACGTCGACCAGGGCGCCGCGCCGGAAGACGGTCACCGGGAGGTCCCGGCCCACCGCGGTGCCGAGCATGAGTCGCTGGAGGTCCTGAGCGGTGCTGACGGGCCGGTCGCCCGCGCTGGTGACGATGTCGCCCAGGTAGATCCCAGCGGCGGCCGCGGGGCCGCCCGGGACGACCTCCCGCACGTGCAGGCCGGTGCGACGGCCCAGCCGGTCGGCGAGCGCGGGCGGTACCGGCGCGGTGACCCCGCCGACGCCGAGCCACGCCCGGCGCACCCGGCCGTCCCGGACGAGCGAGTCGAGGATCCGCAGCGTCGTGGGGTTGACCGGCACCGCCAGCCCGAGCCCCACGCCGGCGACGGCGGTGCTGACCCCCACCACCCGCGCGGCGGAGTCGGCCAGCGCCCCGCCGCTGTTGCCCGGGTTCAGGGCGGCGTCGGTCTGGATGACGTCGTCGATGGAGTGGGCGCCGTAGGCGGTGCGGACCGGCAGCGAGCGGCCGAGCGCGCTGACGACACCGGCGGTCACGGACCCGGCGAGACCCAGCGGGCTGCCGACCGCGACGACGAGCTGGCCCACTCGCAGCGAGTCGGCGTCCCCGAGCACCGCCGGAGGCGAGAGGCCCTCCCGGGTGCGCAGGACCGCCAGGTCCGAGAGCCGGTCGGCGCCGACGACGTCGAAGGGCGACTCCTCGCCGTCGGCCGCGACGACCCTGCCGCCACGGACGCCCTCGACCACGTGGGCGCTGGTGAGCAGCAGGCCGTCGGCGGAGAACGCCACGGCGGAGCCGGCGCCCGCGCCGCGGCGACCGTGCACCCGCACGGACAGCACCGACGGCGCCAGCGCCGCGGCGACCGTCGTGACCACCCGGGAGTAGGCGTCCATGGCCTCGTCCACGGCAGCGCAACGTCGCCGGGCCACGGTGCGATACCCGTGTTCGCCCGGGGCTTACCGTTCCGGCGGTGGCCGCGGTCCGAGTGCGGTCATCCGGGCCGGCGGGCCGGCCGGCCGGGGGCGGGTCGGCGGGGCGGCCGGCCGGGGGGCGGTGGACGTCAGAACGAGCCGGTGCGGACCTCGCCGGCCGGGAGCCAGGCGGTGTACACCGCGCCGCCCGCGGTCGCGCGGGTCTCGACGGCGCGCAGCGTCCGCGCGGGCGTCCCCTCGGCGAAGATCCGCTTGCCGCGGCCCAGCACGACGGGGTACGTGAACAGGCGGTACTCGTCGACCAGGTCGTGGATGTGCTGGAGGAGCCGGCTGCTGCCCTGGATGAGGATGTCGCCCCCGTCGCCCTCCTTCAGCCCGGCGACGACGTCGTGGGCCTCACCGCGCAGGACCGTGGTGTTCTCCCACGCGGCCTCCGTGAGCGTCCGGGAGACCACGTACTTGGGCATCCGCCCCAGCGATGCGGCGAACTCGTCGCCGGCCTCGGCCTGGCCGGGCCAGTACCCGGCGAAGATGTCGTACGTCCGCCGGCCCAGGAGCAGTGCGGAGGACGAGCGGAAGTAGTCGCCGACGATGGCGCCGAGCTCGTCGTCGGCGAACGGGACCTGCCACCCGCCGAACGGGAAGTCGTCCTCGGTGTCCTCCTGCGGGCCGCCCGGTCCCTGCATGACCCCGTCCAGGGTCACGAACCCGGCCATGACGAGCGTGCGCACGGTCTCCTCCTTCTCGAGGCGGGAGCGCCCACCGACCTGGCGGGCGCCCTACGGTCAGCGGCCGCCGCCCCGCACCTGGTGCACGGCCACCCAGCCCTCGGGCACGTACTGGTCCGAGGGGATGATGCGCTTGCCGAACGGCACGACCGTGACCGGCAGCATCTTGAGGTTCGCCAGGGCCAGCGGGATCCCGACGATCGTCACGGCCTGCGCGGCGGCGGTCGTGATGTGCCCGATCGCCAGCCACACCCCGGCGACGACGAACCACACGACGTTCGCCACCGCCGACCCCGCTCCGGCGCCCGGCTTGGCCACCACCATGCGGCCGAACGGCCACAGGGCGTACGAGGCCATCCGGAAGGAGGCCACCCCGAAGGGGATGGTGACGATGAACAGGCACGCGACGACCCCGAAGACGACGTAGCCGAGGGCGAGCCACAGACCGCCGAAGAGGAGCCAGATGACGTTGAGCAGAGCGGACATGCCTACGAGGTTGCCACACCGGCCCGCCGGGCGGGAGGTGCCGGATCGTCAGCGCGCGGCCCCGACGGTGGCCCGGGTGGCGGCGGTGAGGTGGGTGGGCACGGGGTCGTAGTGGTCGTGCACCGCCCGGTAGGTGCCGCGGCCTCCGGTGAGGGCCCGCAGGTCGATGGCGTAGCGGCGCAGCTCGGCGGTGGGCACGTGGGCCTCGATGACGCCCTCGCCGTCGGCGCCGGTGCCGGTGTCCACCACGCGGCCGCGCCGGCCGGCCAGGTCGGCCAGGACGTCGCCCTGGGTGGCGACCGGGACCGTGACGGTGACGGCGGAGACCGGCTCGAGCACGAGCGAGCCGGCCTGCTGCAGCGCCTGGGCGACGCCGAGGCCGGCGGCGGTCCGGAACGCCATGTCGGAGGAGTCGACCGAGTGGTACTTGCCGTCGACGCACTCGACCCGCAGGTCGGTCAGGCGGTGCCCGTTCGGCCCGCCCGCGAGGAGGGCGTCCTGCACCCCGTGCTCGACGGCGGGCAGGTAGTTGCGCGGGATCGCGCCGCCGACGATGGAGTCGACGAAGACCAGGCCCGTGCCGCGCTCGGCGGGGGAGACCACCAGGCGCACCACGGCGAACTGGCCGTGCCCGCCGGACTGCTTCTTGAGCTTGCCCTCGACCTCGACCGGGCCCGCGATGGTCTCGCGGTAGGCGACCTTGACGTCCTCGGTCTCGACCCGCACGCCGAACTTGCGCTCGAGACGCTCGAGCGCGACCGCCAGGTGGGTGTCCCCGACCGCGGTGAGCAGGGTCTGCCCCGACTCCTCGTCCTGGGTCACGGTCAGCGCCGGGTCCTCGGCGGCCAGGCGGCGCAGGGCGTCGGTGAGCTTGTCGTCGTCGGACTGGGTCAGCGGCCGCACCCCCAGGGTGTAGCCCGCCTCGGGGGTGGGCCGGGACGGCAGGGCCACCGGTCGGCCGGGTCGGGCCAGGAGGGTACGGGTGGGGGAGTCGCCGAGCTTGGCGACGGCGGCGAGGTCGCCGGCCACGACCGAGCGGACGTCCAGATGCTCACGCCCCCGCAGGGTGAACAGGCCGTGGAGCCGCTCGTCCGCACCGGTGGAGGTGTTGGTGAGGCGCTCGTCGCCGCGCACGGTCCCCGAGAGGACCTTGAGGAGGGAGATCTGTCCGACGAACTGGTCGGCGACGGTGCGGAAGACGTGGACGAGGGCCTCCCTGCCGGGGTCGGCCGGCACCGCGGTGGCCTCGCCGCCGACGAGGACCTCGGTGGGGTGCATGTCCGGCGAGGGACCGATCTCGCAGATGAAGTCCCCGAGCCGGTCCACCCCGGCGCCGGTGGTGGCCGAGCCGACGAGGACCGGGAAGATCGCCGAGGCCGCGACCGCCCGGCGCAGGGTGCGCTCGACGTCCCCGGGGGCCGGCTCGTCCCCGGCGAGGTAGCGCTCGAGCTGGTCGTCGTCGCCGCTGACGACCTCCTCCACGAGCTCCTCGTGGCGGATCCGCTCGATCTCCTCGACGTCGGCGGGCACCGGCGCGGTGGTCTCGTGCCACTCGGCGTCGTAGAGGTGGGCGATGTCGAAGAGCACGTCGGCGACGCCGCGGAAGTCCTGCTGCTCCCCGATGGGGAGCTCGAGGGGGAACAGGCGCTCGCCCAGGCGGGCGCGCAGGTCGGCCAGGACCGACTCGAAGTCCGCGCTGGGCTTGTCCTCCTTGGTCACGAAGATCATCCGGGCCAGACCGAGCTCCTGGCAGCGGGCCCACACCCGCTCGTCGCCGGCCTGGACACCCTCCACGGCGGAGACGACGACGACGGCGAGGTCGGCCACCTCGAGCGCGGTGTCGACCACCTGGGTGAAGTCGTCGTGGCCCGGGGTGTCGAGGAGGTTGATCTTGCAGGTCTCGCCGTTCGCGGTCGTCCACGGCACCGCCGCCAGGGCGAGCGAGAGCGTCTGGTGGCGCCGGGTCTCCTCGGGGTCGGCGTCGAGCAGCGAGGTGCCGTCGTCCACGCGGCCCAGGCGAGCCGTCGCACCGGCACGGAAGAGCAACGCCTCGGCGAGGGAGGTCTTGCCGCTGCCCGCGTGGCCGACCAGGACCACGTTGCGGATGGCTGAGGTGACGACGTCGTCCATGCTCACTCCCGGCTCTGGGTCTGTGGCTGCGATCGTAGCGCCGAGGGGGCCGGGGGTATGTGACGAAGATCCCACTTCGTGCTGCAGCGGCCGGTGTACGCCCGGCGCGGGGTGCCCCGGGAGGGCGCGCCGGGCGTGTCCGGTTTCGGGGCGGACCGTCCGGCGTTGCACAGTGGTCCCCGGCCGGCCGCGTCCGCGGGCGCCGCAGGAGGGGTGGACGTGGCAGGGACCTGGTCGACGCAGACGGAGCTGGGTGCGGCGCACGCGCTCACCGCGCGGCAGGTGGGCACCCACCTCGCCGCCCTGGGCCTCAAGGAGGGCACCCGGGCGAGCGAGTCGGCGGTGGCGCAGGGGCTGGCGCGGGACGCGAGGCTGCGCGACGGCACGGTCTTCTTCGTCTGGCACACCGAACGGGTGACCGCCCTCCTCGCCGGGCAGGGCGTCATGCCCGCCGTGCCGACGGCGCCGACGACGTCGGCACCGAGCTCGACGCCGTCCGCCGCCGCGTCGCGGCGGCACGACAAGGTGGTGGCCACCGACGGCTCGGCACTGGGCAACCCGGGCCCGACGGGGTGGGCCTGGGTGGACCAGACCACGGGGGAGACCGGCTCGGGCGGGCTGGCCCACGGCACCAACAACATCGGCGAGCTGCTCGCGCTGCGCGAGGCGCTGCACCACGCCGGGCCCGAGGGCGACCTGCTCGTCCGCGCGGACTCGCAGTACGTCATCAACATCGCCACGAGGTGGGCGGTCGGCTGGCGGCGGCGCGGCTGGCGCAAGGGCGACGGCAAGGTCCCGGAGAACCTCGAGATCGTCCAGGACATCCTCGCCGCCCTGGAGGCCCGCGCGGGGCGGACGGACTTCGAGTGGGTGCGCGGCCACGCCGGCGACGAGCACAACGAGCGTGCCGACGCCCTCGCCAACGCCGCCGCGCGGGCCGCCCGCGGGTAGTCGTGCTCTCGCCGCCCGCGGGCGGCGAGCTTGCGCTGCCCCGAGCTCGCTCAGTCCTCCCAGGAGGGCACACCGGCCAGGGCCGGCATCACCTCGTGCTCGAAGAGCTCGATGCTCTCGGTGGTGTAGGCCGCGTCCGGGAAGTAGAAGATCCCGTAGGTCATGCCGGCCTCGCGCAGCGCCAGCAGCTTCTCCACGATCTGCTCGGGGGTGCCGAACGCCGGCAGGTCCCGGAAGCCCGCGAGCTGCCGCTCGAGGTCGTCGGCGCCCAGGTGGGGCGCGAGCCGGGCCGCCAGCTCGTCGAGCTTGGCCGCCACGTCCGCCTCGGTGCGGCCGATCGTGACGTTGTAGTTCGCGGAGCGGACGATCTGGTCGAAGTCCGTGCCCTGGGCGGCGCAGTGCTCGGCGAGGATCTCGCTCTTGCGGGTGAAGCCCTCCAGGGTCCCGTCGAAGTTGGTGTACCGCGCGTGCTGGGCGGCGATGCGCAGCGTGACCTTCTCCCCGCCGCCGGCGATCCACAGCGGGATCCCGCCGGGCTGGACGGGCAGGGGGTAGCACAGGGCGCCGTCGACGTCGTAGTGCTTGCCGTGGAGGGTGGCCGAGCCCGTGCGCCAGGCCTGCTCGAAGATCTGCACACCCTCGTCCAGCCGCGCCAGCCGCTCGCCGGCGGACGGGAAGCCGTAGCCGTAGGCACGCCACTCGTGCTCGTACCACCCCGCGCCGATGCCCATCTCCAGGCGGCCCCCGCTGATGTGGTCGACCGTCGCGGCGACCTTGGCCAGGTACATGGGGTTGCGGTAGCTCATGCAGCTGCACATCTGCCCGATCCGGACCCGGTCGGTCACGGCGCCGAGGCCCGCCATGAGGGCCCAGGCCTCGTGCGTCGCCTCCTCGCTGGGCACCGGGGTGGTGTGGAAGTGGTCGTACACCCACACCGACTCCCACAGGCCGCCGTCGTCGGCGCGCCTGGCGAGGGAGGACATGACGTTCCAGTGCTGCGACTCGTCGATCCCGACGAGGTCGAAGCGCCAGCCCTGGGGGATGAACATCCCGAACCGCATGTGATCAGCCATGACGCCAACCCTAGAGGGGGGCCTCGTGCCTCGCGCGCGAGCGGGCGGCGAGCCACCGGCGCACCGCCAGGATCGCCAGGACGAGGACCACGACCGCCAGCACCGTCACGAGGACGGGGACGAGCACGGCCACGAGCACCAGGCCGACCGACGACACGTCCTCGACGGTGGAGGCGACCGGCGCGCCGACACCGGCAGTCGCGGTGTTGACCACCGGGCGGGACAGGGACTTCGCGGTGTGGGTCGTCAGCGCCAGCAGCACGCCCAGCACGATCGGCACCCACTGCCAGTCCTGCAGCAGGGTCGAGGGGTCGGGCACGGCCTGGGTCTGCGACGCGGAGCCCGCCGCGAAGACGATGCCACCGGCGGTGGGCCGCACCGCCGTCTGGATGACGTCGTTCACCGAGTCGACGGCGGGGATCTTGTCGGCGACGACCTCGACGACGAGAAGGATGCCCAGCACCACCAGCGCCGGGGTGGACTCGAGCCACGACCACCCCGCCGGGAGGGCGAGCAGGTCGGAGAAGCGTGAGAGCAGCCCGAGGGCGATGAGCGGCACGTAGGCGTTGAGGCCGGCGGCCATCGCCATCCCGGACCCGGTCATGAGCTCGAGCACGTCGTCAGCGTCCCACGACCGCGACGACGCCGCCGGGTGGGCGGGGTCACGGAACGGTCTCGTCCCGGTCCGGCGGCGTCGTCCCGGCCCGGGGCGTCGGGGCGGCTGCGTAGGCTGGGCGGGTGAGCAGCCAGGCCCCCCGGGAGCGGACGCGGACCGCCGCCCCGAGCGAGAGGGTCTGGACCGTGCCCAACGCGATCTCGGGCGTGCGGCTGCTCCTCGTGCCGGTCTTCGCGGTGCTGATCTTCACCGGCCGCGACGTCGCGGCGATCGTCGTCCTCGTCGTCGCCGGAGCCAGCGACTGGCTCGACGGCGTCATCGCCCGCCGGTTCGACCAGACCAGCCGTGTGGGCCAGCTCCTCGACCCCGCCGCGGACCGGCTCTACATCTTCGTCACCCTCATCGGCCTCGGGTGGCGCGAGGTCGTGCCGTGGTGGCTCGTGATCGTCATCGCCGCCCGCGACGTGTTCCTCGCGGGGATGATCCCCACGCTGAGCCGCCACGGGTACGGGCCGCTGCCGGTCCACCTCGCGGGCAAGGCGGGCACCTTCGCCCTCATGTACTCCTTCCCCCTCCTCCTCCTCGCGGGCAGCCCCGGCACGCTCGGTGACGTCGCCAGCACGGTCGGGTGGGCGTCGGCGCTGTGGGGCGTGGGCCTGTACTGGTTCGCGGCGCTGCTCTACCTCGAGCAGGTGGTGCGCATCGTGCGTGAGGACCGGGTCGCGTGAACGCACCCACCCACCGCACCGATCCGGCGCCGCACCGGGCGCAGCCGGCCGCGCACCGGACGGAGCCGGCCGCACACCGCACGGCGGTATCACCCCCGCCGCCGCGCCGCCCCGACGAGTCGATGTCACTCCTGCGCGAGCTGCTCGACGACCCCCTCGACGCGGGCTACCGCACCGCTCCGCGCAGCGCGGCGCCCGGACCGGGCCGCCCGCTCACGTGGCGCCAGATCCTCGTGGTCGTCGCGGCGTTCGTCATCGGCGCCGGCGCCGTGTGGTCGGCCCGCGAGCTGCGTGCCCCCGACGGCACGGTGACCGCCCGGACCGTGCTGCTCGACCAGATCGTCGAGCGCCGAGCGGTCGGCGACGAGCTGCAGGCCGCCAACGAGAGCCGGCAGATCGAGATCGAGGAGCTGCGCGCCGCGGCGCTCGAGGGCGCCGACCAGGAGCTGCTCGAGCAGCTCGCCGTGCTGGGGGTGGCGTCCGGGATGTCCCGGGTGTCCGGACCGGGGATCGTCGTCGAGCTCACCGACTCCGAGGCGGCGCAGGCGGGCGAGGCCGGTTCGGAGGAGGAACGGGTCAAGGACATCGACCTGCAGGTCCTCGTCAACGGGCTCTGGGCCGCGGGCGCGGAGGCGATCGCCGTCGACGGCCAGCGGCTCAGCTCGACGAGCGCGATCCGCGCGGCGGGGCAGACGATCCTCGTCAACCTCGCACCCGTGGCCTCGCCGTACACGGTGGAGGTCATCGGCGACCCGGTGGAGCTGCAGACCCGGCTCGCGCGCACCGTGGCCGGGGCCCACCTCGGTGTGCTCCGCTCGAGCTTCGGGATCCGCTCGGAGATCACGGTCGCCGAGGAGCTCGTCCTCTCCGCGCCGACCCTGTCGGAGCTGAGGTACGCCGAGCCGTTCGGCGGTGAGGCCACCGCGGCCTCCGAGGTCGGGGCACAATCACCGGGGGCGCCGACGCAGGGACGCCCGGGTCCCACCGATGGAGAGGGAGACTGAGTGCTAGCGCTGATCGGACTGGTCGTGGGGGTCGTGGCCGGGGTGCTCATGGACCCCACCGTGCCCCTGTGGCTCCAGCCCTACCTGCCCATCGCGCTCGTCGCCGCCCTCGACGCCCTCTTCGGGGCGCTGCGCGCCGGCCTGGACGGCATCTTCAACGACCGGGTCTTCGTGGTCTCGTTCGTCTTCAACGTGCTCGTGGCCGGGTTCATCGTCTTCCTCGGCGACCAGCTCGGCGTCGGGGCGCAGCTGACGACCGCCGTCGTGGTGGTCCTCGGGATCCGGATCTTCTCCAACGCCGCGGCGATCCGCCGTCACGTCTTCAAGGCATGAGCACGACCAGGCACGGGGAGGACGGCCCGGACCGGACGGCCGCGGTCCGGGCGGGCTCCGTCGACGGCGCCGAGCCGGCGGCCGGCCGTGCCGGTGACCAGGCCTCACCCACGCGGGCGGGGGAGCGCGGCGTCAGGGCGCTGCTGGTGCCCCGGTGGAGCGCGACGCACGTCGTCGGGGCCCTGCTGTGCGTCGCGCTCGGCTTCGCGGTGGTCGCCCAGGTGAGCCAGACCCAGGACGACGTCCTCACGGGGATGCGTCAGGACGACCTCGTCCGGCTGCTCGACGACCTCAACCAGCGCAACGTCGAGCTCACCGACGAGCAGGAGGAGCTGCGCCAGGACCTCGCGGAGCTGCGCTCGAGCACGAGCTCGCGCCAGGCGGCCCAGGAGGCCGCCGAGGAGCAGGCCCGGGTGCAGGGTGTGCTGGCCGGCACCCTGCCGGTGCGCGGGCCCGGGGTGGTGCTGACGATCCGCGACCCCGAGGACGGCGTCCGCGCGCAGCACCTCGTGACGATCCTCGAGGAGATGCGCAACGCCGGCGTGGAGGCCGTGGAGCTCTCCGGGCAGCGGCTGACCGCCAGCAGCTGGATCCTCGACGGCGGGGACGGCATCGTCGTCGACGGCGTCGCCCTCGCGCAGCCCTGGACGTGGACGGCGATCGGGGACCCCGACGTCGTCTCGGTCGCCCTGGGGATCCCCGGTGGCGCGCTCGCCACGGTGCGGGCGGCGGGGGCGACCGTCGTGCTGCGCGAGGTCGAGGAGGTCGAGATCACCGCCGTGCGCACGCTCGACGAGCCCGAGTTCGCCGAACCGGCCGCGCCGACGGGGTGAGCGGTGGTCACAGGCCGGTCACGGACCTCTAGAGTGGGGGAGGAGACAGCGGGCGAGCGCCCAGGACCACCAGGAGGCAGGTACATGACCAGCACCCCGGAGCAGCCCGGCCGTGAGCCCGCGGACCGCCCGGACGTGACGACGACCGCCCGGTTCGGAGCCGTGGGCCACGAGCCCGAGACCGAGCTGCTGAGCCGCGGGCTCAACCCCGACGACGCCGCGGCGGTCGAGGCGCTCCCGCCGGCCTCCGCGCTGCTCATCGTCCAGCGGGGCCCGAACGCCGGCGCCCGGTTCCTCCTCGACGCCGAGCGCACCACGGCGGGGCGGCACCCGAGCTCGGACATCTTCCTCGACGACGTCACCGTCTCGCGCAAGCACGCCGAGTTCATCGCCGTCGACGGCGGGTTCGTCGTGCGTGACGTCGGCAGCCTCAACGGCACGTACGTCAACCGCGAGCGGATCGACACCGCGACCCTGCGGGCGGGCGACGAGGTCCAGATCGGCAAGTACCGACTCACCTACCACCCCAGCCCCCAGCGCGGCGACGGCGCAGACGCCCGGTGAGCCCGGCCGCAGGACCCGCCGCGGCCGCCGGGCCGCGCCGGGAGGACCACCAGGGTGCGCCGGCGGGGGAGCAGACCTGGCCCCAGGGCGTCTCCCACGAGGCGACGATGAGCATCGGGGCGGTGCTCGCCGTCCTGCAGCCCGAGTTCCCGGCGGTGACGGTCTCCAAGCTCCGCTTCCTCGAGGAGCAGGGGCTGGTGACCCCGCGGCGCACCGGGTCGGGGTACCGCAAGTACTCCCGTGCCGACGTCGAGCGGCTGCGCTACGCCCTGACGGCGCAGCGCGACTCCTACCTGCCGCTGCGGGTCATCCGGGACCAGCTCGCCGACCTCGACGCCGGGCGCAGCGCCGAGCACCCGTCCCACGCCCGGGTCGTCACCCGCGACGGCGAGCTCGTGGCCCCGCCGGCCGGGGCCCGGGTCGGTGCCGCGGAGATCTGCGAGCTCACCGGGGCGAGCGAGGCCGAGGTCGAGGAGATGGCCTCGGCGGGCCTCATCATCGCCGACACCCGGGGCCGGTTCCCGGGACGCTCGGTCCAGGTGGTCCAGGCGGCCCTGTCCCTCGCGCGGCACGGCATCAGCCCCCGCCACCTGCGCTCGGTCCGCACCGCGGCCGAGCGCGAGGCCGACCTCATCGACCAGGTGGTCGCGCCCCTGCGTGCGCAGCGTTCCGGAGCGGCCCGCGAGCGGGGTGCGGCGCAGGCCGCCGAGCTCGCCGAGCTCTACGCCACCCTGCACGCCGAGCTCGTGCGCGCGGCGGTCGACCAGCTCGGCTGAGCGGGTCATTCGCTGCGCGCCGGGTCGCGGGCCGTCGTACCGTTGGCCGCATGCGCGAGATGGTGGTGCTCGGCGTGCGGGTGAGCGTCCCGGGGAACGAGGTCGTCGTCGTCCTGGGCGAGCCCGGCGGGACCGTGGTGCTGCCCATCGTCATCGGTCCGCGTGAGGGCGCGGCCATCGCCTCGGCGCAGGCCGGACTGGTCCCGCCGCGGCCCCTGACCCACGACCTCCTCGTCTCGATCCTGCAGACCCTGGGCGCCACGGTGGTGGAGGTGCGGGTGACGCGGGTGGTCGACGGCATCTTCCACGCCGAGCTCGTCCTCTCGGCGGGGCAGGTGGTCGACGCTCGTCCCTCGGACGCCATCGCCGTGGCCCTGCGGGTCCACTGCCCGGTGCTGTGCGAGGACGACCTCCTCGAGGTGGCGGGCGTGCCGGTCGCCGACGCCGGGCTGGAGACGGCCGAGGACCAGGGCGAGATGGCCAGCGAGATGGAGGAGTTCCGCGCCTTCCTCGCCGAGGTCGAGCCGGAGGACTTCGGCCGGCCGGCCGGTGAGGGCGGACCGGAGGGCGCTCCCGGGCCGGGCGACGCTCCGGGGGCGGGCGACGCTCCCGGGCCAGGGACCACGGGAGACGACTCGGCCGGCCCCGACCCGGAGGCCGGACCGTCGCGCGGACCAGGAGCGGGATGACCGCCCCGGGCACCAAAGCTCAACGTTTGGTCGAGAGTCAGACTCGCCCGGCCGACACGCCTGCCGCGGCGCGCGGCCAGCCTCGTTGACCAGTCCCCTCCCCGGTCATAGCGTGTGTCCATCGGCAAGTGAGGCACAGCGGTACCCTCGAGATGCGAGCGTCACCCGGGGCCGCGGACGAACGGAGATCCCTGTGAGCGGCACTGATGCGACAGCCGGCGCCGTCCCCGGCGTCCCCCAGCGCGCCCAGGGCATGCTCTTCGGGGACACCCTGCCCGACCTGGACCAGGACACGGGCTACCGCGGTCCGACCGCGTGCCGCGCTGCCGGCATCACCTACCGCCAGCTCGACTACTGGGCCCGGACCGGGCTGGTCGAGCCGAGCATCCGTGGCGCCAAGGGTTCGGGCAGCCAGCGCCTGTACAGCTTCCGCGACATCCTCGTGCTCAAGGTCGTCAAGCGGCTGCTCGACACCGGGGTCTCCCTCCAGCAGATCCGGTCCGCCATCACCGCGCTCAAGGAGCGCGGGGTGGAGGACCTCGCGCAGATCACCCTCATGAGCGACGGCGCCTCGGTCTACGAGTGCACCTCCGCCGACGAGGTCATCGACCTCGTCCAGGGCGGGCAGGGCGTCTTCGGCATCGCGGTCGGCCGCGTGTGGCGGGAGGTCGAGGGTGACCTCGCCCAGCTGCCCACGGAGCGCGCCCACGACGATGAGGCCCCCGACGTCGAGGACGAGCTGGCCCGCCGCCGCGCTGCCCGCAACGCGGTCTGAGCGCTGCCGCGCCCCCCCGGGGCCGCCGGTCGGCCCTGCGGTAAGTTGTCCCGCGTGCCGCACCCCCGCAGCCTCCTGAGCCTCCTCGACCTCCAGCGCATCGACCTCGAACGTCTCTGGCTCGCCTCCGCGGGGTGGAAGGACCAGCGTTCACGGCGCCGCTCGCGGTTCGCCGACCGGCGGGTCGCCACGATCTTCGACGGCCCGGCCTTCCGGACGCGGCTCGCCTTCGACAGCGCCATCGACGCCGTCGGTGCCCACCGCGTGGACCTGCCGGTCGTGCTCGGCGAGCGCGAACCGATCCAGGACACCGCCGCCATCCTGTCCGGGGCGGTGGACGCCGTCGTCGTGCGCTCGGCGTCCCACGCCGCGCTCAGCGCGCTCGCCGAGGCGTGCGAGGTCCCGGTCGTGAACGCGATGAGCGATGCGGGGCACCCCGTGGAGGTCTTCTCCGAGGCGTTCAGCGTGCTCGAGCGACGCGGCCCCCTCGACGACGTCGTCCTGACGTTCGTCGGCGAGGCCACGAACATGCTGCGCTCGTGGGCCGAGCTGACGGTGCCCTTCGCCATCGAGGTCCGCCAGCTCTGCCCGCCCGGGCACAGCCTGGAGCAGGACCTGCGCGAGGACCTCGCCGCCCGCGGCCAGCGGGGGAGCGTCCGCGTCCTGCACGACGTCGAGGAGGCAGTCACCGGCGCCCACGTCGTCTACACCGACGCCTGGCCTGCGGCGGCACGCTCGGTCGGCCGGCGTCGGCTCTCGTTCGAGCCGTACCGCGTCACCACCGAGATGCTCGACATCGCCGGCCCGCAGGCCCTGCTCATGCACGCGATGCCCGTGCGGCGCGGGGACGAGGTCACCGCGGAGGCCTTCGCCGACCCCCGCTCCATCACGCTCGCCGCCAAGCGCAACCTCTCCGCCACGCACGCGGCGATCGTCGAGCGGGCCCTGGAGGGCTGAGCGCCCGATGTCAGACCCCTCTGACAGGCTTCGCACAGAGGTTCGAACTCTCGGTTCGGCCCCGCGAGCCAGGGGAGTGGGACATGACTGTCGACGACGGGATCGGCACGCTCGAGATCGAGCTGGCGGAGCTTGCGCAGGGCCTCACCGAGCCAGGTCCGGGGGAGTGCCTGCAGTGCTTCACCAACCGGATGCTCGTGGAGTTCGGGTGCGACTGCTCGCTGCGGTGGGCACGCCGCTGGCGTGAGGTCCGGGCGCCGCGGGCGTACCGGCTCCTCGAGCGTCTGGGGCGGCGCGGCGCCTACTGCGACTGCGAGATCTTCCTCAACGGCTGGGACGTCACGGTCGAGCCCGTCGTGGATCCCGCGACCGGTGACTCGCGGTGGCCCGAGGAGGTCGACGGCTGCCGGGGCGTCCGCACGGGTTCGACCCGGCCGTGCAGCCTGTGGGCGGAACGTCGGCGGTGAGGGGTCCCGGGCGGTCGCCACAGGTGTGCGCGGCGGCCGCGGGCCGTCACCGCGGGCAACCGGCCGGCGGGGGCTCAGGCCCGCTCGAGGGCGCGGAGCCGCGCGGCCTGGCGGGTGAGGTGCTCGCGCTCGGCGAGACTGGGCGTCAGCCGAGCCGCCTCGGCGTAGAGCCGTGCCGCTCCCGCCAGGTCGCCGTCGTGCTCGTGGAGGTACGCACGGACGGCGGTGTGCCGGGGCAGGGCGGGGTCGAGTCCCTCGAGGGCCGCCAGTCCTGCTCGTGCGCCGTCGGCCTCACCGACCGCGACCGCCCGGTTGAGGCGGGCCACCGGGCTGGCGGTGAGTCGCACCAGCTCGTCGTACCACTGGACGATCTGCACCCAGTCCGTCTCCGCCACGGATGCTGCGTCGGCGTGGAGCGCGGCGATGGCGGCCTGTGCCTGGAACTCGCCCAGCCGGTCGCGGGCGAGCGCGGCCTGCAGCACGCCGACACCCTCGGCGATCATCGCGGTGTCCCAGCTGCTCCGGTCCTGCTCCCGCAGCGCGACGAGAGTGCCGTCGGGGCCGGTCCGTGCCGGCCGACGCGCGTGGTGGAGCAGCATGAGGGCGAGGAGGCCCGCCACCTCTTCGTCCTCGGTCATCGCGGCGAGCCGACGGGTGAGTCGGATGGCCTCGGCCTCGAGGTCGATGTCGCCCGAGTAGCCCTCGTTGAAGACGAGGTAGAGCACGCGCAGCACGGTGCCGAGGTCGCCTGGCCGGTCGAACCGGACATCCGCGACCGTCCGTTTGGCTCTGCAGATCCGCTGAGCCATGGTCGCCTCGGGGACGAGGTAGGCCCGGGCGATCTGACGTGTCGTGAGGCCGCCGACGGCCCGGAGCGTGAGCGCCACGGCCGAGGTGGGGGAGAGGGAGGGGTGGGCGCAGAGGAAGTACAGCCAGAGCGTGTCGTCCGTCCCCGTGGCCGGTCCGGGCGCGGGCTCGGCGTCGACCCTGACCTCGCGGCGACGTCGGGAGGCCTCGGCGCGCACCTCGTCGAGGAGCTTGCGCCAGGCGACGGTGACGAGCCAGGCCTTCGGGTCCCGCGGCGGGGCGGCCGGCCACACCCGCAGGGCCTCGAGCAGAGCCTCCTGGACCGCGTCCTCGGCGGCCGCGAAGCTCGCTCCGCGGCCGCCGAGGATCCCGATGACGGCAGGTGTCAGGCTCCGCAGCAGGGCCTCGTCCACCGACGGTGACTCCGTGACGGTCGGCGGCGCCGTGAGGAACGGGCGCAGCTCGAGCTACTCGTGGATCGGCCTGCCGCCGGCGCCCGGCGCCGCGGACAGCTCGCCGGCGAGCTCGAGAGCGCGCTCGTAGCTGTCGACGTCGATGACCATCCACCCGGCGATGAGGTCCTTCGTCTCCGCGAACGGGCCGTCGGTGACGGGTGGCCGCCCCTCGCCGTCGTAGCGGACGAAGGTGCCCTCGGGGGAGAGGGCCTGAGCGTCGACGAACTCTCCGGCGTCCTCGAGCCGGTCGGCGAAGTCGCGCATGTACTGCATGTGGGCCGAGATCTCCTCCGGTGTCCAGCGGTCCATCGGCACGTCGTTCACCGCCGCCGGGGCGCCGCGGTAGTGCTTGAGCAGCAGGTACTTGGCCATGGTCTCTCCTCGGTTCGGTACGGCCCATTGTGGCCGTGCTCACCCCGGGGACGGAGCCGAGGATGCGTTCTCGACATCGCCCGGTGGGCGTTCCGGCTCGGGGCGGCGCCGGTGCGGCCCACGGGTATCGTGCGGCACGAGAACGGCTTCCGGGCAGGTGCGGGTTGCGTCCGCCCGGGAGGGACGGCTCCGCCGGGGTGGCACGGTGGCGGGCGCCGTCGACGGACAGAGCGCGGGGGTGCTGGATGGCGAACGGACCCGACTTCTCAGGTGCCCAGGATCCCGGCCCGTTCTACCACGGCACGAAGGCCGACCTGGAGCCGGGGGACGTGCTGGAGCCCGGCTACAGCTCCAACTACGGCGGTCGACGACGGTCGAGCTTCATCTACCTGACCGCGACCCTCGATGCGGCCACCTGGGGAGCGGAGCTCGCGGTGGGCGAGGGGAGGGGCAGGATCTACCGTGTGGTGCCCACCGGCCCGATCGAGGACGACCCCAACCTGACGGACAAGAGGTTCCCCGGGAACCCGACGCGGTCGTACCGCACCCGGCAGCCGCTGCGCGTGGTCGGCGAGGTCACGGACTGGGCCGGGCATGCGCCCGAGGTCCTCCAGCGCATGCGGGAGCACCTGGAGGAGCTGGAGCGGCTCGGGGTCGAGGCGATCGACTGAGCGGCCCGACACGCCGAGCGTGGTCCGTGCTGGAGGGTGGGGTGATCCGTATCGTCGATGGCCGGTGCTCATGGGGGAGCGCCACACCGAGTAGGCGACGGGGCCGGGCGCAGACCGGCACCACGACGGAGGCGGGCGGACATGACAACGACCACCACCGAACAGGCGGCGCTCACCTATGCCGAGGCCGCGTACCTGATGTGGCTGGAGTGGGAGGAGCGGCGCCAGCGCGACGGTGCGCCGCCGATGATGCCGTGGGACAGGATGTCGGAGCCCTTCCGACGACTGCTGGTCCTCGGGCGCTACGGCAACCGGGTGTCCGACTGACGTCAGGTCCGGGTCTCCGGTCGCCCCGGTCCGAGCTCGACACGCCGGTGCGTCGGCAGGCGCAGGCAAGAGCGGCAGGTCCGACCGCCCAACTGCCGGCGCTGCGGGCGGGTCAGGCATATTCTCCCCGTCCATGGACATGCTGAGGGGCGACCAGATCGCCGAGGCCGGGCTGAGCGACTGGCGCAAGCTCGCGCAGGGCCTGCACGCCCGCTACCTGGTCGACGACTTCGGCACCAGCGCCCGGTTCGTCGCCGCGGTGAGCGAGGCGGGGGACGCGCTCGCACACCACCCGAGCGTCTCGATCGGCAGAGGCTACGTCGACCTCAGGCTGATCAGCGCCGACGCCGTCTACCGTGACGGCGAGGGCACCGAGCACCTCGTCGAGTGGGTGACCCAGCGAGACGTCGACCTCGCGCGCCGGATCACCGAGATCGCTGCCGACCAGAGGATCGCTGCCGACCCGGCCTCGGTCAGCCACATCGAGCTCGGCCTCGACACGGCGCGCTCCGCGACCATCGCCCCGGTGTGGGCCGCCCTGCTGACCGGCAGCGCCGAGGCCCAGGGCCGCGGGTCTCCCAGCGACGAGATCCGCGACGCCACGGGACGGGTCCCGAACCTGTGGTTCGGGGACGCGGACGAGCACGAGACGCCACGGCAGCGGTTCCACCTCGAGGTCTATGTGGCGCCCGAGGTGGCCGAGCGACGGATCTCCGCCGCCGTCGCCGCGGGCGGGACCGTCGTCGACGACAGCAACGCGCCCTCGCTCACCGTGATCGCCGACCAGGACGGCAACACGGGAGTCGTGTGCGTCGACGTCTCGGCCGCGACGAGGGCCTGAGGAGGCCACCGTCCCGTCGTCACCGACCGGGAAGTGGGTCGCTGACGGGGAAGTGGGGCGGTCTGCGGGCATCGGTGCATCTGAGACCCGGCACCAATCCGCTATCTGACATAACGTCCATTATCGGATGTCGGTGACCGAGCGACAGAGGGCACTGCTGGGGTCCGCACGAGGTTGGGTCGATAGCATCGGCCGGATGACCGCACCGACGCTGTACATCCACCTCCCGGGCACCGCACGTGAGGCGCTGACCTTCTACGGGGACGTCTTCGGCTGCGACGTCCGGCTCCACACCTTCGAGGAGTTCGGCAGGACCGACGGTCCGGCCGACGCCGTCGCGCACGGCTACCTCGCGGACGGGCCGGTCGTCCTCTTCGCCGCTGACGCCGCCGGCGACCAGCCCCCGCTGAGGTGTGACGGGATGATGCTGTCCCTGCTCGGGACCTCGTCCCCGTCGGTCCTGCGCAGCTGGTTCTCCAGGCTCGCGGCGGGCGGCCGGGTCGTGGACGACCTGCAGCCTCGGCCCTGGGGCGCGACGGACGGCCAGGTCGTCGACCGGTACGGTCTCCACTGGCTGGTCGGCTTCGAGGGCGACGACGACCGTCACGCGCAGGGCGAGCCCGATGAGTGACGTCTGGCCGGTCGTCCACGCCGAGCGCGCGGCGTTGATCAGCGACCTGCACCCGCTCTCGGCGCAGCAGTGGGCCACCCCGTCGCTGTGCCCGGGCTGGGACGTCCACGACGTCCTGGCGCACCTCGTCAACGACGCCCGGACGACCCGCCTGGGATTCGTGCGCGACCTGATCGCCGCCGGCCTCGACTTCGACAAGGTCAACGCCCGCGGTGTCGCCCGGGCGCGGTCCGAGGACCCCGGCTGCACGCTGGCGGATTTTCGGACGGTGAGCGGACGTACCACGAGTGCGCCGGCGCCGCCGGCCACCCGGCTCGTGGAGGCGTTCGTCCACGGGGAGGACATCCGCCGCCCGCTGGGCATCCGTCGCCACTACCCACCGGTCCACGTGGCCGACGCGCTGCGCTACCAGGCGAGAACCAGTGTCCGGGTCGGCGGCGGCAAGGAACGGGCCGAGCGGCTGCGGATGGTGGCCACCGATACGGACCTCCGCCTCGGCGCGGGCGACGAGGTGCACGGGACGGCCATCGCCCTGCTCCTGGCGGTCTCCGGCCGGCCGGTGGGTCCGCACGAGCTCACCGGTCCAGGTGCTGACGCCCTGACGAGGTAGCGCGTGGGTACGTGCGCGTGACATGCCTCGCCGGCTCACCGGCTCAGTGGTGCAGCGGCTCCGCGGCGGCGCCGTCCGTGGCCGGGTCCTCGAGGGGCGCGCCACCGAGGGCCTGCTCCTGCCAGTGCTCGGCCCGCCAGCGTCCCGGCCGGCCGGACAGGACGAGCGCACCGGTGTTCGACACCGCGTTCTGCGCCGCGAAGTCGACGGTGACGTTGTGGCAGCGCGCAGCGGCCCAGGCGCGGATCATGGCGCCGTGGCTGAAGAGGGCCGCGACCCCGACGCCCGTGCCGGCGACCTCCTCGACGACCTCGTCGAACCGGCCCAGGACGGCGGCGGCGTCCTCGTCGGTCCCGGGCATGCGTGCGTGCGGTGCGCCGTCGGCCCACCCGAGGACGATCGACAGGTAGGTCTGGACGGACTGCTCGTCGCCGGCCATCTCCAGGTCGCCCGCGGTGATCTCCCGCAGCCCGCGACGGACCTGGACGTCGAGCCCGAGCGCACGTGCCAGCGGGTCGGCCGTCTGCTGGGTCCGCACGAGCGTGGAGGCGTAGATGGCCTCGATGCCGATCGGTCCGAGCGTGTTCGGCAGTGCGAGCGCCTGCTGCCGGCCGAGGTCGGTGAGATCCGGGCCGGGCTCGGCGGTGTCGAGCAGGTGGTCGACGTTGGACGGTGTCTGCCCGTGCCGGACGAGAACGAGGCGCATGGTTCCGAGTATCCCCCGTGGGTCACCTCCGGCGCGCCGCCACGGAGCTGACCAATCTCCCGAACCGCCGGGCACAGGCGCGCCGGCGACGGGCCGCTACCGGGACCGGTCCGCGCCGACGTACGCGGCGAGGTGCTCCCCCGTGAGGGTGGAGCGACCTGCGACGAGGTCCGCCGGTGTGCCCTCGAAGACCACACGGCCGCCGTCGTGCCCGGCGCCGGGCCCGAGGTCGACGATCCAGTCCGCGTGCGCCATGACCGCCTGGTGGTGCTCGATGACGATGACCGACCGTCCCGAGTCGACCAACCGGTCCAGGAGCCCGAGCAGCTGTTCGACGTCGGCGAGGTGCAGGCCCGTGGTGGGCTCGTCGAGGACGTAGATCTCCCCCTTCTCCCCCATCTGGCTGGCGAGCTTGAGCCGCTGCCGCTCGCCGCCCGACAGCGTTGTCAGCTGCTGCCCGAGGCTGAGGTAGCCCAGTCCGACGTCGGCGAGCCGGCCGAGGACCCTGTGGGCGGCGGGCGTGCGCGCGTCGCCGTCCGCGAAGAAGTCCTCGGCCTCCGTCACCGACATCGCGAGGACCTCGGCGATGTTCTTCCCGCCCAGCGTGTACTCCAGCACCGCCGCCTGGAACCGTCTGCCCTCGCACTCCTCGCAGGTGGACTCGACCGTGGCCATGACGCCCAGGTCGGTGTAGATGACGCCGGCGCCGTTGCAGGTGGGGCAGGCCCCCTCCGAGTTGGAGCTGAACAGCGCGGGCTTGACGCCGTTGGCCTTGGCGAACGCCTTGCGGATGGGGTCGAGCAGCCCGGTGTACGTCGCGGGGTTGCTCCGGCGGGAGCCGCGGATCGCACCCTGGTCGATGACCACCACGCCGTCACGGCCGGTGACCGAGCCGCTGATGAGCGAGCTCTTGCCGGACCCGGCGACGCCGGTGAGCACGCACAGCACCCCGAGCGGGAGGTCGACGTCGACGTCCTTGAGGTTGTGCGTGGCCGCCCCGCGCACCTCGAGCGTGCCCGCGGCCGTCCGCACCGAGTCCTTGAGCCGCGCCCGGTCGTCGAGGTGGTGACCGGTGACGGTGTCGCTCCCCCGCAGCCCCTCCACGGTGCCCTCGAAGCAGACGGTGCCGCCGTGCGTGCCGGCGCCCGGACCGAGGTCGACGACGTGGTCCGCGATCGCGATCGTCTCGGGCTTGTGCTCGACGACGAGGACCGTGTTGCCCTTGTCCCGCAGCTGGAGCAGGAGGGTGTTCATCCGTTGGATGTCGTGGGGGTGCAGGCCGATGGTGGGCTCGTCGAAGACGTAGGTGACGTCGGTGAGCGAGGAACCGAGGTGGCGGATCATCTTGGTGCGCTGGGCCTCTCCCCCGGACAGGGTGCCCGCGGGCCGGTCGAGCGAGAGGTAACCCAGCCCGATCTCGGCGAACGAGTCCAGGAGGTGCCGCAGGCCCGTGAGCAGCGGGGCCACCGAGGGCTCGTCGAGCTCGCGGACCCAGCCGGCCAGGTCGCTGATCTGCATCGCGCAGAGCTCGGCGATGTTCTTCCCCCGGATCCTCGACGAGCGGGCCTCCGCGCTCAGCCGCGTGCCGTCGCACTCCGGGCACGTGGTGAACGTGATCGCGCGGTCCACGAAGGCGCGGATGTGCGGCTGCATCGCCTCCGGGTCCTTGGACAGCATCGACTTCTGGATCTTGGGGATGAGGCCCTCGTAGGTGAGGTTGATCCCCTCGACCTTGATCTTCTCGGGCTCGGCGTAGAGCAGCTTGTGCAGCTCCTTCTTCGTGAACGTCCCGACCGGCTTGTCCATCGGCAGGCCGGCCCCGGCGAAGATCCGCCCGTACCAGCCGTCCATGCTGTAGCCGGGCACGGTCAGGGCGCCCTCGCTGAGCGACCTGGTCCCGTCGTAGAGCGCGGTGAGGTCGAAGTCCGTGACCGAGCCCATCCCCTCGCAGCGCGGGCACATGCCGCCCAGGCGGGTGAACGTCGCCTTCTCGGCCTTGGTCCGCTCCCCCCGCTCGACGGTGATCGCCCCGCTGGCCCGCACCGTCGGGATGTTGAAGGAGAAGGCGTTGGGCGAGCCGATGTGCGGCCTCCCGAGCCGGCTGAAGAGGATCCGGAGCAGGGCGTTGGCGTCCGTGGCGGTGCCCACGGTCGAGCGCGGGTTGGCCCCCATCCGTTCCTGGTCGACGATGATCGCCGTCGTGAGCCCCTCGAGCCGGTCGACGTCGGGCCGCGCGAGGGTGGGCATGAAGCCCTGGACGAAGGCCGAGTAGGTCTCGTTGATCATCCGCTGGGACTCCGCGGCGATGGTGTCGAACACCAGGGAGCTCTTGCCCGAGCCGGACACGCCGGTGAAGACCGTGAGCCGGCGCTTGGGGATCTCGACGTGGATGTCCTTGAGGTTGTTCTCCCGCGCGCCCTCCACGCGGATGAGGTCGTGGGTGTCGGCGACGTGCGTCTCGCGCACCCCGTCGGTCCTCGTGGCCGTGCTCATGGCTCTCCGTCCGGTCTGGGGGTCGTTCGGTCCGTCAGCGCCGCTCCTGGATGCGGATGAGGTTGCCCGAGGGGTCGCGGATCGCGCAGTCACGCACACCGTACGGCTGCTCGGTCGGCTCCTGGACGACCTCGACGTCGTCGGCCACGACCCGCCCGAAGGTGCCGTCGAGGTCGCGCGTGGCCAGGTTCACCCCGAAGAAGCTGCCCTTGGCCATCAGCTCGGAGATGGTGCGGCGCTCGTCGTCGGTCAGCCCCGGCGTCGCGGCGGGCGGGTGCAGGACGATCGAGGTGTCGGGCTGGCCCGCGGGACCGACGGTGATCCACCGCATCCCCTTGTACCCGACGTCGCCGCGGACCTCGAAGCCGAGGACGTCGCGGTAGAAGGCCAGAGAGGCGTCGGGGTCGGTGTGCGGGAGGAAGCTCTGGTGAATGGTGAGGTCCATGTCGCTCACCGTAGGCGCGGCCCGGCCGAGGACGCTTCTCGATTCCTGACCGGTCGGGTGACCGCCTTGGCGACGCACGGCGCCATCCCGGTCGTCGCCGGGCCCGCCTCACGGCGGTAGACGCTGGGCGGCACCCCGACCAGCTCGGCGAACCGGGTGCTGAACGTCCCCAGGGAGGAGCAGCCCACGGCGAAGCAGACCTCCGTGACGCTGAGGTCGCCGCGGCGCAGCAGGGCCATCGCGCGCTCGATGCGCCGGGTCATGAGGTAGGCGTAGGGCGACTCGCCGTAGGCCCTGCGGAACTGCCGGCTCAGGTGCCCGGCGGACATGTTCGCGCCGCGGGCGAGCGCCTCGACGTCGAGGGGCTGCGCGTACTCGCGGTCGATCCGGTCGCGGACCCGGCGGAGCAGGGCGAGGTCGCGCAGCTGCGCAGCGTCGCGCTGCTGCGCGAGCTCGCGTGACCGTGCGGCGTCAGCCCGGGTGCTCACCCGGACGATCGTGCCACGTCCTGGCGGGCCTCATCCAGGGGCGGCGCGGGCGTCGTCACGCCACGGTGCCGTCCGCGGTGGTGGGGACCGCGATCCAGGTGGACCGGGCCCGACCCACCAGTCTCCCGTCCTCGCCGTAGAGGGTCGTGGCGGTGAACGACTTGCGGCCCTCGGTCGCGAGGAGCTGGCCCATGACGACGCAGCGCTCGCCCGGCCGGGTGGTGCCCGGGACCTCGGCGGTGATCCGCCCCAGCACCATGGGGCGGCCCTCGATCGGCGCCGCCCAGCCGCCGGGGCAGTCCAGGGCGGCCCACGCGAGCTCGGGCCGGCCGGCCAGGTCCGGCGCGACGGCCCACACGCAGGCGGTCCGGCCGTGGTCGATGCGCCCCGGTCGCAGGCCCATGGCGTCCTCCCCGCGCGCCGTCCCGCACACGAAGCACTCCGGGAAGGGGTGACGCCGGAGCCCCGCGTAGGTGCGTGAGGCCTCCGCGGCCTCCTCGGGGCCGACCGGGGGGACCGTGACGAGATCGGCAGCCGGGGCCCGCGTCGCCTCGGCCACGAGGTCGTCGCCCAGGCGGAGGGTCACGCCGTGTGGGGTCACGCCGTCGTTGGCGGCGTCGGGCTCGACCACCATGGGGGTCTCGAGCGGCGGCGGGAGCCTCAACGTGACCGTGACGGCACCCACGCCGGCGCCGAGGTGGGCGGCGAGCACACCCGCGGTGTACCCGCCGTTGCCGGACGTCGTCGGGCCACGGAACCGGTGCGGCACGAGCAGTGTCACGCTGTGCACGCTAGCGCCGTCGTGCTCGCGCCCGTGGCGCCACGCGGGGCGAGCGCACCGGTGCCCCCCGAACCACGGGATGTCTACGCTGCAGCATGGCTCGCTACGCGATCGACGCCCCGACCCTGCTGCACCTGGTGGACGCCGGTCGGCCCGTGCACCCCGGCCACCAGGTCGTCGCGCCCAGGTCGATCCACTCGGCGGCGCTGGAGCTGCTGCTGGGCGAGGTGCGGCGCGGCGCACGCACCGAGAAGGAGGCCCTGGAGCGCCACGAGCGGATGACGGAGCTGAGGATGCGGCTGCTCGGTGACCGGGTGTCGCGTCGTATGGCGTGGCAGATCGCGCGGGAGCACGGCTGGGACGGCCTCCGCGACGCCGAGTACCTCGCGATCGCCCGGCTCCAGGCGGACGCCCTGGTCACCGTCGATCCGGACCTGGCAGCCCGGGCCGCGACGATCACACCGGTGGCCCCGGTCCAGGCCCTGTTCACCGCGTGACCGTACCGCCGGCGCGGCCGCTCAGGAGGGCGGCGCGATGACGTCCCAGAGGTTGCCGTACAGGTCGCGCAGGATGACGACCCGGCCGTGCGGCTCGTCCCGCGGTGTCTCCGTCGCCTCGGCGCCCGCCTCGAGGGCGGAGGCCAGGGTGGCGTCGAAGTCCTCGACGTGGAGGAAGAACCCGACGCCGCCGCCGAGCTGGTCGCCGACCCGGGCGAGCTGCTCCGGCGTGCGGGCCAGGGCCAGCCGGAGGCCCGCGCCGCGTGCCGGTGCACCGACCACCACCCACCGCTTGCCCCCGCCCTGCGCGGTGTCCTCCAGGAGGCTCAGCCCGAAGGCCCGGGTGTAGAAGGCGATCGCCTCGTCGTAGTCGCGCACCAGCACGGTCACCATCGGCACGTGCGTCATGAGGTCGTGTCCTTCCTGTGCGCCAGCGGGAGCCAGGCGAGGACGTCCTGGATGCGGGCGTCCCAGTACGCCCAGTCGTGCCGACCCGGACCCGCGGACCACGTCAGGGGGACGTCCGCGGCCCGTGCGGCGGCGACGAACCTCTCGTTGCCGGGGAGGAGCTCGTCCTCCGTCCCGCACACCGCCCACAGCCGCGGCACCGTGGCGGTGTCGACGTCGGCGAGCCGGGCGACGAGGTCGTGGCGGGTCCCGGCGACCGGCCCCGGCCCGAACACGGGCTCGAGATCGGGACGGGCGGACCGCAGGCCCGCGAGGTCGAGGACGCCCGAGAGGCTCGCGGCGGCGGCGAACCGCTCGGGCCGGTCCAGCGCCCAGCGGAACGCGCCGTAGCCGCCCATCGACAGCCCGGCGACGAAGGTGTCCTCACGACGGTCCGAGACGCGGACGAACCGCTGGACCAGCGCGGGCAGCTCGTCCTGGACGAACTCGCCGTACCGGGAGCCGTGGTGCTCGTCGACGTAGAAGCTGCGGCCCACCTGGGGCATGACGACGGCGAGGCCGAGCTCGGTGGCGTAGCGCTCGATCGAGGTGCGCCGGACCCACGTGGTCGCGTCGTCGCTCATGCCGTGCAGGAGGTACAGGACCGGCGGCTCGGCATCGGTGGCCGTGCCGGTCAGGCCGATCTGGGCCGACGTCGGCTGGGGCAGGATGATCGACATCGACGTCCCCACCCCGAGGACGTCGGAGAAGAAGTCGCAGCGCAGGAGGGCCAAGGCCGTTACCGCCCGGACGTCCCGAGCAGGCGCCAGGCGCCCGGCAGGAGCAGCGCGGCCGCAGCGGCCTTGACGACGTCACCCACGAGGAAGGGCAGGACGCCCAGCACGAGGGCGCGCTCGAGGGAGATGTCGGCGAAACCCATGAGCCACGGCACGCCGGCGGCGTAGACGAGGGCGGTCGCGGCGATCGCGGCGGCCACCATGCGGCCGGCGGAGCGGTCCGCCCCCCGCCGGGCGAGCGCTCCCGCGAGCAGCGCCGCAGGCAGGTAGCCCAGCGCGTAGCCGAAGGAGGCCGCGGCCCAGCCGGAGCCGCCCCCGGCGAGGACCGGGGCGCCCGCCAGGGCGGCGAGCAGGAAGAGCGACATCGCGGCCCCGGCGCGCGCCGGTCCGAGCGCGGAGCCCACGAGGAGCACCGCGAAGGTCCCCAGGGTCAGCGGGACGGGCGTGAAGGGCAGCGGGACGGCGATCTGGCCGACGACGGCGACCAGGGCCGCCCCGCCGACGACCAGGGCGACGTCGCGGGCGCGGGAGGCAGGCAGGGCGTCGGCGAGGACGGCGGTGGTGGCGGACATGCGTGACTCCCGGGGGCTGGACGGGCACGGGCGGGCCCTAGCATGCCCGAACCGGGCGGTCCCCCGCTCCCCCGGTCCGTGCCGTCCCGCCCGCCGGCCGCTCGTGGGCGTTCGTGTGCCGGCGTGGGAGCCACCTCACACGGGCGGCACGGCTCTCCTGGAACACAACGGGGTGCGGCGGCGTTGGACATGACAGACACAGCGGGCGGTGGGTCCTCAGACCGCCGCGACCCGGGCGGCAGGACGGTCCCCGGACGAGTGACGAGCGAGGGAGAATCACATGGCGGAACGCTCACTGCGCGGCATGAAGATCGGTGCCAACAGCATGGAGTCCGAGGAGGGTGTCGACTTCGCCCCCCGGATGATGGCCAGGTACACCTGCCCCGACGGTCACAGCTTCCAGCTGCCGTTCGCGGCGGACGCCGAGGTGCCCCCGGTGTGGGAGTGCCGCTGCGGCAAGGAGGCGCTCCTGCTGGACGCCACCAAGCCGGAGCCCAAGAAGCCGGTGAAGCCGCCGCGCACCCACTGGGACATGCTCCTCGAGCGGCGCTCGATCGGCGAGCTCGAGGTCCTTCTCGAGGAGCGTCTGGAGCTGCTGCGCAGCGGCCAGGCACGTCGCCGCAGCGCCTGACCACCGGCGCCGCACGACGGCGCACCACCGAGGGCCCGCCAGGTCAGCACCTGGCGGGCCCTCGCGCGTCGCCCGTGCCGAGGTCTCAGCGTGACCGGCGACCGACCAGTGCCACGACGGCGTCGCGCACCTGACCGGTCCGGTGGGCCACCCCCCACGCGGTGGTCCGCCACAGCGCCTCGAGGACGATGGCCCGGCTCATCTTCGAGCTCCCCTCGGCCCGCTCGACGAAGCTGATGGGGACCTCGACGATGTGCCCGCCCGCCCGCTGGAGCCGCCAGGTCATGTCCACCTGGAAGCAGTAGCCCTGCGACTCGATGTCCTGCAGCGGCAGCAGCCGCAGCGCGTCGGCGCGGTAGACCCGGAACCCGCCCGTCGCGTCGCGCGCCCCGAGCCCCAGGGCGAGCCGCACCCACAGGTTGCCGCCGCGCGAGAGCAGCTCGCGGTGCGCCGGCCAGTTGACCACCTCTCCCCCGGGCACCCACCGGGAGCCGAGGACGAGGTCCGGGGCGTCGTCGGCGTGGGCCCGGTCGAGCAGACGGCGCAGCTCCTCGGGCCGGTGCGAGCCGTCGGCGTCCATCTCGACGACGTGGTCGTAGCCACGCTCGAGCGCCCAGCCGAAGCCCGCGACGTACGCACGCCCCAGCCCCTCCTTGGCGGTGCGGTGGAGGACGTGTACGTGCGGGTCGTCCGCCGCGAGGGCGTCGGCGACCGTCCCGGTCCCATCGGGGCTGGCGTCGTCGACCACGAGGACGTCGGCCTCGGGCACCGAGACGCGGGTCCGGCTGACGGCCTTGGGGAGGGTGTCCCGCTCGTTGTAGGTGGGGACGATGACGAGTGTCCTCACCGCGTCGACCTCGTTCCCGGCCGGCGGCCGGCCGCGGCCTTCTCCGCGGGCCGCGCCGGTCCCCGGCCGACGCCGGTCCTGCCCGTCGTGGCGCCGTTGCCGCGGCCTCTGCCGTTCGACCTACCGCCCCGGCCCGCCGCGTTGCCCCGGCCGGACCCGCCGGTGCGCCGCTGCTGCCGCGCCTCGTGGCGGAGGCGGACGGTGGTGGTTAGGCCGGCGAGCAGCGCGAGCGCCGCGACGATCTCGACCGCCGCCGCGGGCCAGCCGCCGAGCCGGGCCGCGAGCGTCGTCGTCGTGCGCAGCGGGAGCGCCTCGGTCATCTGCGCCGCCGTGAACAGCTCGGTGGTGTCCATGACCACGCCGTTGGGGCTGATGATCCCGCTGACGCCGACGGTCGAGACCTGGACGACGGCGCGCCCGTGCTCCACCGCCCGGAACCGCGACATCGCCAGCTGCTGGGTGGACTCCTGCGTGTACCCGAAGGAGGCGTTGTTCGTCGGGATGACGAGGATCTCCGCCCCGGCCGTGACGGCGTCGCGGATGAGGTCGTCGTAGGCGACCTCGAAGCAGATCCCGACACCGACGGGGACCTCGCGGCCGAGCCGGTCCACCGGGACCGGGACGAGCCCCGTGCCGGTCCCGGCCGCCATGTCGACGGTGATGAGGTCCACGGCGGAGGTGAACCTCCGGAAGAAGTCGCGGTAGGGCATGTACTCCCCGAACGGGACGGGGTGCTGCTTGGTGTAGGTCGCGCCCGTCGGGCCGCCCGGCTCCCACAGGACCATCTCGTTGTAGCGGATCCGCAGGCCCTCCTGGTCGGGGTCGTCGACGTAGCGCTGGGTGCCGAGCAGGATCGGGGCGTCGACGGCGCGGGCCGCGGCGTCGACCGTCGAGGCGACGTCGGCGTCGGTGCGCGGGTCGATGTCGGACGCGCTCTCGGGCCAGAGCACGACGTCCAGGGTTCCCGGTGCGCTCTGCCCGAGCAGCGCCTCCGTGCCGGCGGCGTGGTTGGCCGCGACCTCGCGGGCCTGCGACGTCGCCTCGGCGCCCGCCGTGGGGACGTTGCCCTGGACCGCGCCCACCCGCAGGGTCCCCGCCTCGGCACGTGACGGCAGCGGGACGAGCCACGGACCGGCGAGGATCACGGCGGCGAGGACGATCGCCGCGCTGGCGGAGCCGACCCGCCACGTGCGAAGGTGCACCACCGCCAGGGCCAGGAGCGCGCCGACGACGACCACGAGCAGGCTCACGACGGTGGTGCCGCCCAGGGACGCCGCGCGCACGAGCGGGGCGTCGGTCTGGGAGAAGGCCAGGAGGCCCCACGGGAACCCGCCGAAGGGCCAGCTCGACCGCAGCTGCTCCACCGCGACCCACAGCACCGCGACGGCCAGGACACGGGCCCACCCGTGCCGGGCCACCCACGGGATCCGCCGCACGAGCACCCAGCTCGCACCGAAGAGCCCGATGGCGCCCGCCTCGGCGACCGAGAGCGCCACCCACCCGATGGGCTCGCCCACCGCCTCGTTCGCCCACCACAGGTGCGGCAGGAAGAACCCCAGGCCGGCGACCGTGCCGACGACGAAGCCCCACGGTGCGGAGTCGCGGCGCAGGGCGAGCAGGAGCAGGGCGATCCCGACGTAGGCCATCGGCCACCACGACCGGTCCGGGAAGGCGGTGTCCAGGCTGAGGCCGCCGGCGGCGGCGAGGAGCAGGGTCCACCTGCGCCGGGGGAAGTCGGGGGCCACCGGCCCAGTCTAGGTCCGCCGCCGCACCCGCTCGGTCGCCGGGGCCCGAGGGCTCCGGCGTCGGGGCACCGGGCCCCGGCGTCGGTGCACGGGGCCTCGGCGACGTGGGCTGCGTCGCGGCGCCAGGCCCGCGTGCCCTTCGGACCGTCGGGCCCCGCCGAGGCGGGGCCGGGCGTTTTCTACGGGGCACGCGGGCCTGGTCACTGCTTTCCTCACGAGCCGGTACGCACAGCGGAGCCCGTCGTGGTGTGCCTGCTCGGCGGAGGGACAGGGCACGAACCTAGCGCCTGGGCGCGCACGGAGACAACCACGCGTCGGTGCAGGTGGGGGTCGACGGCGCAGGTCACGGCCGACGGGACGGACCGACTCCTCGGCGTGTCGGTGACCGTGCGTGTCGCGGACCGGGGTCAGACGCTCGACCAGGCGACGACGCCCCGGCGGACCAGACCCATCGCCTCGTGCGCCCGCTGGGCCATCCGGGCCGACGGTGCGGCCGTGGCGAGCTGGTCGAGCACGTCCAGCACCTGCTTGCACCACCGGACGAAGTCGCCCGCGCCCAGCTCGGCCACCCGTAGGACGTCGGCGAGGGTCTCCCCCCGCGCCCACAGGTGCACCGCGCCGACGAGGCCGAGGTCCACCGGGTCGGTGACGCGCACGCCGTGCTCGCGCTCGAGCTCGGCCAGCCGGGCGCTGAGACCCACCGTGGCGTCCAGCGCCTGGCCCAGCATCCCGTTGCGCCCGCCGGGCAGCGGTCCGGGGCCACGCTGCTCCTCGGTGCGGGAGGAGTAGACCGTGGTGGAGACGACGGCGGCCAGCTCCGCCGACCCGAGGTGGTCCCAGGCGCCGGTCCGCAGGCACTCGGCCAGCAGGAGGTCCTTCTCCGCGTACAGGCGCGCCAGCCACCTGCCCTCCTCCGAGACCTCGAGGTTGCCGCCCTCGACCTCGCGGAGGTAGCCCAGCTCGGCGAGGATGGCGCCCACCTTGTCGAAGTCGGCGGCGATCGAGCCGGTCCGGCTCTCGATCCGCCCCAGGAGCTCCTCGTGCTCCTCCTTGGCCCGGGCCCACCGCTGCGACCAGCGGGCGTGGTCCTCGCGGTCGGCGCACCCGTGGCAGGGATGGGCACGCAGCTCCTCACGCAGGCGTGAGAGGGACTCGTCGCCGGTGGCCGGCGGGCGGTGCCGCCCGCGCGGCACGTCCGTCGGGGCGCGCCCCAGGGCGTTGCGCAACGAGGATGCGAGGTCACGGCGCTGCGCGGGGTTGCGGGGGTTGAAGTTCTTCGGCACCCGCACCCGGGCCACCACCTCCACCCCGTGCGGCACCTCCGTGGTGGACAGGGTGCGGACCTGCCGCTCGTCGGTGAGGAGGCGGAGCTCGGGCCCGGCGAAGGAGCCCTCGAGCGTCTCGAGCACCACGCCGTGCGAGAGCCGGCGCCCGCGCGCCCACGAGACGACGTCGCCGCGCCGCACCGCGGCCATCGACCGGCGCGCGTCGGAGCGCTGGGCGTGCGAGCGCTCCCGGGACAGGTCCGCCTCGCGGTTCTTGATGCGCCGGCGCAGGTCGGCGTACTCGGCGAAGTCGCCGAGGTGGCAGCTCATGGCCCGCTCGTACTCGGTCAGGGTCTGCGCGTGGCGGGCCGCCTGCCGGGCCAGGCCCACCACGCCGCGGTCGGCCTGGAACTGGGCGAAGGAGGTCTCCAGCACCTGGCGGGCCTGGTGGACCGACATCGTGCCCAGGAGGTTGACCGCCATGTTGTACGTGGGGTGGAACGCCGAGCGCAGCGGGTAGGTGCGGCGCGAGGCCAGGCCGGAGACGGCGACGGGGTCGATCTCGTCCGAGTACAGCACGACGGCGTGGCCCTCGACGTCGATGCCTCGGCGCCCCGCCCGACCGGTGAGCTGGGTGTACTCCCCCGGGGTCAGCTGGACGTGGGCGCTGCCGTTCCACTTCACGAGCGACTCGAGGACGACCGACCGGGCGGGCATGTTGATCCCCAGCGCGAGGGTCTCGGTGGCGTAGACGACCTTGACCAGGCCCGCGGCGAAGAGCTGCTCGACGGTCTCCTTGAACACCGGCAGCAGGCCCGCGTGGTGGGCGGCGACGCCCCGCTCGAGGGCGAGCGCCCATGCGTCGTAGCCGAGCACCGCGAGGTCCTCCGGCGGGACGGCGGCCGTGGCGGCCTCGACGGCCGCGCGGATCCGGGCGGCCTCCGCGGCCGAGGTCAGGCGCACCCCCGCGGCGAGGGTCTGACGCACCGCGGCCTCGCAGCCGGCGCGGGAGAAGATGAACACGATCGCCGGCAGCAGGCCGTCGCGGTCGAGGCGCTCGACGACGACCGGCCGCGGGGCGGGCCGCACCCGCCCGGGCAGCGGGTCGCGGCCCCGCCGGGGACCCGAGCGACGCCCGGCGTCCGACCGGCGACCGGGGAGCGCACGGGCGCTGCCGGTGCGCTGCGCCCGGCGGATGGCGTCGACGAGGTCGGGGTTGAGCGGGGGGTCGGCGCGCACGTCCGTCGGGTCGACGTGGGCGGAGTACAGGTCCAGCAGCCGGGGGCCCACCATCATGTGCTGCCACAGCGGCACCGGTCGCCGCTCGGAGACGACGACCGCGGTGTTGCCGCGCACCATCGTCAGCCAGTCGCCGAACTCCTCGGCGTTGGACACGGTCGCGGAGAGGGAGACCACCTGGACGGACGGGTCGAGGTGGATGATGACCTCCTCCCACACCGGTCCTCGGAAGCGGTCGGCGAGGTAGTGCACCTCGTCCATGACGACGAACCCGAGGCCGTCGAGGGTGGCCGAGCCGGCGTAGAGCATGTTCCGCAGGACCTCGGTGGTCATCACCACCACCGGCGCGGAGCCGTTGATGGTCGTGTCGCCGGTGAGGAGGCCGACGCGGTCGCGGCCGTGCGCGGCGACGAGGTCGAGGTACTTCTGGTTGCTCAGGGCCTTGATCGGCGTCGTGTAGAACGCCTTGCGCCCGGTGGCGAGGGAGAGGTGGACGGCGAACTCCCCCACGACCGTCTTGCCGGCACCTGTCGGGGCGGCGACGAGGACGCCGTGCCCGGACTCCAGCGCCTCGCACGCCCGCACCTGGAAGTCGTCGAGCTCGAAGGCGAGGCCGCGACGGAACCGCCCCAGCTCGCTGCGCTCGGCCTGCTGGCGGCGCTTCGCCGCGGCGTACCGCTCCGCCGGTGAGGTCATACCGGAACACTACGTCCGGTCGGTGCCGCCGGCTTCCCGGCGCACGAGCACGCCGATGGCGCCGGGGTGCACGTCGCACTGCAGCGGGAGCGCCTCGAGCCGCTCGCCGTCGGCGAAGGCCACCGGCGGGGTGGCGCCGGCGCCCTCGAGCGGCTCGATGACCACCGACCGGGCGCGGCGCACCTCGACGGCGGGGTGGCGCACGTGCGTCCCCGGGTAGATGCGGGGGAACAGCCGCAGCAGGCCCGCGCGGCTCAGGCCCCGAGCGAGGACCACCTCGAGCAGCCCGTCGTCGGGCTCGGCCGACGGGGCGATGCGCATCCCCCCGCCGAAGGACGGCGTGTTGGCCACGACCACGAGGGTGCCCTCGCCCTGCCACACCTCCCCGTCGAGGGTGACCTTGTAGCCGAAGGGCCGGAACGAGCCGAGCTCGGCCAGGAGGGCCCGCACGTAGCGGCCGCCCCCCGCGGGCCAGGACATCGCGTTCGCGCGCTCGTTGACGGCGGCGTCGAGCCCGCACGACAGCGACGCCATGTACCAGTGCGCCGTGGGGCCCCCGGGGCGGGAGACGGCGACGGCGTCCAGGCGGCGCACGCCGGCGCCGGCGGTCCCGGCCAGCGCGTCACGCACCACCGCCACGGAGGCGTCGACGTCGCCGACGGGCAGGCCCAGGTCCCGGGCGACGTCGTTGCCCGAGCCGACCGCCACGACGCCCAGCGGGACCGCGGTGCCGGCCAGGGCGCCCACGCCCAGGTGGACCATGCCGTCCCCGCCGACGACGACGAGGGCGTCCAGGCCCCGGGAGAGCCCCGCGCGCGAGTTCGCCACGGCACGCTCGACGTCGGCCCCGGAGAGGTCGACCGGCTCCAGGCCGGCGGCGGCCAGCGCCCCGGCGACCCGGCTGTGGACACGCGTGCCGCGGCCCTTGCCGGCCGTGGGGTTGACGACGAGGCCGACCCGCCCGGTGGGCGGTGGCGGTGTCACAGCCCCGCCGCGGCGTCGGCCGCGTCCTGGGCGGCCCGGCGGCGGGCGACCCGGCGGTCCCGCAGGAACGAGATCCCGACGGCGGCGAAGTACAGCCCGCACAGGGGTAGCGCCATCGCGATCATCGACCACGCGTCGGGCAGGGGGTTGGCGAAGGCGGTGAAGACGAAGGAGCCGAGGACCGCCCAGCGCCACGCCTTGAGGTAGGCGGCGCCGGAGACCACGCCGAGGAAGTTCAGGCCGACCATGACCAGCGGCAGGAGGAACGCGACGCCGAAGGCGAGGATCACCCGCATGAAGAACGTGAAGTAGGTGCGCGCGTCGAGGATGTTCACCGCGAGGTCGGGGGTGAACGAGGTGAGCATCTCCACCGCGTGCGGGAGGATGTACCACGCCAGCCAGCCGCCCGAGACGAACAGCAGGGCGCCGGCGGTGACGAAGGAGATGGAGTAGAGCCGCTCCTTGCGGGTCAGGCCCGGGGTGATGAACATCCACATCTGCCCGATCCACCACGGGCTGGCGATGAACAGCCCGAGGAACAGCGAGACCTGGATCTTCAGGTCGAACGCGGAGCCGACCGTGCCGAAGTTGAGGTCCGCCTGCTGCCCGCGGTCGTTGATGACCTCCAGCGGGGAGACCATCATCGCCACGATGGGCTCGTACAGGATCCAGCCGACGACGGCGCCGACGACGACGCCCAGGCCCGCCCAGAGGATGCGTCTGCGCAGCTCGCGCAGGTGGTCACCCAGGGGCATCCGCCCTTCGGGGTCCTTCTTGCGCGGGCGCGCGGTGGTCTCCGCGCCCACCCGTCAGGGCTGCTGCGGGCTCTGGCCCTGCGGCGGGTAGGGCTGCTGAGGGGCCTGCTGCGGCGGGTAGGGCACCTGCTGGGGCGGGTAGGGCTCCTGCGCCGCCTGCTGGGGGTCCTGGACCGGCGGGTAGGGCGCGGTGGCGCCGGGCGGCGGGTAGGGCGCACCCGCCGGCGGGGCGCTCTGCGGGTAGGTCGGGTAGGTGGTCTGGGGCGGCTGGCCGCCCGTGGCGGTGTAGGAGGACGGCGCGGCCGAGGAGTCGTCGTCGTCGCGCAGCTCCTTGACCTCCTTCTTGAACACCTTGAGCGACTTGCCGATGCTCCCCGCGATCTCCGGCAGCTTCGAGGCGCCGAAGATGAGGAGGATCACCAGGAGCAGGATGATGATGTGCGAGGGCTGGAGGCCGTTGCGGAGCATCTGGGCACCTTCGGTCGTCGTCGGGTTGCTCCCAGGATACTCACGGCGCGTCGGCGCCGAGCCGGACCTCTCGCCCATTCCCCCCCGGGGCAGGGCCTCGCCGCCCGCCCCCGCCGTCGGGGCGCACGTAGGATGCCCGGCGGAGACAGCCAGGAGGAGCGATGAGCACCCAGGAGACCCCCGCCCTGCCGTGGCGGCCGGGGACCACGCAGGTCCTGGGGCACCGCGGGGCCCGCGGCCTGACCCCCGAGAACACGCTCGTGGGGTTCCTCCACGCCCACCGGGTGGGGGCCACCGCGATGGAGCTCGACGTCCAGCTGAGCGCCGACGGCGAGGTCGTCGTGTGGCACGACCCGGTGCTGACCGCCGACAAGGCGGTCGACACCGCGCCGGCGACCCGCGAGGACCCGTTGTTCCCCTACGTCGGCTCCCGCCTGCGCGAGCTCACCTACGGCCAGCTCGCGTCGGTGGACGTCGGCCGGCGCACGCTCGCGGCGTTCCCCGAGCAACGGCCCCGGCCGGGGGCGCGCGTCCCCCTCCTCGGCGAGGTCCTCCAGGCTCTGGCCGAGGTGGACCCCCAGGTGTGGACCCTGGTCGAGATGAAGACCGACCCCACCGACCCCGGCGCCGACCCCGACGCGCTCGTGCGCGCCGTCGTCGAGGTGGTCCGGGCGTGCGGGGCCGGGGCCCGGGTGGTCCTGCAGTCCTTCGACTGGCACGCCGTCGACCTCGCGGGTCGGACGGCGCCAGACCTGCCGCGCGCCGCGCTCGCCGTGCCCGGCCTGACCTTCGCCCGAGGCAGCGCCTGGCTCGGTCCGGTGCGGTACGAGGACCACGGCGGTGACCTCGCCGCCGCCGCGTCCGCCCTGGGAGTCCAGGCGGTCGCGCCCGCCTATGCGTCGCGGGCCCACGCGGGCGACGACGGCTTCCGGATCGTCGCCGACCGGGCGTTCGTCGACCACGCCCACGACCTCGGCCTCGCCGTCCTGCCCTGGACCGTCAACGGCGAGGACGACCTCAGGCAGGTCCTGGCCGCCGGCGCCGACGGGGTCATCTCCGACCGCCCGGACCGGGCCGCCGCGCTCGTGGCTTCCGGCTAGACGTCGAGGTCCGCGCAGGCGCGGACGGTCGCGAGGGCCGCCTGCGCCGCCTCCGCGCCCTTGTCCTCGCGTGAGCCGGGCAGACCGGCTCGCGCGAGGGCCTGAGCCTCGTCGTCGGTGGTGAGCACGCCGAAACCGACCGGCACCCCGGTGCGCACCGAGACCTCCGTCAGGCCGACGGTGGCGCCCTGGCAGACGTAGTCGAAGTGGGGCGTCTCGCCGCGGATCACGACGCCGAGGGCCACGACGGCGTCCGCGCCGGCGGCGGCGGCCCGTGACGCCGCGACCGGCAGCTCGAAGGAGCCGGGCACCCGCACGAGCGTCGTCGTGGCCCCCGCCTCCCCCAGCGCCCGCAGCGCACCGGCGACGAGGCCGTCCATGACGGCCGTGTGCCAGCTGGCGGCCACCACGGTGACCCGTAGCCCCCGGCCGTCGGCGGTGATCATCGGTGCTCCTGCTCCGCTCATGCGTGGGTCTCCTCGTCGGTGTCGCGGTCGTCGGTGTGGCGGGTGCCGGTCCTGCGGGCATGGGTGTGGTGGTCGTCCGGGTGGTCGCGCCCGGGCACGTGGCGGGCGCGGGAGGTCGCTGCGGCGCACGACCCGGACACGTGGGCGACGACGTCGGCGATCGTCAGCAGGACCAGGTCGTCCCGTTCGGCCAGGACGGCGGCCTGGCGCCGCCGCGTCATGGTGCCGTCGTCCTCGACGAGCTCGGCGATCGCCCCCACCGGTGCGACGCCCGCGAGCCGGCACAGGTCGACGGCCGCCTCGGTGTGCCCGGGGCGGGCCAGGACGCCGCCGGGGACGGCCCGCAGCGGGAGCACGTGGCCGGGGCGGATGAGGTCCCCGGGCCCGGCGCCGGCGTCGGCGAGGGTGCGCAGGGTCGTCGCGCGGTCGGCGGCGGAGATGCCGGTGCCCACGCCGCGCGCGGCGTCGACGCTCACCGTGTAGGCCGTGCCGCGCGGGTCCTGGGACCGGGCGACCATGAGCGGCAGGTCGAGGTCGTCCGCCCGCTCGGCCGGCAGCGGGGCGCAGAGGTAGCCGGAGGTGTGCCGCACCGTCCGGCCCACCCAGTGCTCGGTCGCGTGGGCGGCGGCCAGGACGACGTCGACCTCGTCCTCGCGGTCCTCCCCGTCCGCCACGAGGACGGGCCGGCCGGCGCGGAGCGCGGCCAGGGCCCGGGTGACGAGGTCGTCGGTGTGGTGCTCGGCGGGGAGGCCGGAGGCCACGGGGTGCGTGGCCGTGCTCCCGGCGGCCGCCGGGGCGGTCACGAGCCACCCCCGACGGCGAGCAGCCGCTCGACGTACTTGGCCAGCACGTCGACCTCGAGGTTGACCGGGTCCCCCACGGCCAGGGTGCCGAGCGTGGTCGCACCGAGGGTGGTGGGGATGAGGGCGACACCGAAGGAGTCCTCCCGGGCAGCCGTGACCGTGAGCGAGACCCCCTCGACGGTGATCGACCCCTTCTCGGCGACGTAGCGCGCCAGCGCCGCGGGGACCGAGACGTCGACCTCGTCCCACCGCGGGCCGGGACGGCGGGCGAGGACCGTCCCCACGCCGTCCACGTGGCCCTGCACGAGGTGCCCGCCGAGACGGCCGTCCGCGGCGAGCGCCCGCTCGAGGTTCACGCCGCGGCCGGGCGTGAGCGACCCGAGGGTGGTGCGCCGCAGGGTCTCCGGCATGACGTCGGCGGTGAAGCCGTCCGCGTCCAGGGCCGTGACCGTCAGGCACACCCCCGCGACGGCGACGGAGTCACCCTCACGCAGCCCGTCCAGGACGGTCGCGGCGGTGAGCGACAGCACGGCCGCGCCGTCTGCGTCGGAGCGCCCGCGCACGGTCCCGACCTCGTCGATGAGTCCGGTGAACATCAGCACTTCCTCTCCGGTCGGCGGGCGACGACGAGGACGTCCTCGCCCAGGCGGTGGGTCTCATGGGTGTGCCAGCGCTGCGCCTGCGCCAGCGTGGCGATGTCGAGGTCGGGCACCGCGGGCGTGCCGGCGCCGAGCAGCACGGGCGCGAGGTAGGCGTGCAGCTCGTCCACCAGCCCCGCCCGCAGGGCGGCGCCGAGGAGGGTCGGGCCGCCCTCGAGGAGGACCCGTCGGGCCCCCTCGCTCCCGAGCTCGTCGAGGACGGCGGCGAGGTCGTGGGTGGCGGCGTGGCGCCATGCGCCGGGTCCCCGGCGCACCGCGGCGTCCGGGGGGACGGCGCGCCGGCCGACGACCACGCGCACCGGTTGGCGCTCGTGGTGCGAGCCGTCCGCGCGGCGGGCGGTGAGGGCGGGGTCGTCCGACAGCACCGTCCCGGTGCCGGCGACGATCGCGTCGACCGCGGAGCGGACCGTGTGGGCGTGGGCCCGGGCGGCGGCGCCCGTGATCCACTGGGAGGTGCCGTCGGCGGCGGCCACACGTCCGTCGAGGGTCGTGGCGATCTTGCCCGTGACCCACGACCGACCGAGGGTCCACGGCGCCGCCCACGGCTCGAGGAGACGGTCGGCCCGGTCGCGGAGGTGCGGCGCGGCGCCGGCACCGGCGCCGGTGCGCACCTCGACGCCGTGGCGGGCCAACCAGGTGGCACCGCCGGCCGCGACGGGGTTGGGGTCCGCGCACGCGTACACGACCCGGGCGACCCCCGCGTCGCGCAGGGCCACCGAGCAGGGCGGCGTGCGCCCGCTGTGGTGGCACGGCTCGAGGGTGACGACCGCCGTCGCGCCCCTCAGCCGGACCGGGTCGGCCGAGGCCAGGGCTGCTGCCTCGGCGTGCCGGGTGCCCGCGCCGCGGTGCCACCCCTCGCCCACGACGGTGCCCGTGGTGTCGATCAGCACGCACCCGACCTGGGGGTTGGGTCCGTGCGCGGGGCCGCGGGCGGCCAGGACGAGGGCGCGCTCCAGCGCCCGGTCGACGGCGCGGCGGTCGGGCGCCCGGTCGATGGCGCGGTCGACGGCGTCGGCGGTGAGGTCCTGCACCGGTCTCCTTCCACGACGTGGACCGGAGATGTGCGGACGCGAACGCAACGCCGCCGGGCGCGGGGCGCGCACGGCGACGTCACGTGCTGCCTCCCATCCGGACTTTCACCGTCGGTCCCGGAGTTCCACCAGGTCAACCGCCCACCAGGAGGTGGTCGGGTCGCGGACTGTCACCGCCGGCTCGGAATTTCACCGACCCCGGAGCACGTGCTGCTCGCGGAGGATCCTTGCACGGACGAGTGGCCCGGCCAAAACGGCAGGTGGGAGATGGCGGCTGCGGCCTCGGCCTGTTCCCTACAGGCCGAGCCGGTGGGGTGCAGGCTCAGCCGGTGGGGTGCAGGCTCAGCCGACGAGGCCCAGGCCCCGCCAGCGGGCGGTGGCCCGCTCCAGCCGGGCACGGCGGCGGGCGGCGCGGGCCGCCCTGACACGCCGGTGGGTGGCGCGGGCGCGGTCCAGGGCAGCCGGGTCCCCCGTCACCCCCGGGACGTGCGGGGCAGTTGCCGGCGGTTCACCGGCGTCCGCGAGCCGGGCGCCGAGCTGGCCGGCCGCAGAGACCTCGGCCCCCAGCGCCTTGACCCGGCGCCACAGCCACAGTCCTGTCAGTGCCAGCGCGGCGAGGGCGCCGAGGACGAGCAGCGCCCACACGAGCCACCAGATCATGGTGCCGAGGATAGGCGCTCGTACGCGTCCAGCGCGGCGCGGGCCCGCCCCGCCACCTCGCCGGCGACGTCGGCCGGCTCGACGGCCAGGACGGACTCGCCGAGCGAGAGCAGGAGGTTCGCCGTCCAGGCCGGGTCCACCGCCCGCAGCCGCACGCGCAAGGTGCCGTCGTCGAGGTCGGTGACCTCCTCGACCGGGGTGTGCTCGGCCACCCACCGCGCCTGGGAGGGCAGGTGCAGGACCACCTCGCGCCCGCCGACGTCCCAGGCGGGCACCTCGGCCGTCATCTCCGGGTGCGGGGCGGCGGCGTCGTCGAGGATCCGGGCGTCGAGGATCCGGTCGAGGCGGAAGGTGCGGGAGGCCCCGGCGCGGTGGCACCAGGCGCGCAGCGACCACGACGCCCCGTCGGTGCGCAGCTCCACGGGGTCGACGTCGCGCTCGGTGACGACGTCGGCGGCCGAGACGTACCGCAGGCGCACCCGCCGGCCCCGCGCCAGCGCGTCGCGCAGGGTCTCGGCCGTCCCGGCCGGCGCCCGCGCCCCGCCGGTGACCTCGACCGGGGCGTCCGCGACGCGGCCGGCTGCGGCGAGGAGCTTCTCCGTGGCGGAGGCGAGCGCGGTCTGCGCCGCGCCGAGCCCGTCCGGCACCAGCTCGGCCAGCGCCCGCAGGCCGACCAGGAGGGACATGGCCTCGGAGGTGCTCAGCCGCAGCGGGCGGTCCATCCCGCGCGCCTGGGTGAGGACGATCTCGCCGTGGTCGAGGGCGTCGGCCGAGAAGTCGATGAGGTCGTCCGGGAGGTAGCCGGGGGTGCCGGTGACCCACAGGAGGTTGACGTCGGCGAGGACCTGGGCCTCGGTGGTGCCGAAGTGGGCGGCGACGGACGGCACGGGGGCGCCGGGGTTGTCGCGCAGGTACGTCATGAGGGAGAGCAGGCGGGTGAGCCGCTCGGCGGTGGGTTCAGCCACGAGGTGCCTCCTGGTCGAGGCGTGCGACCGCGCGCAGACGGCGCAGGACAGCCTCGCGCAGCTCCGGCGGGTCGAGGACGAGCACCGCCTCGGCGTACGTGGCGAGCTCCTCGGCGAGGTCCTCGAGGTCGGCGAAGGGCACGACGACGACGTCCCGGTCGGTGAGCGGGCCGGTGGGCGAGGGCGGCGGCCCGGACCGGCCGCGGGCGCGCAGCGCGGCCCCGCGCTCGGGGAGCACGGCCAGGCGGGCGGTGCCGGCGCGCGGGGTGCTGCGCTCGAGGAGGGCGGCGACGTCGACGTCGGCGGGGACCGCGAAGGAGCCGGGCGCACCCGTGGACCGGACCCGGCCCTGGATGCGCGAGAGGCGGAACGCGCGTGGCGCGGCGCGGTCGACGTCCCGGCCGACGAGGTACCAGCCCCGGTTGCGGCTGAGGATCCGCCAGGGCTCGACGGTGCGGCGCGCGACGGCGCCGGTGCTCGCCGCGCGGTAGGTGAACGTGACCGGCTGACGGGCGTCGATCGCGGCGAGGAGGGGCGCGAAGGCCTCCTCGGGCCCCCGGACCCGCAGCGCCAGGCCGGCGTGGGCGACCGGGTCCGCGGCCGGGGCGACGGCGCGCAGCTTGGTCATGCCGCGGTGGGCCGGGGACCGCAGCGAGGCGTCCTGCCACAGCTCGGCCGCGAGGGAGAGCACCCCGATCTCCGCGGCCGTGAAGGACACCGGCGGGAGGGTGTAGCCCGCGGCGTCGATGCGGTAGCCGATGTCGTCCTCGTGGAGAGGGTCGTGCGCGACGACGAGCGGGACGCCCATCTCCCGCAGCAGGTCCTTGTCGCGCTCGAACATCCGCTCGAAGGCCTCCGCGGAGGCGGCGTCGGCGTAGCCGTGCACCTGGGTACGGATCTGCCGCTTGGTCATCCACCGCTGGGTGTGCGAGAGCGCGATGACGAGGTCGAGCAGGCGCTCGGCCGCCTCCACACGCTGGGCCACCCCTGCACGCTACCGGCCCGGCGGCCGGTGGCCCGCACCGGTGGGCGCCCGCGCGCCGCGTGGCGGGTCAGGCGGGCGTCGGGCCGCCGAGGATGTCCGCGAGCCGGTAGCCGGCCGGCTCCTCGAGCTGGTCGTAGGTGCACGAGGCCGGGTCCCGGTCGGGCCGCCAGCGGCGGAACTGGGCGGTGTGGCGGAACCGGTCGCCCTCCATGTGGTCGTAGGCCACCTCGACGACGAGCTCGGGCCGCAGCGGCACGAACGACAGGTCCTTGGTGGCGTTCCACCGGCTGACGGCGCCGGGCATGCGCCGGTCCGTGTGCGCGGACTGGTCCGCCCAGGAGCCCCACGGGTGCTCGGCGAGGTCGACCTCGCGGTAGGGCGCGAGCTCGTCGAGCAGGCTCTTGCGCCGGGCCATGGGGAAGGACGCCGCCACACCGACGTGCTGGAGCCGCCCGTCGTCGGTGTACAGCCCCAGGAGCAACGAGCCGACGACGTCGCCGCTCTTGTGCCACCGGAACCCGGCGACGACGCAGTCGGCCGTGCGCAGGTGCTTGATCTTGAACATCGTCCGCTTGTTGGGCTCGTACGGCCGCTCGGGCGGCTTGACGACGACGCCGTCGAGCCCGGCACCCTCGAACCGGGTGAACCACTCCTGGGCCTGGGTGAGGTCCGCCGTCGCCGGGGTGACGAACACCGGCGCCGCGGCGTGGGCGAGGGCGCCGACGAGACGCTCGCGGCGCTCCCGGAAGGGCCGGCGCATGAGGTCCTCGTCGTCCACGGCGAGGAGGTCGAACGCGACGAAGGACGCTGGGGTCTGCTCGGCCAGCAGGCGCACCCGGCTGTCCGCCGGGTGGATGCGCTGCTGGAGCGCGTCGAAGTCGAGCCGGTCGTCCGCCACGACGACGATCTCGCCGTCGATGACGCACCGCTCGGGCGTGTTCGCCCGGATGGCCTCGACCAGCTCGGGGAAGTACCGGGTCATCGGCTTCTCGTTCCGGCTGCCGAGCACGACCTCGTCGCCGTCGCGGAAGACGATCGTGCGGAAGCCGTCCCACTTGGGCTCGGCGTGGCCGAGGTCGGGGATCTCCGGCACGGACTTGGCCAGCATCGGGGCGACGGGCGGCATGACAGGCAGGTCCATGGTGTGATCCTGCCCGCTCGGGGCGTGATGCGCCCCCGGCACCACCTCGCGCCGCGGACTCCGGCGATCTCGAGCGCCGCGGACTCCGGCCCCAAGCGCCGCGGACTCCGGCGATCTCGGCGGCGCGGCGCCGCCCGGTGGCAGGAACAGGTCGGCCCCGCGCCGGTGGCGAAACCGGGCGGGGCCTGGCGCTCACCTGTGGAAGAGGATCGCGTTGCGCACCAGCCTACCGCGCGCCGCCGGGCCGGCGCCCAGGCGGGCTCCCGGCGCCGTCGGGGCGCCGTCGGCGAGCCCCGTCGGGGCGCCGGTCGAGTTCCCGTGGCGGTGGTCCGCGTGCACCGGCCGGGTCAGCGCGCGGCGCCCTTCAAGGTGCCGGTGACCGGTCCTGCGGGGTCGACCAGGAGGCAGACGACCTCGCGGTCGTCGAACCCGTTCCACGACTCCTCGGTCGGGAAGTACGTTCCGAAGTCGAGGGTGGAGTCCTCGTAGGCCGCGCCGACGAACTCCGCGAAGGCGCCGTAGCAGCCCTCGTCCGCCGAGCCCATCACCGCCTCGTCGCCCGGGAACTCGCCGTCGGCGAGGTCGAACACCGCGTACACCTCGGAGTCGTGGGACTCGGCGCAGGGCACCACCTCGACCTGCGAGACCTCGACGACCTCCTCGGAGGCCTCGGCGCCGCCCTCGCTCACGCAGTCGCCGAGCGCCACGGAGAACGCGTCCACCGTGCCCGCGGTGGCGACGGCGCCGGTGTCGTCACGCACCGCGGTCGGGCCACAGCCGGTGAGGGTGAGGAGCAGGAGGGGAAGGACGATCGACGCAGGACGCTTCATCACGGTCGGGGCTCTCTGGGATACACGGCAGCAGGGACGGTCGTCCCCCTCGTTCCGGCGTGGCCGAGCCTAGGGGCAGCGCGACGACGGCAACGCCGGATCACGCGCGCACCTTGCGTGTGAGGTCCGTCACATCACGGCCGCGGACGCCACGCGGCGCGCGAGTCGCCTCAGTGGCGCTCGCGCGAGGGCTGGACCCGCTTGGGCTCCCCCGGCATCTTGGGGTACTCCGGCGGGTAGGGCATGTCCCCCAGCTCCGCCTCGTCCCGGGCGTACCACTCGAGCAGCGGCGTGAGGTCGTGGGCGACGTCGTCGATGCCCGCGTGGAGGTCGCCCCGTTCGGCGAAGCGGGCGGGCATGCTCAGGACCGTGAGGTCGCGCGGGTCGACGTCGGCCAGCTCGTCCCACGTCACCGGGGCGGAGACCGGCGCGTGCGCGAGCGGCCGGATGCTGTACGCGCTGGCGATCGTGCGGTCGCGGGCGTTCTGGTTGTAGTCGACGAAGATCGTCTCGCCGCGCTCCTCCTTCCACCACCTCGTGGTGACCTTCCCGGGCATGCGGCGCTCGAGCTCGCGGCCGAGGGCGATGGCCGCGTGACGCACGTCGGTGAAGGTCCACCGGGGGGCGATGCGCACGTAGATGTGCACGCCCCGGTTGCCGGAGGTCTTCGGGTAGCCCGTGATCCCCAGCTCCTCGAGCAGCTCCCGGGCGACGCCCGCGACGGCGACCGCGTCGGAGAAGTGGGTGCCGGGCTGGGGGTCGAGGTCGATCCGCAGCTCGTCGGGGTGGTCGACGTCGGAGCGCCGCACCGGCCACGGGTGGAAGGTGATCGTGCCCAGGTTCACGGCCCAGGCCACCGCGGCGAGCTCGGTGGGGCACAGCTCGTCGGCCGTGCGTCCGCTGGGGAAGGTGATCGTCGCCGTCTCGATCCAGTCCGGAACACCCTTGGTGGGGACCCGCTTCTGGAAGAAGGCGTCACCGTGCGGGTCCGCGCGCGTGGCCATCTTGACGTCGTCGCGGACGCCGTGCGGCCACCGCTCGAGGGTGACGGGCCGCTCGCCGAGGGCCCGCATGATCCCCTCCCCGACGCTCAGGTAGTACTCGACGAGCTGGAGCTTGGTGATGCCCGGTCCGGCGAAGTACACGCGGTCGGGGTTGGTCACGCGGACGGCGCGGCCGTCGACGTCGAGCTCGATCGCCGGGGTGGCTGCCATGTCGGCACGCTACCGCGCGGTCACCTCGGCGGCCCGCCGGTAGCGTGGCCGCCGTGATGATCTGGCGTGAGGGCGTGGTGCGGCGGCTCGGCAGGGCGTGGCCGGGCGCGGCCGAGCTGGAGGTGGAGGTCACCGACGGAGCGTCCGCGGCGGCGGGCGACCCGGTCGCGGCCACCGGTGTGCCGGCCACCGGTGTGCCGGCCACCGGTGTGCCGGCCGCCGGTGTGCCGGTCACCGCCGGGCCGGCAGGGCCGGTGCCGGCCGGCACGACCGTGCGGGCGCTCGCCTACCCGTCGCTCGTCGGCGAACCGGCACCGGGCGACCGCGTCCTGCTCTCGGCCGCGGCGCTGGCCCGCGGGCTGGGCACCGGCGGCTACGCCATGGTCGTCGCGCTGCCCGACCGGCTCCCCGCCGACCCGGCGCCGGGCCCAGGTCACCTCGTCAAGGCGCGGTACACCCCGCTGCAGACCCTCGTCCTCGGCGCCGACGAGCAGGAGTCCGAGCACCACGAGGTCCTGCGCGACGCCGACGACCTGGCCGGCCTGCCGGTCGTCGTGGCCGACCTGCACTCCGCGCTCCCGGCCGTGGTGGCCGGCGTCCGCGCCGCCTGGAGCGGCACGACCGCCCCGCGGGTCGTGTACGTCATGACGGACGGCGGGGCGTTGCCCGCGTGGTTCTCGCGCGCCCTCGCGGGGCTGCGGGAGGCGGGCTGGCTCGCCGGCTCGGTGACGGTCGGGCAGGCGTTCGGCGGAGACCTCGAGGCCGTCAGCCTCCACTCGGGCCTGCTCGCCGCCCGGCTCGTGCTGGCGGCCGACGTCGTCGTCGTCGCCCAGGGGCCGGGCAATCTCGGCACCGGGACCCGGTGGGGGTTCTCCGGGACCGTGTGCGGCGACGCCGTCAACGCCGTCGTCGCCCTCGGGGGGCAGGCGGTGGCGTCGCTGCGCGTCTCGGGCGCCGACCCGCGTGAGCGGCACCTCGGTGTCTCCCACCACTCGCTGACCGCGTACGGACGCGTCGCCCTCGCCCCGGCCGACGTCGTCGTCCCCCGGTTCGACGACGCCCTGGCCGCCGCGCTGCCCGGCCGGCTGGCCGAACGCATCGACGACCAGGTGGCCGGTCTCGTCGCGCCCGTGGGCATCCACCGGCTCGTCGAGGTGCCCACCGACGGGCTGCTCGAGGCGCTCGCGGGCTCTCCCGTGGCGCTCTCGACGATGGGACGCGGCCTCGACGCCGATCCCGCGGCGTTCGTCGCCGCCGCCGTCGCCGGGGTCCACGCGGCGCGGGTGGCTGGGCGTCCCGTGCGGTGAGTCAGCGGCCTCCGGTGGGGGTGGCTGGGCGTCCCGTGCGGTGAGTCAGCGGCCTCCGGTGGGGGTGGCTGGGCGTCCCGTGCGGTGAGTCAGCGGCCTCCGGGGCGGGTGGCTGGGCGTCCCGCGCGGTGAGTCAGCGGCCTCCGGTGCGGGTCAGCGGGTTCGGAGATCCTGGCTCACCCCGGGAGTTCCTGACTGACCGCGAAGGTCCTGACTCACCGCAAAGGGCGCGACGAGCGCGACGGGCGGAGCCGGCGGGCGGCGGACGTGCCGCCTGCTCAGTCGCGTGGCTCGTGCAGCGCGATGAGCGTGGCGAGGCGCCGGGCCTCGGCGTGGCCGTGCTCGCCGTCGGCCCGCTGGATCGCCATGACGGCGAGGGTCGAGCCGTCGGTGAGGTCGAGCTGGGCCCACGGGGTGCCGTCGCCGAAGCCGAGGGAGACGATCTCCGCCCACCCCACGTCGCGGGAGTGGATGAGGTTGCGCACGTGCAGGCCGTCCTCGTCCGGGCGCGCCGAGACCCCGCCCTGCCGGCTCAGGAACCAGCAGATCAGCACGGCCAGCGCCGCTGTCCCGGCGGCGTCCGCCGGGCCGTAGTCGACGCCCGCCGCCGGCAGCATGACGATGACCGCCAGGGCGCCGAGCACGGTCAGGGCGCCCAGCACCCACGAGACGCCCCGCGCGGCCCGGGGCCGGAACGGCCGGTGGAGCTCGGCGCGGTCCGCCATCAGATCCGGCAGGCGTGGATGGAGGTGGTGAGGATGGCGCGGGCGCCGACGTCGTAGAGGGAGTCCATGACCCTGTTGGTGTCCTCGCGGCGGACCATCGCCCGCACCGCCACCCACTCGCCGTTGTGCAGCGGCGAGACGGTCGGGGACTCCAGACCCGGGGTGATCGCGACCGCGGCCTCGACGTCGGTGACCCGCACGTCGTAGTCCATGAGCACGTACTGGCGGGCGACGAGCACGCCCTGGAGCCGGCGGTCCAGGACGCTGAGCCCGGCGGGCTCCTCGGCACCACCGTCGTGACGGATGAGGACCGCCTCCGAGCGCAGGATCGGCTCACCGAAGGTGGCCAGCCCCGCCGCACGCAGGGTGGAGCCGGTCTCGACGACGTCCGCGACGAGGTCGGCGATGCCCAGCTGGACCGAGGACTCCACCGCGCCGTCGAGGTGGACGACCTCCGCGTCGACGCCGTGGGCGGCGAGGTAGTCACCCACGAGGACGTCGTAGCTGGTGGCGACCCGCTTGCCGGCGACCTGCTCGAGGGAGGTGATCTCCCCGGCGGGTGCGGCGAAGCGGAACGTGGACCGGGCGAAGCCGAGGGGACGGTGCTCGATCGCCGCGGCACCGGAGTCGAGCAGGAGGTCGCGGCCGGTGATCCCGACGTCGACGGTGCCCGAGCCGACGTACACGGCGATGTCGCGGGGGCGCAGGAAGAAGAACTCGACGTCGTTGCCCGGGTCGGCCAGGACGAGCTCGCGCGAGTCGCGGCGCTGGCGGTAACCCGCCTCGCTGAGGATCTCGGCGGCGGGGGCGGACAGGGAGCCCTTGTTGGGCACGGCGATGCGCAGCACTGTTGCTCCGTAGGTTGGTTGTGGTCGGCCGGCTCAGAGGTGGCGGTAGACGTCCTGCAGGGTCAGGCCCCGCGCGATCATCATCACCTGGAGGTGGTACAGGAGCTGGCTGATCTCCTCGGCCGCGGCCTCGGCACCCTCGTGCTCGGCGGCCATCCACACCTCGGCAGCCTCCTCGACGACCTTCTTGCCGATGGTGTGGATCCCGGCGTCGAGCTCGGCCACGGTCCCCGAGCCCTCTGGACGGGTGGCAGCCTTGTGCTCGAGCTCGGCGAAGAGCTCCTCGAACGACTTCACGGACGCCAGCCTAGTTGCTCGCGGCGGGCAGGAACCGGTCGGTCCACGCCTGGGCCGGGTCGACCTCGGCCTCGAGCAGGCCCGCGTCGGTCAGCAGGGTGACCATCTCCTCCCACACGCCGGCCTCGTGGGCGCCCGGCTCGCCGGCGCCCTCGTAGAGCGGGACGGTGGCCTCGAGCGTGGCCAGGGCCGCCTGGCGCTGCTCGGCCCGGTCGAGGTCGGGGACGTGGGCGGCGGAGATCTCCACGGCGGCCTCGGGGTCCGCGGCGACGTCGGCGACCCCGCGCAGGCTCGCCTCGACGAACGCGGCGACCTCCTCGCCCCGTTCATCCGCCGTCGCCTCGAGGGTGCCCAGCGAGATGCCGACGAGGGGGACCTCGCCCTCGGCGATCTCGATGGTGCGCACGGGCGTGCCCGCCTCGGCGAAACGCACGGCGTCGTTGTTGACGAAGCCCATGACGGCGTCGACGTGCCCGCCGGTCAGGGCGGCCTGCTGGGTGAAGCCGATGTGCTCGACCGTGACGTCGTCCTCGGTCAGCCCGGCGTCCTGGAGGAGCGCGACGAGGCCGAAGTAGGTCTCCCCGAACGGTCCCGGGATGCCGACGGTGCGGCCGGCGAGGTCGGCGGCGGAGCGGATGTCGGAGTCGTCCGGGACGATGAGCGCGACGGGGTACTGCTGGTACAGGGTCGCGACGGACACCAGCGGCACCCCCTGGGAGCGCGCCTGGAGCATCTCGTCCCCGCCGGCGACGACGACGTCCTCCTCCCCGCCGCTGATCGCGGTGAACAGGCCCTCGCTCTGGCCGTGGTGGCGCAGGGTGACGTCCAGGCCTGCCTCCTCGTAGTACCCCTTCTCGGCCGCGACGTAGAAGGGCGCGAACTGGATGTCGGGGACGTAGGTGAGCCCGAGGGTCAGGGGGGCGGGCTCGGTGGCGGTCGTGGCGGGGTCGGTCGCGGCCGGAGCCGTGTCCGGCTCGGCCGCGCACGCGGCGAGGGTCAGGGCGGTGGCGGTGGCGGCCAGGAGGGCGAGCGGGCGGCGGGACATGGGGCTCCTCGGGTGCGGCGGTCCGGTGCGCGGACGCCGGGCGGTGTGCTGGTCGGGTGGGTGTCGGTTCGTGGGGTCTTGGGCTGGTGGCCGGGGGTGTGTGGTTCCGGCGGGTGGCGGTTCGGTGGGTCAGTCGGCCGTGCGGCGCTCGAGCGCGCCGAGGAGGCCGTAGATGGTCATGGCCAGGGCGCACAGGACGATGAGGGCGGAGAAGATGCCGGTGGTGTCGGCGGCGAGTCCGCGGGCGGACAGCAGCATCCCCAGGCCGTGCCCGCCCATGACGAACTCCCCCACGACCGCGCCGGTCACCGACAGGGTGAAGCCGTTGCGCACGCCGGTGAGGATCGACGGCCAGGCCAGGGGCAGCTCGACGTGGCGCAGGAGCGACCACGAGCCCGCGCCGTCCAGTCGCGCGGCGGCGACGACGTCGGGGTCGAGGGTGCGCAGGCCGAGGACGGTGGCGAGGAGGATCGGGAAGAACACCAGCAGCGCGCACAGCACGACGATCGGCAGGAGACCGTAGCCCAGCCACAGGACGAGGAGCGGGGCCAGCGCCACCGCGGGGATCGCCTGGGAGGCGGCGATGTACGGCTCGAGCGCCGCCGAGGCGTGCCGGCTGCGGAAGACGAGGTAACCCAGCGGCAGCGCGACCGCCGCCCCCAGCGCGCTGCCGAGGACGGCCTCGACGAGGGTGGGCAGGACGTACCGCGCCAGCCCGCCGGTGGTGAGGTCCTCCGCCAGGCGCTCGGCGACGGCCGTGGGGGCGGGCAGGAAGACGGCGGGGACCAGCCCCGTGCGCGCGACGGTCTCCCACACGACGACGAGCACCGCGCCGAGGACGAGCGCCGGCAGGACCCGGCGGCTTCCGGCGGCCCGCCGGCCGGCGCGGGCGGTGGCCGGTCCCGGGCTCGCCGGTGCGGTGCCGGCGGAGGCAGGAGCGACCGTGACCGCGCCCGTGGCGGACATGCCGGACCTGCCGGCTGAGGTGGCGCGGGGGCGCGAGAGCGCGGACGGCACGGCGACGGGCGACCGGTCGTGCGCCGGTCCGCCGGCCTGCAGGTTCGGCCGCGGGTCCTGCGACGGCGTCGCGGCGGCGGGTGCGCCGAGGTCGGTGCTCACGAAGTCCTCCCGGTCCTGGACGTGGACCGGGGCCGGACGGGTGACGGCGTGTGCCGTCGCCAGCCCTCGGCGTGCGCCGAGGGCGCACGCCGCGTGCATCCTCCCATCCGGACTTTCACCGTCGGTCCTGGAGTTCCACCAGGTCAACCGGGCACCCGAGGGTGCACGGCTCGCGGACTGTCACCGCCGGTTCGGACTCTCACCGACCCCGGAGCACGTAGCTTGCGCCTCGATGGTATCCCTTCCGCCCGGGTCGCGGGGTGCCGGGGCCGTGAGACGCCGCGCACGTGGGACGCCGCGCACGTGGGACGCCGCGCACCTGAGACGCGGCGGACCGGGGTCCCGCCCGGACGCGCCGTCGGGCATGCTGGGCGCGGTGCGGGCTCCTGCGCACCTGCACCGACCGGAGGACACCTCATGCGACCACTCCCCCTCGCGCCGGCGGCCGCGACGGTCGCGCTGGCGCTCGCGGCCTGTGCCGGCGGGGGCCAGGACGGTGCTCCGGCCACCACGGCCACCACGGCCACCGACGGCGACCCGGCCGCCGAGCTCACGGCGATCACCGTGGGGGTGCTGCCGATCGTCGACACCGCCCCCATCTGGCTGGGGGTCGAGGAGGGGATCTTCGCCGAGCACGGCCTCGACGTCGAGCTCGCCGTCGCGCAGGGCGGTGCCGCCGTGGTGCCGGCGGTCGTGGCCGGGGAGTACCAGTTCGGGTTCTCCAACGTCACCTCCCTCCTGCTCGCCGAGTCCCGGGGTCTGCCCCTGCGGCTCGTCGCGCCCGGCAGCTTCACCACGGGCGACCCGGACGCCGACATCGCGGCGGTGGTGACCCAGCCGGGAAGCGGCATCACCTCCCCCGCCGACCTCGCCGGGCGGACCGTCGCCGTGAACACCCTGGGCAACATCGGTGAGTCCACGGTCCGCAAGGTCGTCGAGGACGCCGGCGGCGACCCGGCGGCCGTGCGGTTCGTCGAGCTGGGTTTCCCCGACATGCCTGCCGCCGTCGCCGGTGATCAGGTCGACGCCGCCTGGGTGAACGAGCCGTTCCTCACCATCACCAGGGACCAGGGCGCGCAGGTCGTGAGCCACACCTTCGCGGCGGTCGATCCCGAGATGCTCATCGCCGCCTACTTCACCTCCGCGGAGTACGCCGCGTCCGACCCCGGGACGGTCGAGGCGTTCACCGCCGCGATGACCGAGGCGTCCGCCCGTGCGGCGGCGGACCCCGCCGCGGCGCGGGAGATCCTCGGCACCTACACCGAGATCGGCGACGACGTCGTCGCGCGCATGGTGGTGCCCCGCTACGCCGGGGAGGTCCCCGAGGACTCGGTCCGGCTCCTCGCAGACCTCGCGCTGCGCTACGGCCTCGTCGAGGACGAGATCGACGTCAGCGCGCTGCTGCGGTGAGGCCACTCGGGCCCGTGCACCGGACGGCGCTGGGACTGACGGGGGTGCTCGTCGTCGTCGCCCTGCTCGAGATCCTCCCCCGGACCGGCGCGGTGGACCCGCGGTTCCTGCCTCCCTCCACCGAGATCGCCGCCGCGCTCGCGGACCGGGCGGCGACGCCGGCGTTCTGGACCGCACTGGGGCAGACCCTCACCACGTGGTCGCTGGGCCTGGCGGTCGCCACGCTCGCCGGGGTCGTGCTCGGTGCGGTGATCGGCTCGGCCGGGTGGGTGCGCGCGGCCACGTCGTCGACGATCGAGTTCCTGCGTCCGATCCCGTCGGTGGCCCTCATCCCCCTGGTCGTCCTCCTCCACGGCACCGGCGTGGCCGCGACGTTGCTCCTCGTGGTCTACGCCGCCTTCTGGCCGGTGCTGCTGCAGATTCTCGCCGGCGTCGCCGACGTCGACCCCCTCACGCGCGAGACGGCCCGCGTGTACCGGTACCGGCGGCTCACGGTGGCCACCCACGTGGTGGGGCCGAGCGCCCTGCCGTACGTCGTCACCGGGTTCCGCCTGGCCGCCTCCGTGGCCCTGGTCCTCACCCTCACCGGGGAGCTGGTGGTCGGCACACCGGGCCTCGGCCGGCTGCTCGCCGTCGCCCAGCAGTCCGGCGCCGTGGCGCCGATGTACGCCCTCGTGGTCGTCACCGGCCTGCTGGGTGTGGCGGTCAACCTCGGGGTGCGCGCACTCGAGCGGAAGGTCCTGCGGTGGCACCCGTCGGTCCGTCGGGAGGTGGCGGCGTGACCGGGGGGCGAGGTGCCGGCACCGTGGTTGGCCGGACCGAGGGGGGTGGCACGCTGCGTGGCCGGGCCGGGGACGGCCGCACGGTGAGAGGCCGGGCGCGGCATGTCGCTGCCGGCGTCCTGCGGCGGGTGGGGGCCGCCGTCGCCCTGCCCGCCGTCCTCCTCACCGCGTGGTGGTTCGCCTCGGCGGGGAGCGAGTCGTTCTACGTCCCGCCGCTGGCGGTGATCGTCGACGCGTTCGCCCCCACGTGGTTCGAGGGCAGGCTCGTCACCGATGCCCTCCCGAGCCTCGCCCGGCTCATGGTCGGCTACGCGGCGGCGCTGGTCGTCGGGATCGCCGGCGGCGTTGCGATCGGGTCCTCCCCCGTGCTCCGGGCCCTGACCGAGCCGGTCCTGGAGTTCTTCCGGGCGATCCCCCCGCCGGTGATGATCCCCGTGGCGATGCTCTTCCTGGGCATCTTCACCCCCATGAAGGTGTTCGTCATCGCCACCGGGGCGCTGTGGCCGATCCTGCTCAACACGGTCGAGGGCGTGCGCGGTGTCGACGAGGTCCTCCGCGACACCGCCACGGTGTACCGGCTCCGTCGGCGCACGGCGCTGCGCACCCTCGTGCTACGGGCCGCGTCGCCGCAGATCATGATCGGCGCTCGGCAGGGGCTCTCGCTCGCCATCATCCTCATGGTCATCAGCGAGATGTTCGCCGCCAGCAACGGCCTGGGGTTCGCCGTCGTGCAGTTCCAGCGCTCGTTCGCCGTCCCCCAGATGTGGACCGGCATCATCGTGCTCGGCGTGCTCGGCGTGGTGCTGTCCGCGCTGCTGCGGGTGGTCGAGCGGCGTGTGCTGGCCTGGCACCGGGGGCTGCGGCGGACCGGCCGGGAGAGCCGCTGATGCCCGCGCGGCCGCCGGCGCCCGCTGAGCGAGGAGGGAACCGATGACCGCCGTGCCCGACCGCCGGCCCCCCGCCGGTGCGCCGATGCTGCGGGTCGAGGCCCTGCACAAGGTCTACGGGACCGGGGACGGCGGGGTGGAGGCCATCCGTGACCTCAGCTTCGAGGTCCGTGCCGGCGAGATGGTCTGTGTGGTCGGGCCCTCCGGCGCCGGCAAGACCACGCTCCTGCGGTGCCTCTCGGGCCTGCTCGAGCCGACGTCGGGTGAGGTGGTCCTCGAGGGGCGGCGCGTGCAGGGGCCACCGCCGGGGATGGCCATGGTCTTCCAGGACTACGCACGCTCGTTGTTCCCGTGGCTCACCGTCGAGCGCAACGTCGAGCTGCCGCTGCGGGAGAAGGGGGTGGGCCGGGCCGAACGGCGGCGACTGGTCGGCCAGTCGCTGGCGGCCGTGGGTCTCGCCGATGTGCCCACGGCCTACCCCTGGCAGCTGAGCGGCGGCATGCAGCAGCGGGTGGCCATCGCGCGGGCGGTGGCCTACGAGCCCCACATCCTGCTCATGGACGAGCCGTTCGCCGCCGTCGACGCCCAGACCCGCGCCGACCTGGAGGACCTCGTCCGCGAGCTCTGGCACCGTCTCGGCATCACCCTGGTCCTCGTCACCCACGACATCGACGAGGCCGTCTACCTCGGCCAGCGGGTGCTCGTCCTGTCCGGGCGGCCCACCGTCGTGCTGGCCGACGTGGCCGTCGACCTGCCGGACCGGCGCGACCAGCGCACCACCCGCAGCTCGGAGGAGTTCGCACGGCTCCGCGCCCGCGTCTACGACCTCGTCCAGCAGGCCCGCCGGCGTCCCCTGGACCCGTAGGCGCGTCCGCCTCCGCACGGGTCACCGGGCGGCGGTCGCGGTCCGTGAACCACGGTGGCCCTGCCGACTGAGGGCGCTGGGTCCACCCACGCACGAGGGCCGCCGCCTCGCGGCGGCGGCCCTCGGTGCTGAGCTCGGTCAGGCGGTCGTACGCCCCGCGGCGCGGGCGTCGGCGGCGTCCGAACGGGCTGCCGCGGCGTCCGACTCGTCGTCGTCGAGCAGCTGCAGGGCAGCGTCGAACTCGTCGGTGACCTCCTGGTCGTGCCGGTGCACGACCAGGCTCACCACCACGGCGACGAGGAGGTTGAGCACGAAGCCGGGGACGATCTCGTAGAGGTCGAGGATGCCGCCCTCGAGGTTGCCCCACACCGCAACGGTGACCGCACCGACGACCATGCCGGCCAGCGCACCCGAGGCGGTGAGCCGGCGCCAGTACAGGGCCAGGAGGATCGTCGGGCCGAACGCGGCGCCGAAGCCGGCCCACGCGAAGGCCACCAGGCCGAGGATGGTGTCGTTCTGGGTCCAGGCCATGGCCGCGGCCACGAGCGAGACCAGCAGGACGCCGAGGCGACCCAGGATGACGAACTGCCGGTCCGAGCCGTCCTTGCGCACCGCGGTGCGGTAGAGGTCCTCGACCAGCGCGGAGGAGCTGACGAGCAGCTGCGAGGAGATGGTGCTCATGATCGCGGCGAGGACCGCGGCGAGGAGGAACCCGGCGACCAGCGGGTGGAACAGGACCTGGCCCATGGTGATGAACACGGTCTCGGGGTCGCCGAGGTCGGCGCCCGGGTTCTGCTGGAAGTAGGCCACGCCGACCAGGGCGGTGGCGAGGGCCCCGAGGACGGACAGGATCATCCAGCCCAGCCCGATGCGGCGGCCGGCCTTGGCCTCGGCGGAGCTCCGGATCGCCATGAAGCGCACGATGATGTGGGGCTGACCGAAGTAGCCCAGGCCCCAGGCGAGCGCCGAGACGACGCCGAGGACGGTGGCGCCGCTGGTCAGGCTCAGCAGACCGGGGTCGACGTCGCGGATGGACGCGGCGGCGCCGGTGGGCCCGCCGACGACGGTCAGGCCGACGAGCGGCACCGCGAGCAGGGCGAGGAACATCATGACGCCCTGGACGAAGTCGGTGTAGCTGACGGCGAGGAACCCGCCGAAGAGCGTGTACGCCACCGTGACGGCGGCGACGAGGAGCATGCCGGTGCGGTAGTCCCAGCCGAACGAGCTCTCGAAGAACACCCCGCCCGCGACCATGCCGGAGGAGACGTAGAACGTGAAGAACGCCAGGATGATGACGCCGGAGGCGATGCGCAGGGCGCGGGACGTGTCCTTGAGGCGGCTCTCGAGGAAGCTCGGGATCGTGATCGAGTTGCTCGAGACCTGCGTGTACGTCCGCAGCCGGGGCGCGACGAACTTCCAGTTCAGCCACGCGCCGACGGTGAGCCCGACGGCGATCCATGCCTCGACGAGGCCGGCGGCGTAGATGGCGCCGGGCAGACCCATGAGGAGCCAGCCGGACATGTCCGACGCTCCGGCGCTCAGAGCGGCCACGCCGGGGCCGAGACCTCGTCCGGCGAGCATGTAGTCACCGAGGTCGGTGGTCTTGCGGAAGGACCACCAGCCGATGAACAACATCGCTGCCAGGTAGATGATCATGGCCAGGGCTTGGTACGCCTGATCGCTCACGCCGCTCCTTAGGTTGGGGTTCGGGGCGCGGCGACGTTACCGCGGCTCAGCGGCGCGATCCAGCGGTTTGCCCCTGCTACGAGGGGCTTTGTGAGGGGTCTCTCAGTGCTCGCGGAGGTGGTTGCAGCAGGTCAGGAGAGGACCACGGCGCACCGGTCGAGGGTGGGTCCGACACGTTCTCCGTGGGTGTTGACGTGCGTCACCGGGCAGCTTCGACGTGCCGTCACCGGGCAGCTTCGACGTGCCGTCACCGGGCAGCTTCGACGTGCCGTCACCGGGCCGGTTCGACGTGCTGTCCCGACGTCCCTCACCGGTGGTGGTGCGCCCCGGCGGCGAGATCGCGCAGGGCCTCGACCTCGGCGGCCGCGTCCTCGGCGCGGTAGACGGCGCTGCCGGCCACGAAGACGTTCGCTCCGGCGTCGGCGGCCCGCTCGATCGTCTCACGGGAGATCCCGCCGTCGACCTGCACCCACACGTCGAGACCGGCCTCGGTCACGGCCCTGCGGGTCCGGGCGATCTTCGGCAGCGTCGCATCGATGAAGCTCTGCCCGCCGAAGCCCGGCTCGACGGTCATCACGAGGATCATGTCGAACTCGGGCAGGAGGTCCAGGTACGGCTCGACGGCGGTCGCCGGGCGCAGCGCGAGGCCGGCCCGCGCACCCAGGGCGCGCAGGTCCCGGGCGAGCTTGACGGGCGCCGCCGCGGCCTCCGCGTGGAAGGTCACCGACGCGCACCCTGCCTCGGCGTAGGCGGGGGCCCACCGGTCGGGGTCGTCGATCATGAGGTGCGCGTCGACCGGGACGGGGCTGACCTCGAGGATCTTCTCCACCACCGGCAGCCCGAGGCTGAGGTTGGGCACGAAGTGGTTGTCCATGACGTCGACGTGGGCGAAGTCGGCGCCCGCGATCTTCGCGAGCTCCCCGCGGAGGTCGGAGAAGTCCGAGTTGAGGATGCTGGGCGAGATGACGATGCTCACGGTGCCCGAGCCTATCGGCGGCGCAGCAGCGCGAGAAACATCGCGTCGGTGCCGTGCAGGTCGGGCCAGAGCTGGGCGTAGGGGCCGGTCAGGCCCGGCAGCGGCTCCCGGGTGACGTCGTGGAGGACGGCGACGGCGTCGAGGACCTCGACGTCGTCGCGGCGGCGCAGGACGTCCTCGACGACCGCACGGGTCTCGGCCAGGTGGGGCGAGCACGTCACGTACGCGACCACTCCCCCCGGCCGGACCGAGTCGAGCGCCGACGTGAGCAGGTCACGCTGGAGCGGCGAGAGGGCGGTGAGGTCCCCGGGCGTGCGCCGCCAGCGCGACTCCGGCCGGCGGCGCAGCGCACCGAGGCCCGTGCAGGGGGCGTCGACCATGACGCGGTCGTAGCTCGCCGGGGACAGCTCCCCGAGCTCGCGGCCGTCGCCGACCCGCACCTCGACCGTGCCGGGCGGGACCGCCGCGACCGACCCGCGCACCAGGCCGGCGCGGTGCGGCGCGACCTCGTTCGCCAGGAGGCGGGCGCCACGCTGGTGGGCCAGGGCACCGAGGAGAGCCGCCTTGCCGCCGGGCCCGGCGCACAGGTCGAGCCACCGCCGGTCGGGGGCGGCGCCCTCACGGTCCGGACCCAGCGGGGCCGCGGCCAGCGCCAGGGCGACGAGCTGGGAGCCCTCGTCCTGGACGCCCGCGGCGGCCCGGCGGACCGAGGGCAGCAGGGCCGGGTCGCCGCCGCCCGGCACGAGAGCCACGGGCGACCAGCGGCCCGGCCGGACCCCGGACTCCCCCGCACGGGCAGCCTCGCCCGCCAGCGCGTCGGTCGTCACCAGGCCCGGGCGGGCGACGAGGGCCACCCGCGGGGCGGTGTTGTCCGCGGCGAGCAGACCCGGCAGGTCGGCCGCGGTGCGCCCGTGGGCGACCAGGGCCTGCCGCAGGGCGCGGGTGATCCACTCCGGGTGGGACTCGGTGCGCGACAGGACGGCGAGGTCGTCACCGGGGCGCGCGGGCTCGGTGGTGCCGTGCTCCCCAGCCCCGTCCGTGCGGTCGGCGCGGTCGGAGCGGTCGGGCTGGCCGACGGGCGCGGCGAGGACGCCGAGCCACTCCTCGAGACCGCGCCGGGACACCGCTCGCAGCACGGCGTTGACCAGCCCGGCCGGGGCGGGACCCACGGTCGCGCGGGTGAGCGTGACGGTCTCGGAGACGGCGGCGTGGACGGGTACGCGCATGCCGAGGATCTGGTGGGCGCCCAGGCGCAGGAGGTCGAGGACAGGGGCGTCGAGCGCGGCGAGCGGACGGCCGTTCGTGCAGTGCTCGAGCACGGCGTCGTAGCGGCCGCGCAGCCGCAGGGTGCCGTAGGCGAGCTCCGTGGCGAAGGCGGCGTCGCGGCCGGTGAGGCCCCGCTCGCGCAGGAGCACCGGCAGGACGAGGTTCGCGTAGGCGTCGGACTCCCGGACCTCGCGCAGGACCTCGTACGCCACCGCCCGTGCGGGGTCGGGCCTGCCCGGCCGCCGTGGACCCGGCGCGTCGCTCCGGCGGGCCGCTCCGTCACGGGCGTCACGGCGTCTCCCGGCCTGGCGGCCCGGCGGACGGCCGCGCCCGGCGTCCCCGGCCGACCGACCCGCTCCGCCGTCGCGCCCCGTCCGGTCGGGGCTCACGAGGACTGCCCGAGGATCGTCCCGGGCGCCGGGCGCGCGCCGCGCGCCCACGCCTCCGCCGCCATCCAGCCCTTGCCCGCGGGGGCGACGTCGCCCAGCGCCACCGCGACCGAGCCCGTGCCGACGAGCACCTCGTGCTTGCTCGTTCGCATCTCTCCCGGGCGCAGGTCGTCGACGTCGGGCCGGGGCCGGACCGGGCCGAGCTTGAGCCGCGACCCGTCCGGGAGAGTCGTCCACGCGCCCGGCGCGGGCGTGCACCCGCGCACGAGACGGTCCACGGCGAGGGCGGGATCGACCCAGCGGACCCGGGCGTCGGCCGCCTCGAGCTTGGCGGCGTGGCTCAGACCGTCCGTGCCCTGCGGCTGGGGCCGGGCGGAGCCGTCGGCGATGGCGTCGAGGGTGGCGACCAGCAGACCGGCGCCGGAGACGGCGAGGCGGGCGAGGAGGTCCCCGGCGGTGTCGCGGGGGCGGACGTCCTCGGTGAGCGTGCCGTAGACCGGGCCGGTGTCCAGGCCCTGCTCGATCCGGAAGGTGCTCGCGCCGGTGACCTCGTCGCCGGCGATGAGGGCTCGCTGCACGGGCGCGGCACCGCGCCAGGCGGGCAGCAGGGAGAAGTGCAGGTTCACCCAGCCGTGGGCCGGGACGTCGAGGAGGTGCGCCGGGATGATGTTGCCGTAGGCGACCACCGGTGCGGCGTCGACGCCGAGGTCCGCCAGCTGCTCGGCGACCCCGTCCTCACGCAGGGTGCGCGGGGTGAGCACCGGGATGCCCTCCTCGCGGGCGAGCGCCGCGACGGGGCTGGCCGCCATCCCCCGCCCGCGGCCGCGCGGGGCATCGGGACGGGTGAGGACGGCGACGACGTCGTGGGCCGAGCCGATGAGGGCACGCAGGGAGGGAAGGGCCACCTCGGGGGTGCCGGCGAACAGCAGGCGCATGGTCGGCAAGTCTAGGTGCCGGTCACCACAGGTCCGGGGGGTCCACCTGGACCCGGACCGAGCCCTCCTCCTTCCGGGCGCTGCGCACGGCCGAGGCCTGGGCGAGCCGCCGGCCCAGACCCGCCCCGTGCCGGCGCCCCACCCGCACGACCGCCCGGACGCCGTCGTCGGCCGGGACCGGTCCCAGGATCTCCAGCCCGGGCAGCCCCTCCCCGGTGCGGAGGTGGTCGAGGAACGAGCGCACCGCCGCCGCCGGGCCCTCGACGATCGCGAGCCGGACGGCCGGGGGGAAGGACAGCTCGGTCCGCTCGGCGAGCTCGCGTGCGGCGAAGCCGGCGGGGTCCCAGCGCACGAGCGCCTGCGCCGGGACCGGCGCGGGCCGACCCAGGAGCATGACGCGTCCGCCGTCCGCCGCGGCGCGGACGAGCGCGGCTGCCCCGGTCCACCGCCGCAGCGCCTCGGCCGAGGCCCAGAGCTCCGGTCGGGAGGTCAGGACCGCACCGTCGAGCAGGAGGGCGCCGGTGTAGCCGCCGCGGGCCACCGGCTCCGCGCCCGGGGTCGCGACCACGAGCCGGGGACGGTCGTCCACGGTCTCGACCACCCCGTGGGCCGCGGAGGTGCCCGAGACGACGACCGGCACCGAGGGGAAGGCCCGTCCGAGCTCCTCGGCTGTCCGGCCCGAGCCGACCCGTACCGCGCGCAGCGCCGTGTGCGCGCAGGTGCCGCACGACCAGTCGACCGCGGGCCGGCCGCACCACGAGCAGGCGGGCACGGCGCCGGCGCGGTCGAGCCGGAGCGGTCCGTGGCAGGCGCGGCACCGCGCCGGCTCGTGGCACCGGGCGCACGCGACGACCGGCAGGTACCCCGAGCGTGGCACCTGGACGAGGACGGGCCCGGTCTCGAGCGCGGTGCGGGCGAGCTGCCACGCGGCGTGCGGGATGCGGGCCGCGGCGGCGGGGCCCTCCCGGGCCAGGTCGACGTCGGTGGGAGCCTCGACCCGCGGTGCGGCACGGCGCACGACCGCGCGGGGCGGCTGGACCGGGTGCGCCCAGCCGGTCTCGACGAGGAGCTGGGCCTCCACCGTGCGCGTGTGCCCGCCCAGCAGGAGCGCGGCGCCCTCCTGCTCGGCACGCAGGACCAGGACCTGCCGGGCGTGCGGGTAGGGCGCGCGAGGCTCGGCGAGGCGGTCGTCGCCGTCGTCGAAGCAGGCGACGAGACCGAGGCGCCGCACCGGGGCGAACGCTGCGGCGCGGGTGCCCACGACCACCCGCGCCTCGCCGCGCAGCACCCGGAGGAAGCTGCGGTAGCGCCGGGCCGGGCCGTCCTCGGCGACGAGGCGCACGACCGGCTCCGCGGCGAGCTCGGCGGTGAGCGCGGCGGTGACCGCCTCCACCTGGCGCGAGGTGGGCACGACGACGAGGACGCCTCGGCCTGAGCCGAGCGTGGCGCGCGCGGCGAGGGCGAGCGCGCTCTCCCAGCCGGCGGGCGGGGTCGCTGCTGCGGGGGCGGCCGTCCACACCGCGCGGGGGCTGGCGCCGTCGGCGAGGTGCCGCAGGAACGCCGGGCCGCCGGTGAGGTCGGTCCACGGGCCGGGTTCCGGCGCGTCGACCACGGCGTCGGCCGGCGGCACCGCCTTCTCGAGGACCGAGCGCTCGGTCGTCGCGTGCCGGGGCGGCACGGCCAGGCGGACGACGTCGACGAGGGTGCCGGCGTACCGGTCCGCGACGGCGCGGCACAGGCGCAGGACCGCGGGCGTGAGCACCGGCACCGGCGAGACGGCGCGGCGCAGCGGGCTCAGGACCGAGCCGTGGTCGGTGTCGGAGCGTCGCTCGAGGACGTAGCCGGGTCGGTCCTGGCCGGCGAAGCGCACGTGCACGCGCGTCCCCGGCAGCGCGTCCTGCGCCATGGCCGGCGGGACCAGGTAGTCGAAGGGGTGGTCGAGGTGGGCGAGCGGGACGTCGACGACGACGCGGGCGACCGGGTCGGTGACGTCGCCGCCGTCGACCCGCACCGGTGCGGCCGCGGGCAGGTCGAGGAGTGCCTCCTGCCGTCCCGCCGTCGTCATGGGTGCCATCTCATCACGGCCCGGGGACAGGGACGCTCACAGCACACGGACGCCGCCTGGTCGCGGCACCCGGACCTGCCGTGACGTTCCGGGCCGGGCTCGGCCGGACCCTCAGGCCACGAACTCCTGCAGCGCCTCGGCGCGGTCGGTCCGCTCCCAGGTGAACTCGGGGAGCTCGCGGCCGAAGTGGCCGTAGGCGGAGGTGTGGCGGTAGATGGGCCGCAGCAGGTCCAGGTCGCGGACGATCGCGGCCGGGCGCAGGTCGAAGACCTCGTGCACGGCGTCGACGATCTTGTGCACCGGAACGCTCTCGGTGCCGAACGTCTCGACGAACAGGCCGACCGGGTGGGCCTTGCCGATCGCGTACGCCACCTGCACCTCGCACCGGCGCGCGAGCCCGGCGGCGACGACGTTCTTGGCCACCCACCGCATCGCGTACGAGCCGGACCGGTCGACCTTCGAGGGGTCCTTCCCCGAGAACGCCCCGCCGCCGTGGCGGGCCATGCCGCCGTAGGTGTCGACGATGATCTTGCGCCCGGTCAGGCCGGCGTCGCCCATGGGTCCGCCGACGACGAACTTGCCGGTCGGGTTGACCAGCAGGTCGTGCCGGGCGATGTCGAGGTCGAGGTCGAGCTGGGCGAGCACCGGGGTGACGACCTCCTCGGCGACGGCCGAGCGCAGCCACCGCTGGGTGACGTCCTCGTCGTGCTGGGTCGAGACGACGAGGGTCTGCAGGTCGACGGCGCGGTCGCCCTCGTAGCCGATGGTCACCTGGGTCTTGCCGTCGGGGCGCAGGCCCGGGAGGATCCCCTCGCGCCGCACGGCGGCCAGGCGCTCGGCGAGGCGGTGCGCGAGGTGGATGGGCAGCGGCATGAGCTGGGCGGTGTCGTCGCAGGCGTAGCCGAACATCAGGCCCTGGTCGCCCGCGCCCTGCAGGTCGAGCGGGTCGTGGTCGCTCGCGTCGTCCCGGATCTCCAGCGACTTGCTCACGCCCGCGGAGATGTCCGGGGACTGCTGGCCGATCGAGACCGAGACGCCGCAGGAGTCGCCGTCGAAGCCGACCGCGGAGGAGGTGTAGCCGATGCGGTTGACCTCGTCGCGCACGATCTGGGGGATCTCGACGTACGCCTCGGTGGTCACCTCCCCCACCACGTGCACCAGACCCGTGGTCACGACGGTCTCGACGGCCACCCGGGCGTCGGGGTCCTGCTCGAGGAGGGCGTCGAGGATGGAGTCGGAGATGCGGTCGCAGACCTTGTCGGGGTGTCCCTCGGTCACCGACTCGGAGGTGAACTGGCGCAGGCGGGGGGCTGAGGTCACCGGACGATCGTAGTCGCCGCCGTGAGACGGGCCGCGACGGCGTCCAGCAGGGCGTCGGCGACGTCGTCCTTGGTGCCCTCGGCGCGGGTGACGACCTGGCCGCCGGCGTCCAGGACCGTCACGGCGTTCGGGACGTCGCCGAACCCGGACGCGGTGCCGACCGCGTTGACGGCCATGAGGTCCGCCCCCTTGCGGCGGGCCTTGGCCCGGCCGTGCTCGAGGACGTCCGCGTCGTCGTCGCCGGTCTCGGCGGCGAAGCCCACGACGACCTGGCCCGGGCGAAGCCTCTCGGCGGCGAGCTCGGCGAGGATGTCCGGGTTCTCCACGAGGGTGATCGGGGCGGGCGCGCTGCCGTGGGTCTTCTTGATCTTGTGGGTCGCGCTCGTGGTCGGGCGGAAGTCCGCGACGGCCGCGGCCATGACGACGACGTCGGCCGACCGGGCGGCGTCGCGCACCGCCTCGCGCAGCTCGGCGGTGGTCTCGACGGGCACGACGGTCAGGGCGCCGAGCGGGGCGGTGAGGGCGGCGTCGACATTGGCGGCGACGAGGGTGACCCTGGCGCCGCGGCGTGCCGCGGCGGCGGCCAGGGCGATCCCCTGTCGTCCGGAGGAGCGGTTCCCGAGGAAACGCACCGGGTCCAGGGGTTCGCGGGTGCCGCCGGCGGAGACCACGACCTCGAGGCCGGCGAGGTCCGCCGTCGGGCTCGGCCGGCCCACGAGGGCCAGGGCGGCGGCCGCGATCGCCTCGGGCTCGGGCAGGCGTCCGGCCCCGGTGTCGGTTCCGGTGAGGCGGCCGACCTCGGGGTCGAGGACGTGCGTGCCGCGTGCTCGCAGGGTGGCCACGTTGGCCTGCGTGGCGGGGTGGAGCCACATCTCGGTGTGCATCGCGGGAGCGAGCAGCACCGGGCAGGTGACGGTGAGCAGGGTCGCGGTGAGCAGGTCGTCCGCCATGCCGGTGGCGGCGCGTGCCAGCAGGTCCGCCGTTGCCGGGGCCACGACGACGAGGTCGGCGCTGCGGCCCAGGGCCACGTGGTCGACGTGCTCGGCGTCGTCGAAGACGGAGGTGCGCACCGGCTCGCCCGAGAGGGCCTCCCACGTGGGGCGGCCCACCATCTGCAGCGCCGCCTCGGTGGGGACGACCCGGACGCGGTGGCCCGCCTCGCGGAAGCGGCGAAGGAGGTAGGCGGCCTTGTAGGCGGCGATCCCGCCGGTCACCCCGAGGACGATGCGCAGCGCGCCGCCACCCGGGGTGCCGGGGGCGGCGCGCACGTCGTCGGTCATGACCGGTCGGTCACTCCTCGATGGGGGTGAGGGTGAGCATGCCCTCGTTGATCTCGCGCATCGCGATGGAGAGCGGCTTGTCCTCCTGCGCGGCGGGCACGAGCGGGCCGACGAACTCCAGGAGGCCCTCCTGCAGCTGGGCGTTGTAGGTGTTGATCTGACGGGCGCGCTTGGCCGCGTAGATCACCAGGGCGTACTTGGAGTCGACCTTCTCGAGCAGCTCGTCGATGGGCGGGTCGGTGATGCCCTCGGGGGCGGCGACGGTTCCGTACATGCGTGACCTTCTCTTCCAGCCGGGGGTGCGCTGCCGCTGGGCGCGCGCACGCATACAGCCGCCCAGTCTACCTGGCGGCCAGGCCCATCAGTGCCAGCACCTCGTCCGTGGCGCGCGTCACGTCGTCGTTGACGACGACGTGGTCGAACTCGGCGACGGCGGCGAGCTCCTCCCGGGCGGTGGCCAGACGGCGCGCCCGCTCCTCCTCGCTCTCGGTGCCGCGTCCGACGAGCCTGCGCACGAGCTCGTCGAAGTCCGGCGGCGCCAGGAACACGAACCGGGCCTCCGGCATCGCCGCGCGGACCTGCCGCGCGCCCTGGAGGTCGACCTCGACGAACACGGGCCGGCCGGCCGACAGCTGTTCCTCGACCGGCAGGCGGGGGGTGCCGTACCGGTTGCGGCCGTGCACGACCGCCCACTCGAGCATCTGCCCGGAGGTCACCAGCTCGTCGAAGCGCTTGGGGCTGATGAAGTGGTAGTGGACGCCGTCGACCTCGCCCGGACGTGGCGGTCGCGTCGTGGCCGAGACGGAGATCCACAGGTCGGGGTGGCGACGGCGCATCTCGGCCATCACCGTTCCCTTGCCCACCGCGGTGGGACCGGACAGGACGGTCAGGCGCGCGGCGTCCGGCCGGGTCACGGGCAGGCTTGTCGGGAGGGCGTCGGTCATGGCGGACATCCTGCCATCGGCGGCTGACAGGGTCTCGCGGCCAGGGGCTGTCACGGTTCGCCTGGCCCGCCCGGACCCGCCCGACCGCCCTGACCCGCCCGGACCCGCCCGGCGGCCCGGACCCGCCCTGACCCGCCCTGACCCGCCCGGACTCGCCCGGCCGCCCTGACCTGCCCGGACTCGCCCTGACCTGCCCGGCTGCCCTGACCTGCCCGGCCCGCCGGTCCGCGCGTCGCGGCGCAACCCGGTGTTGACCGACTGGGATGGTCAGATGCAGATCGTGCAGCCCGTCGCGGTGGAACGTCGACCGGCGCGGGCGCCGCAGCGGCCCGCGCGCGCGAGCTCAGCCGAAGCGGTCGACGAGCGCGGCGCTCTGGTGCGGACCAAGGCCTCGGACACGCCGCGCCTCGGAGATGCCGATCTCGGCCATGAGGTTCCGGGCGGTGGCCTTCCCCACGCCGGGCATGGATTCGAGGAGCGAGACGACCTTGAGCTTGCCGAGCGCGTCGTCCGTCTGGGCGGCCTCGAGGACCTCGGAGAGCTTGACCTGGGAGTACTTCAGCTTGTTCTTGACCTCGGCGCGTGTGGCTCGGGCGGCAGCCGCCTTCCGCAGGGCGTCGGCTCGCTGTTCCGGGGTCAGCGGGGGCAGTGCCACGGCGGTCACCTCGTCGGGTCGCAGGGACATAGCACGGACGTCATCAGCGACGTTGTGCTGAACGTAGCGACTCCCCCGGGGTCCGGCAACGGCTGAGGTTTGCGGTCCTGGGCATCTGAATTCCTGGGTCCTCCGTGGTGTGCCGCTACGACGGTCAGGTGGTGATCACGGCTGCTGTGCTCCACCGGTGCATCTCTCCTCATGGTTGCGTGCCTCGGGTTGTCCACACCCGTTGCGCCGATGTCGGTGGGCCGGTCTAGCGTCTCGTACAGACGTTCCACTCGGTCGGTCGGCCGGTGAGAGGGGGTGGTCCTGGTGGCGGAGGCCGTGGTGCCGGCGCAGGGATCGCCCGTGTCGTCGGCCGGGGCGGGTTCACCCGCGGTGTCGGCGGGAGGGTCGGCGGGGTCGGCAGGCTCCGGGTCGTCTGCGGGCTCCGGAACGCCGATGCTGTCGCTGGGACCGTCTGAGAGCTGTTCGCCGTCGGGCCTGGTCGCGGAGGTGCGGTCGGCGGTCGCGGGTCTGCGCGCCGGGGCTGCGGGGTCGGGCGCGGCGGGGTGGTCTGATGATGAGCGGGTGGCGGTGATCGAGGGGCTGGACGCGGCGCTGCGGGAGCTGACGCTCTACCGGGGTGAGGTTCTCCTCGCGCACTGGCAGGGCGGGTCGTGGTCGACCGGGCGGGACCGGGACTTCCCGGACTGGCGGGCCCGGGTCACCGGCGCCGGGCGGGGGGCGGCGCTGGGTGAGCTGCAGGTCGCGGAGGGGCTGGAACTGATGCCCGAGGTCGCCGCGGCGGTGGCCGGCGGTGAGCTGACGCTGGAGCACGCGAGGGTGTTGGCGCGGGTGCGGGCGGGCGGGTCGCGCGAGGTCAAGGAGTCGTTGACCGGTGCGGTGGTGGCGGATCTGGTCGAGCGGGGCAAGTCGTTGTCGGCGCCGGAGCTGGCCCGGGAGGCGCGCAAGGTCGCGGCGCGGATCGATGCGCAGGCGGCGCAGGAGAGCTACACGGCGGTGTGGCGGCGCCGCAAGGTCACCACCGCGAGGGTCGCGGGTGGGGGTCGGCGCGGTGAGTGGTTCCTCGACGATGTCGGGGCGGTGATTGTCGAGACGGCGCTCGACGCGGTGGTCGGGACCCCGGCGAAGGACGACACGCGCTCGCGTGAGCAGCGGTGGGCTGACGCGCTGGTGATGATGGCCGGGCGGGTCCTGCAGGTGGGGAACGACCTGACCGGGGCGCAGGTCCGCCCGCACCTGGCGCTGCTCGTCCAGGACCGCACGTGGGCGGCGCTGCGCCTCTGGCGCCGGCAGCACGCGAGCGCCGACCCCGCCGCCGGCGCTGACGGAAGCCGCGAATGTGACGGCGCTGACGGAAGCCGCGGAGACGACGGCACGGGCGCCTCGGACACGCCGGCCGGGGCTGTGTTCGGGCTCACCGGCGGGGCGCGGCCTGAGGTCGGCTGCACATTCGTCTCCGGCCGACCCGGCCCGCGCGCCAGCGGCCCGGGCGCTGCCGGCCCGGGCGCTGCCGGCCCGGGCGCCGCTGTGGCCGGCTTGCCGGACGTCGATCCTGGCGAGCTCGAGGACGGCACGGTGATCCCGTTGGGTGAGCTGGAGCGGTTGATGTGTGACTGCGAGGTCACCCGGATGGTCGTGGACGCGACGGGAGTGCCGTTGGACGTGGGACAGACCCAGCGCACCTACGCCAAGGAGCTGCGTCGGGCGGTGACGACGCGGGATCGGCACTGTCAGTGGCCGGGGTGTGCGATCCGGGCGTCCTGGTGCGAGGTGCATCACCTGTGGTGGTACTCCCGGGGTGGGCCGACCTCGGTCGAGCTGGGGCTGACGGTGTGCAGCTTCCACCATCACCGCATCCACGACGAGCACGTCAGCGTGACGATCCTGGCTGACGGGTACGACTTCCAGCACCGTGACGGGCGTCCCATCGGCACGACCCGACGCCCCGCGAGGACCGCTGGGCGACGGCGGGACGGCGGCGACGGCCTCACCCCGCCGCGCTGCACCGCGGACGGGCTGAAGCGGCCCTCCTCGCGTCCTGGCCGCCGACCCTGACCAACGCCCCGCCCCCAGCGGCGCAGCGGCATTCCCTCGACTTGTCCGGAACGGACCCGGACGCCGGCGCCGGTGAGGGTGGTTGTGGCTCGCCGCCCGGAGCGACCGGCCCCCCAGGTCAGGGGCACCCCGTTGACGGAAACACCCGCGGGTCCCCGCCGGGGACGGCGGCATGGTCCCGCCCGGACACGCCCGGGTCACCCAGCGTCGCACCGGACGCTCCGGGCCGAACCACGGCCGCACCGAACCCAGCGGCGGGAGCCGGGACGGTGCCGGACACGCCGGACCGAACGCGGGCCCTGCCTACGGGCCCGCCCCAGACCGGGCGACCGGGCAGCGGACCTCCGGGCAGGCCCGACGGACCGCCGAGACCCGGAACGACCACGCCCGCAGACCATCCGGCCGGGCGAGAGCCGCGCGAGCGGAGTGGGCGAACCTCGGCGCGGGCCCACCACGCTCAGCCAGACCTGTGGGACACCGGGCCCTGGGACGGCAACACCATGCTCGACCCCCGCTACACCAAGACCGCCGACCCGCCCTTCTGACCACGACGGCCAGGACACCAGCCGCGCCGGACGCGCGATCCACCGGACAAGCGCAGGTGCGCACGTGCGAAGCGGGCGCGGGACGTACCGGCCACGAGTGCCGGGGCGGATCGCGCGCGAGCCGAACGGTGAGCTCCCGAGACCTGCCGCATCGAGCGGCTCCACAGTGACGACGAGTGTGACCGCTCTCCGTTCTGGACCGAGCGTGAGCGGCACACGGTGACGAACGGGGGTGCCGTTCTCCGTCGTCGACCACGCGCCGCCGGTCTCGCGGCGGCTCAGGCCTGAAGCGCCTCGCGCACCTGATCCACCGCCGCGGCAAGCGCCGAACGCAGCGAACCGGCCTCCGGACCAGCCGCCAGGACCGCGCGCGACGTCGAGGCGAGAACCTGGCGGCGCGCCGGACCGAACACCTCCGCGAGCTCTCGCGCTCCGGCGCCCTGGGCACCGACGCCGGGGGCCAGGATGGCCCCGCCCATGCGGGTGAGGTCGACGCCCAGGTCAGCGACTGCCGAACCGGTGGTCGCACCCACCACCAGGCCCACCGAGCCCAGCTGCGCGGGCGCGGCGGTCGAGGCGACCACGGTGGCTGCCGGGTCACCGGCGGCGGCAGCAGCCGCGGCGGTCGAGGCGACCTCGGTGGCTGCCGGGTCAGCGGCAGCGGAATCAGCCGCGTTCTCGGCCGCCGCGTTCTCGGCCGCCGCGCTCTCGGCGATCCGCGCGGCCACGGCGACACCACCGTCGAGCGCGTGCTGGATCGAGGCGCCCTCGGGGTTGGACGTCAGCGCCAGGACGAAGATGCCGCGGCCGGTCTCCCGGGCGAGATCCAGCGCCGGGCGCAGCGAGCCGAACCCCAGATAGGGCGAGAGAGTGACGGCGTCCGCGGCCAGGGGCGAGCCGTCGCGCAGATAAGCGTCGGCGTAGCCGGCCATCGTCGATCCGATGTCGCCTCGTTTGACGTCGAGGACGGTGAGGGTGCCGGACGCCGCGGCGGCCGCCAGGACCTCCTCCAGGACGGCGACGCCCGCCGAGCCGTGGCGCTCGAAGAACGCCGACTGCGGCTTGAGAGCAGCCACGCGGCCACCGAGCGCCTCGACCACTCCGAGCGAGAAGCGGCGAAGCCCCTCCACGTCGTCATCGAGTCCCCAGGCGCGAAGGAGCCCGGGATGCGGGTCGATGCCGACGCAGAGCGGACCCTGAGCGGCCATCGCCGCGGCGAGCCGGGCTCCGAACGGCACCAGGACCCGGCGCGGCACGGCGGGTACGGACGGCGCCATCAGCGCGTCCCGGCGGCGGAGGACCCGGCCGGGGACGACGTGGCTGAGCCCGCCGAGGCTGACGTGACCGCGGCTGCCGCCCCGACGAGCGCCGCTGACGCGGACGAGGAAGCCTCACGGCGGACGAGACGAGCGGCGTCGTGGTCCTGGAGGCTGCGCACCCGGAACGGTCCGGCCGTCAGGGCCTCCACGGCGAGCACGGCGGCGCCGAACTCCTGGACGGTGGTGATGATCGGCTTGTCCGCCGCGGTCGTCGCCGCCCGGATCTCGTAGCCGTCGGCACGCGCACCCTGACCGCTGGGTGTGTTGATGACCATGTCGACGTCTCCGTCGGAGATGAGGTCGATGATCGTCGGCTCACCCTCGGGGCCGCGGCCCTGGGACGCCTTGCGCACCACGGTGGCGTGGATGCCGTAGCGGCGCAGCACCCCGGCCGTGCCCTCGGTCGCGAGGATCTCGAAGCCCAGCTCGACGAGCCGGTTGACCGGGAAGATGATCGATCGCTTGTCCCTGTCCGCGACCGAGACGAACACCCGCCCCGTCGTCGGCAGACCGCCGTACGCCGCGGACTGGGACTTGGCGAACGCACGCGGGAAGTCCACGTCGAAGCCCATGACCTCGCCCGTCGAGCGCATCTCGGGCCCGAGGAGGGTGTCCACGATCGTCCCGCGGGCGGTGGCGAACCGCTTGAACGGCAGCACGGCCTCCTTGACCGCCATGGGCGAGTCGAGGTCGAGCACCCCGCCGTCGTCGACGGGCAGGATCCCCCGCTCGCGCAGGGAGGCGATGCTCTCCCCCGCCATGACCAGCGAGGCGGCCTTGGCCAGCGGGACGCCGGTGGCCTTGGCGACGAAGGGCACCGTCCGCGACGCCCGCGGGTTCGCCTCGATGACGTAGAGGACGTCGGAGACGAGCGCGAACTGGATATTGATGAGGCCGTGCACGCCCACGCCCTCCGCGATCGCCTCGGTGGAGCGGCGGATCCGGGCGATCTCCGTCTGGGAGAGCGTCACGGGGGGCAGGACGCACGCGGAGTCGCCCGAGTGGATGCCCGCCTCCTCGATGTGCTCCATGACCCCGCCGAGGTAGAGCTCGGTGCCGTCGTAGAGCGCGTCGACGTCGATCTCGATGGCGTCGTCGAGGAAACGGTCGATGAGCAGGGGTGCCACCCGCCGGGTGGCGTCACCGGCCTCGACGGCCGAGCGCGCGATGTAGTCGCGCAGCCCGGGCTCGTCGTAGACGATCTCCATCCCGCGACCGCCCAGGACGTAGCTCGGGCGCACGAGGACGGGGAAGCCGATGGCCGCGGCGACCTCGAGGGCCTGCTCGGGCGAGGTCGCGGTCCCGAACGCCGGCGCCGGCAGGCCGGCCCGTCCCAGCACCGCGCCGAACGCCCCGCGGTCCTCGGCGAGGTCGATCGACTCCGGCGAGGTGCCCATGATGGGCACGCCCGCGTCGGCCAGCCGCTGGGCCAGCGACAGCGGGGTCTGACCGCCCAGCTGGACCACGACGCCGGCCACGGGACCGGCGGCGAGCTCGGCGTGGTAGATCTCGAGGACGTCCTCGAACGTCAGCGGCTCGAAGTAGAGCCGGTCGGAGATGTCGTAGTCCGTCGAGACCGTCTCGGGGTTGCAGTTGACCATGACGGTCTCGTACTTCTCCGCCAGCGCCAGGGCGGCGTGGACGCAGGAGTAGTCGAACTCGATGCCCTGGCCGATCCGGTTCGGCCCCGAGCCGAGGATGATCACGGCCTCGCGCTCGCGCGGGGCGACCTCGGTCTCGAGGTCGTACGCCGAGTAGTGGTAGGGCGTGCGGGCGGCGAACTCGGCGGCGCAGGTGTCGACCGTCTTGTACACCGGGCGCAGGCCGTAGGCGTGGCGCACCTCGCGGACCGCCTCCTCCCCCAGCCCGCGCAGCCGGCCGATCTGCAGGTCGGAGAAGCCGTTGCGCTTGGCCAGGCGCAGCACCCGCTCGGTGAGGGCCGGCGCGGTGCGGACCGCCTCGGCGACCTCCTCGATGAGGACGAGCTGGTCGAGGAACCACGGGTCGATCGCCGTCGCCTCGAACACCTCCTCGACGGTGGCGCCGCCGCGCAGCGCCTGCTGGACGTCGACCAGGCGTGTCTCGGTGGGGGTGCGCACCGACTCCAGGAGGGCCGCCGTCGCCTCGGCGTCGGGGGCCGGGCCGTCCCAGTGGAAGCTCGTGCCGCTCTTGTCGATCGAGCGCTGGGCCTTCTGCAGCGCCTCGGTGAAGTTGCGGCCCATCGCCATCGCCTCCCCCACCGACTTCATGGTGGTGGTGAGGGTGGGGTCGGCGGCGGGGAACTTCTCGAACGCGAACCGCGGCACCTTGACGACGACGTAGTCGAGCGTGGGCTCGAAGCTCGCCGGGGTGGAGCCGGTGATGTCGTTGGGGATCTCGTCGAGGGTGTAACCCACGGCGAGGCGGGCGGCGATCTTGGCGATGGGGAACCCGGTCGCCTTCGACGCCAGCGCCGAGGAGCGCGAGACGCGCGGGTTCATCTCGATGACGACGACGCGCCCCGTCGCGGGGTCGACCGCGAACTGGACGTTGCAGCCGCCGGTGTCGACGCCCACCTCGCGGATGATGGCGATGCCGACGTCGCGCAGCTTCTGGTACTCGCGGTCGGTGAGCGTCAGGGCCGGCGCGACGGTGATCGAGTCGCCGGTGTGCACGCCGACGGGGTCGACGTTCTCGATCGAGCACACGACGACGACGTTGTCCGCCTTGTCGCGCATGAGCTCGAGCTCGAACTCCTTCCAGCCGAGGATGGACTCCTCGAGCAGCACCTCGGTGGTGGGCGAGTAGTGCAGGCCCGCGCCGGCGATCCGGGTGAGGTCCTCGGGGGTGTACGCCATGCCGGAGCCCAGGCCGCCCATGGTGAAGGAGGGCCGCACGACGAGCGGGTAGCCCAGCTCCTCGGCGGCGGCGTGGCACTCCTCGAGGCTGTGGGTGATGACCGACCGGGCGCTCTCCGCCCCGCACCGCTCGACGACGCCCTTGAAGGCCTCCCGGTCCTCGGCGAGGTTGATCGCGTCGATGGAGGCGCCGATGAGCTCCACGCCGAACTCCTCCAGGACACCGGCCTCGTGCAGGGCGATGGCCGTGTTGAGGGCCGTCTGCCCGCCCAGGGTGGGCAGGAGGGCGTCGGGGCGCTCCTTGGCGATGATCGTGGCGACGACCTCGGGGGTGATCGGCTCGACGTACGTGGCGTCGGCCATCTCGGGGTCGGTCATGATCGTGGCCGGGTTGGAGTTGACGAGGATGACCCGCATGCCCTCCTCGCGCAGCACGCGCACGGCCTGGGTGCCGGAGTAGTCGAACTCGGCGGCCTGGCCGATGACGATCGGCCCGGAGCCGATGACCAGGACGCTGGAGATGTCGGTGCGCCGGGGCATCAGCTGTTCTCGCTCTCGTCGGTGGTGCCGGCGGGGCCGGTGGTGGTGCTGTCGGTGGCCGTGCGGTCGACCGGATGAGTCGCCGGCGTCCCCGTGCCGGCGGTCAGGCCGGCGGGCGCGGCCTCCCCCCGCTCGGCGAGCATGAGCCGGACGAACCGGTCGAAGAGGTGCTCCGCGTCGTGCGGGCCGGCCGCCGCCTCGGGGTGGTACTGCACCGAGAAGGCGGGGATGTCCAGGGCGCGCAGGCCCTCGACCACGTTGTCGTTGAGACCCACGTGCGAGACCTCCACGCGGCCGTACCGCCCGCCCTCGAACGGTGCGGTGGACGGCTCGCCGATGGGGGCGTCGACGGCGAAGCCGTGGTTGTGCGCGGTGATCTCCACCTTGCCGGTCTCGCGGTCCAGGACCGGCTGGTTGACCCCGCGGTGGCCGTACTCGAGCTTGTACGTGCCGTACCCGAGCGCCCGGCCGAGGAGCTGGTTGCCGAAGCAGATGCCGAAGAACGGCAGGCCGGCGTCGAGGACCCCGCGCAGGAGGTCGACCTCGTGGGTGGCGGCCTCGGGGTCGCCGGGGCCGTTGGAGAAGAACACCCCGTCGGGCTTCAGGGCCAGCACCTCGGCGAGGGTCACCGACTGCGGGACGACGTGCACGCGCACCCCCCGAGCGGCGAGCTGCTGCGGCGTGCGGGACTTGATGCCGAGGTCGACGGCGACGACGGTCGCGACCGCTTCGCCGGCGCGGTCGTCGGTGGGCTCGACGGTGTACGCGGCCTCGGTGCTGACCTCGCGCGCGAGGTCGGCACCGAGCATCTCCGGGGACTCCCGGACGACGTCGAGGAGCACCTCGGTGGCCTGCTCGGTGAGGTTCTCGGCGCCCGCGGGCAGGGCGGCGCCGGAGAAGATGCCGGCGCGCATGACCCCGCGCTCGCGCAGGTGCCGGGTCAGGGCCCGGGTGTCGACGTCGCAGATCCCCACGACGCCCTGCTCGGCGAGCTCGTCCTCCAGCTCGCGCTGGGAGCGCCACGACGACGCCCGGCGGGCGGCGTCGCGCACGACGAACCCGGCCACCCAGATCCGGTGCGACTCCGGGTCCTCGTCGTTGACGCCGGTGTTGCCGATGTGCGGGGCCGTCATGACGACGATCTGGCGGTGGTAGGACGGGTCGGTGAGGGTCTCCTGGTAGCCGGTCATCCCGGTGGAGAAGACGATCTCGCCGACCGTGCGGCCGGTGGCGGCGTAGGCGCTGCCACGCAGGACGAGACCGTCCTCGAGGACGATGAGCGCGGGCTCGCGCAGGGCGCCGCGGGGGGCCGTGCCCGATGCCTGGCTGATGGGGGCGCTCATGCGCCTGCCTCCTCACGCGCCACGGGGGCGCCGTCGAGAACGGTGGGACGTCCCCGCAGGAACGTCGCGACCACCCGGCCGGGGAGCTCCCGGCCGGCGTACGGGGTGTTGCGGCTGCGGGTGGCCTGGACGGCCGGGTCGACGACCCGACGCGCGGCGGGGTCGACGAGGGTGAGGTTGGCCGGCTCGCCGACGGCGAGGGGCCGGCCGTGGCCGGTGACGCGGCCGATCCGGGCCGGCGCCTCGGACATGACGCGTGCGACGTCGGCCCAGGTCGTGCGGCCGCTGTCGACCATGACCTCCTGGACGACCGACAGGGCGGTCTCCAGCCCGGTCATGCCGAAGGCGCCGGCCGCCCACTCGCAGTCCTTGTCCTCGGCCGCGTGCGGGGCGTGGTCGGTGCCGACCGTGTCGATGGTGCCGTCGGCCAGGCCCGCCCGGACCGCCTCGACGTCCTCGGCGGTGCGCAGCGGCGGGTTGACCTTGAACAGCGGGTCGTAGCTGCGGGCGAGCTCGTCGGTGAGGAGGAGGTGGTGCGGGGTGACCTCCGCCGTCACCGCGATGCCGCGGGCCTTGGCCCACCGGACGATGTCGACCGACCCGGCCGTGGACAGGTGGAGCACGTGCAGGCGGGAGCCGACGTGCTCGGCGAGGAGGACGTCGCGGGCGATGATCGACTCCTCCGCCACCGCCGGCCAGCCGGCGAGGCCGAGCTCGGCGGAGACGGCCCCCTCGTGCATCTGGGCGCCCTCGGTCAGGCGCGGCTCCTGGGCGTGCTGGGCGATGACGCCGTCGAGGCCCTTGACGTACTCCAGGGCGCGTCGCATGAGGACGGGGTCCGCCACGCACCGGCCGTCGTCGGAGAACACCCGCACGCGGGCGGCGGACTGGGCCATGGCCCCGAGCTCGGCCAGCACCTTGCCCTCGAGGCCGACGGAGACGGCACCGACGGGGTGGACGTCGGCCCAGCCGGCCTCGCGGCCGAGGTTCCACACCTGCTCGACGACCCCGGCGGTGTCCGCGACCGGGGAGGTGTTGGCCATGGCGTGCACCGCGGTGAAGCCGCCGAGCGCGGCGGCACGCGTCCCGGTCGCGACCGTCTCGGTGTCCTCCCGGCCGGGCTCGCGCAGGTGGGTGTGCAGGTCGACCAGACCGGGCAGCGCGACGAGGCCGTCGGCGTCGACGACGACCGCGTCGCGCCCGGCCGCACGGGCGGCGTCGGCACCGACGGCGGCGATACGGCCCTCACGCAGGAGCAGGTCGGCCGGGTCGCCGCCGAGGAGGCGCGCGCCGCGGACGAGGTGGTCGGTCATGAGATCCCTCCGTCGGTGCCCCCGGACAGGAGCAGGTACAGCACGGCCATGCGGACCGAGACGCCGTTGGCGACCTGCTCGACGATGGTCGAGCGCGGGGAGTCGGCGGCCTCGGCGCTGATCTCCAGGCCGCGGTTCATCGGTCCCGGGTGCATGACGATGGCGTGCTCGGGCAGCGCCCGCAGCCGCGGGCCGTCCAGGCCGTAGCGGCGGTGGTACTCCTGCGGCGAGGGGAAGAACCCGCCGCCGGCGCTGGACATCCGCTCGCGCTGGACGCGCAGCATCATCACCGCGTCGGGGGCGTCGGCCTCGACGGCCTCGTCGAGGTCGTAGCGGACCGTCGCGGGCCAGCCGTCCATGCCGACCGGGAGCAGGGTGGGCGGGCCGACGAGGGTGACCCTCGCCCCCAGGGTGGAGAGGAGCTGGACGTTCGACCGGGCGACGCGCGAGTGGAGGACGTCGCCGACGATGACCACCGACGTCCCGGCGAGGTCGGAGCCGGTCGGGGCGGGGGTGGCGCCGGCCGCGTCCGACGCGATGACGTCGCGGGCGTGGAGGTGGCGGCGCAGGGTGAACGCGTCGAGCAGGGCCTGGGTGGGGTGCTGGTGCGTGCCGTCGCCGGCGTTGAGGACCGGGACGTCGATCCAGCCCGAGTGGGCGAGCCGGTGGGGGGCGCCGGAGGCCTGGTGCCGGATGACGACGCCGTCGGCGCCCATCGCCTGCAGGGTCTGGGCGGTGTCCTTGAGGGACTCGCCCTTGGACACCGAGGAGCCCTTCGCGGAGAAGTTGATGACGTCGGCGCTCAGTCGCTTGGCGGCCGCCTCGAAGGAGATCCGCGTGCGGGTGGAGTCCTCGAAGAAGAGGTTGACGACCGTGCGGCCGCGCAGGGTGGGCAGCTTCTTCATCGTCCGGCCCTGGGTGGCGGCCATCGCCTCGGCGGTGTCGAGGACGCCGACGGCCGTGTCGTGGTCGAGGTCGGCGGCGGAGAGGAGGTGCCTCATCGTGCCTCCCCCGCGATCGTCACGGCGTCGTCCGAGCCGTCGATCTCCGAGAGCTGCACGCTCACCCGCTCGCTGCGGGCGGTGGGCAGGTTCTTCCCCACGTAGTCGGCGCGGATGGGCAGCTCCCGGTGGCCGCGGTCGACGAGGACGGCGAGCTGGACGGCCCGGGGGCGCCCGAGGTCCTGGAGGGCGTCCAGGGCGGCGCGGACCGTCCGGCCGGAGAAGAGGACGTCGTCGACGAGGACGACGACCTTGTCGTCGATCCCGCCCGGTGGGAGCGACGTCGGGCCCAGCGGCCGGGTGGGGTGGGACCGGAGGTCGTCGCGGTACATGGTGATGTCGAGGGACCCGACCGGGATCTCCCGGCCGCCCTCGGTGCCGGCCATGCGCCGGGCGACGCGCTCCGCGAGCGGGACGCCGCGGGTCGGGATGCCCAGGACGACGACGTCCTCGCTGCCGTGGTTGCGTTCGAGGATCTCGTGCGCGATCCGGGTGAGGGACCGGGAGACGTCGGCGTCGGAGAGGACCTGTCGGGGCGTGCTGGTCACGATGGACCTCCTTCCCCGCCTCACGGGACGGGTGTTAAAGGATGTCGGACAGCGCCGATGGTACGCCCTGGCTCGGCGCGTTCCCCGCGCTGTCCGCGGGTCGGCACCGTGGCGCCGCTCACGCCTCGTCGAGCAGACGCCGCAGCATCTCGAGCGCGCGCAGGACCGTGCCGGTGAGGACGTCCTGGGGGTCGCCGGGCAGGTGGTGCTCCTCGTGGCGGGCGGTGCCGCGCAGGTGCCCGCCGACGAACACCGTCCCGGCGGGTCGTCCCTCCTGCGGCCCGGGACCGCCGACGCCCGTGACCGAGGCCGTGACGTCCGCACCGGTGAGGCGGGCGACGCCGTCGGCCATCTGCTCCGCACACCTCGCCGTGACCACCGGGCCGGGGGCCACGCCCAGGACCGTGAACTTGACCTCGTCGAGGTAGGACACCACGCCGCCGGCGAACCAGGTGGACGCCTCCTCGGCGGCGCCGAGCTGGGTGGCCAGCAGCCCGGCCGTGAGGGACTCGGCCACCGCGACCGTCAGGCCCGAGGTCCGTGCCCGGGCGGCGATCTCGTCGAGGAGCGGCTGCGCGCCGTCGATGATCGTGGTCATGGAGCCCGATGATGCCCGGCCCCTCCGGGTCCCGCACGGTGTGGGCGTCCCGGCCCGGGACCCGCCCCGCCGATACGCTCGGCGGGCCGGGAGGTCCGGCCCAGCGGCGGAGGAGCACGGTGCGCACGGTCCGACTCAAGAACGTCGTCCTCGGCGAGGACCCGACGAAGGTGATCGTCCCACTCACCGGTGCCGACGCCGCGAGCCTCGTCGACGAGGTGCGCGCCGTGCGGGCGGTGCGCGCAGGTCCAGACGGGCACGACGCCAGCAGCGTCGTCGACGTCGTGGAGTGGCGGGCGGACCACCTGGCCCGGGGGGTCGGGCCCGACGGGCCCGCTGCCGACGGGCCCGCGGCCGACGGGCCCGCTGCCGACAGGCCCGCGGCCGACGCGCGAGTGGCCGACGCGCTCGTGCCCGACGTGCTCGCGGCCGGCCGGATGATCGCCGCCGAGGCCGGCGACCTGCCCGTGCTCTTCACCTTCCGCACCGCCGCGGAGGGCGGCGCGGCGGCGATCGCGGACGAGGACTACGCCGACCTCACGATCGCGGTCGCCCGGTCGGGCCTGGTCGACGCCGTCGACGTCGAGCTGTTCCGGGACGAGCGGCAGGTGCGGCGGGTCGTCGCGGCCGCCCACGAGGCGGGTGTCGCCGTCGTCATGTCCACCCACGACTTCGCCGGCACCCCGGCGACGCAGGAGATCCTCGACCGCCTGGAGCGGATGGTCGAGCTCGGGGCCGACGTCGCCAAGCTCGCTGCGACCCCCCGGGACGCCGGGGACGTGCTGACCCTGCTCGACGCCACATGGACGATGAGCCGCCGGACGGACCGTCCGCTCATCACCATGGCGATGGGCCGGGTGGGAGTGGCCTCGCGGCTCGTGGGTGGGGTGTTCGGCTCGGCCGCCACCTTCGGGAGCGTCGGCGCGGCGTCGGCCCCCGGTCAGGTGCCGGTGGGCGAGCTGAACCGGGTGCTGCGCCTGCTGGGGTGAGCCGGTGCGCCTGCCGGGGTGGCCGGTGAGCCTGCCGGGGTGGCCGGTGAGCCTGCCTCAGAGGGTGGGCTTGATCTCCATCAGCCGGGCGAGCAGCCCGTTGACGAACGACGGGGACTCGTCCGTGGACAGCTCGGTGGCGAGGTTGACCGCCTCGTCGACGGCGACCGCGTCGGGGACGTCGTCGTTGTAGAGGAGCTCCCACGCGCCCAGGCGGAGGATGGCCCGGTCGACCGCCGCCATCCGCTCGAGCGACCAGCCCTGGGAGTAGGTGCGCAGCAGCTCGTCGATCTCGCCGCCGTGCGCGGCGACACCGGTGACGATCTCCGCCGCGTACGGCGGGAAGGGGCCCTGCGCGACCGTGATCTGCTTGCGCTCCTCCAGGAGGGCGAGCAGGTCGTCGGCCGTGTCACCACGGCCCTTCTGGTCGGCCTCGAACAGGACGTCCAACGCCCGGCGTCGGGCCTTGGTGCGTGCGGCCACGGAGGTCCTCTCTGGTGCTCGTGCTCCTGGTCGTGCGTGTGGTCGCGATCAGGCCGGTCGGCCCGGGCGGCCGGTCAGCTGACGCGACCGAGGTAGTCGCCCGAGCGGGTGTCCACCTTGACCTTGGTGCCGATCTCGAGGAACAGCGGGACCTGGATCTCGTAGCCGGTCTCCACGGTGGCGGGCTTGGTGCCGGCCGAGGAGCGGTCGCCCTGCAGGCCCGGCTCGGTGTAGGTGATCTCGAGGACGACGGAGGCGGGCAGCTCGACGAAGAGCACCGTGCCCTCGTGCGTGGCCACGATGGCCTCCTGGTTCTCCAGGAGGAAGTTTGCGGCGTCGCCGACCGTCTCGGCCGGGACGTGGATCTGCTCGTACGTCTCGGAGTCCATGAAGACGAAGTCGGTGCCGTCCTTGTACAGGAACTGCATGTCGCGGCGGTCGACCGTCGCGGTCTCGAC